>NZ_CP090557.1:3900000-4247174 GCF_021484805.1 Tellurirhabdus bombi | reverse complement strand
GGCAGCCCATCATTGTCAGTCGATGAGAAAACCGGGCAACTGTCTGTGACAGCCAGCGAATTAGGCTTGTTTGTCTTTGCCGTAAAGGTTGAAGAATACCGGGCTGGTCAGAAAATAGGAGAGGTCCGCCGCGAATTTCAGTTTCTGGTCGTGGATTGCCCGCCCGTCAAAGCACCGACATCAACCGTCTGGGAGCAGAACCACCCCACCGGAACAACAGAGTTTACGGTCTGTAAAGGAAAGAACCTGACTCTGCAAACAACGGTCAATCCCGCCTGGAATTATCAGTGGCAACGGGATGGAATCAATTTGCCCGACGCGACCGGTGCCAGTCTGGGAGTACAGGAATCAGGGGCTTATTCCGTTGTTATTTCCTTTAAAACGGAGTGCGGAAAAGCCAGCAGTTCGCAGAGTGTCAAAGTTACCGTTGTTGATTTAACTACCGATCTTGACATAAAGGGCCAACTGTGCGCCGCCGATGGCTCCGTAACGATGACTGTGCCTAGCGGTGATAGCAGGGCTTATCAATGGTACCTGAATGGTCAGGCGATGGCTGGTCAGGTAACAAATGCCCTGACGGTTGCCCAGCCTGGTCAGTACAGCGCGTTGTTGACCCAAACTCAATTTGGCTGTACCTTTCAGACGACTAATGTACCCATATTGCGAGCTCCCGCCGTGCAGGCGGTCATTCAGGCAACAACCCATAAGCTTTGTCCTGGTTCTTCACTTCCATTAACGGGCAGTGGTGGAGCCAGCTACGCCTGGCAGCAGGACGGACAAACAATTGCCAGCGAAACCGGCGCAAATCACGCCACCAAAACGCCCGGCAGCTTCGTTATTACGGCCACGGCGGCTAACGGCTGCAAAGGGGTGTCAGCGCCGTTTGTGGTGGAGGCGGTTCCCGGCGTTGACCTTCGATTTACGCCCGTTTCGGCATTCTGCGGTACCGATCATGCTGCTTTATCTCTTGCCGCAACCCCGGCGGGAGGCGTCTTTGCGGGCACCGGTGTATCGGGCGATCAGTTCGACCCCCAACGGGCGGGCCTGGGCGAGCACGTGCTTACCTATACCGTTGTTTTCTCGCCCGACTGCCCCGGTGCGGTAGCCACCCAAACGGCGGTAGTCGCGCCGATTCCAACCATTCAGTTCCCGGAAGAAATCATCACCTCGGCGGGAAGTTCGTTAACGCTGAATCCTGAATTAACGGGTAATCCGGTGCTGTTTACCTGGACGCCCACGATTTATTTGGCGAATTCAGGCACACCGAGCGTTTCGGTGGAGAACATTGAAGATGACACCACGTATACGTTGCGGGTAGAAAACGCGGCGGGTTGTAAAGCTGAATCGTCCGTCCATATCACTGTTTACGAGCGCATTTGGGTGCCGGATGCTTTTTCTCCCAACGGGGACGGTGTGAACGATATTTGGTCGATGAAAGGGGTCGAGGCATTTCCGACGGTAGAAGTGACCGTTTACAACCGCTGGGGTGAAGTAGTTTACTGGGCACCGAGTGGGTATAAAGAACCATTTGACGGACGAATGAAAGGCAAAGAACTCCCACCCGGTGCGTATGTCTACACATTGCGTTACGATCCCCGCCGCCCGTTGATGCGCGGCATGGTGATGCTTTTACGCTAAGTTGACCTCATTTCCAGGCATCCAGTAAGCGTCGGATAATAATGATTTCGCCGGTATGGTAACTGGTATGATCTGCAATGAGCAGTGCCTCTCGAAGCAGGTTTTGGCCATCGCCGTACGGAAAAGGCGTGTATAAATCGTTGTTAGGATCATTGAGTAAAGCCATAAAAGAATCCTGATCTTTCTGAATTTGGGCTAACGACTGTTCCCAGGCCGCTTCGTCTGCCGGAGCCAGCTCTTTGGGCCAGTAACCTTCGGGCCAGTCGGGCGATTGGTGGGCAGGATCGCGGGAAAATTCCAGAATGTCCCACTGGGCAATGCGGATATGCTCCACAAGTTGCCAGATGCTGTAAGGGAGCTTGTCCGGTTTTACACCGCGCAACGAAGCGGGCAAATCCTTCACGGCATCTTCGAACGATTGGTGGGCGTTGCCGCCTTTGAGTAATTGAAGCAACTGCTTCCGGGTTTCCTGATTGGCTGAATCGGCTTGGAACATGGGTTTTGTTTCGGTTACGCTACATAAACTTCGAAAAGGGCCCTTTTGATTTCAAGGTTTGGCGCGGACAAGCTTCAGTAAATCCTGGTAAATGATGTTGTTTTTCCAGAAAAGCTGGGTAGCCATACCTACGTGTTTTTTGCCGGGTAAGATTTTAAAGTGGTGCTGAATGCCAAGTGCCTCAAGTCGTTCACGGAATTTCTGGGAGCTGTTGGCGATACTCGGATACGTGCGACCGCCTACGTACAGCAGCATGGGCGGACTGTCTTTTTGGAGGTGATACAGAGCAGACACGTTACGCCAAACGCCTGGCTCCTTCCCAAAAGGAATTAGATACTGTTCGTCATTGGCATACTCCATTTTGGTCAGATAATCGGCCATATCCAATCCCGCCGGATCATCTAGGATGGCCCCTTTAACTGGATTTTGCTTTAGACCTAGTTGCGTAAATAAACCATCATTGGTAGCCAGTAAAGCCGCTAACCCGCCGCCCGCCGAGTGGCCCATCACAAAAATGCGGGCTGGATCGCCGCCGTATTCGCTGATGTGCTGGCTGGTCCACAGCACCGCTCGGGCGCAGTCGTTGCTCATGGCGGGCACTTGTACCTGGGGCGAAAGACGGTAGTTGATAATGACCGTCACCACGTTTTGCCGGGCCAGTCGCCGACCAATAAATTTGTAGATATTCTTATTGCCACTGTCCCAGTTCCCGCCGTGAATAAACACCACCACCGGCTGAGGCGAAGCGGAGGTGCGGCGCGGTGCGTAGACATCCAGAATATGGCGGTCTTTATCAAAGTCCGGGCTGTTGGGGAACACATACGGAATGTCCTTCACGCGTTGACTCGGTCTGGCAAGAACATATTCGTTAACTACAATAAGAAGCAGGAAAGTAAGAACAACAATCGTTGGAATTTGCCAGAGCAGGCGCAGAAGTAACATACGGAGCATGAAAACCGGTAAGCAGTTAGTGCAATAACACTTACGAAAGAATAGAGTTTAGAGATTTTGGCTAACTGGCAAGCCAACAAGGAAGAAGCTGAAGTTGGGCTTATCGCAGGAGTTGTAAGTAGCTTCCTTAAAAAAGGCTGGTCGCGCGTGCTGAGTGGGTGGGCAAAAAAAAGCCCTGTCGTAAAGAACCGTACGACAGGGCAGAAGCAAGCTTGTTGGAATCAGCTACGAGACGCCTTTGAAGCCTTCCTGCTCAGCGAAAGGCTGGCTCCGCAGGCGCTTTCCGGTCGCCTTGAAAAGTGCATTGGCAACCGCACCACCGGCGGGCGGGAGCGAAGGCTCACCCAGACCCGTTGGCTCAATGGTATTCTGCACGAAATGAACCTCCACTTCTGGAACTTCATTCAGCCGAATAAGGCGAAACGAGTTAAAATTCTTCTGCTCGGGAATACCGTCCTTGAACGTGATATTCCCGTACATAGCATGACCAATGCCATCCACAATGCAGCCTCTTACCTGTTGTTGCGCACCGCTCTGGTTAATCACGATGCCACAGTCGGCAACCGAATAAACTTTTTGTAAAACGGGCTTGCCTTTTTGCAGGCTCACTTCGCCAACTTGGGCTACGTACGAACGGTGCGAAAAGTAAACGCTGAAACCCTGCGCGACATTTTTCTTTTTGCCCCAGCCTGATTTCTCAGCCGCCATCTGAATAACGCCTTTCATCCGATCAACGTCGTATTTAATCGCGCCGACTGGTTTTTGCTTCGCTTTATCCAGTAATTCCAGACGAAACTGTACGGGATCTTTGCCCGCCGCCTGCGAAATCTCATCAATAAATGATTGCTCGGCAAAGGCGAGGAAATTGGTGATGGGCGCCCGCCAGGGACCAGTTGTAATGGGGGATTTATGATCGACGCTATCAATCAGTAGGTTATCGACCGCGCCAGACGGGAAGTTATCCTCCCGGGTTGCATTTCCGGCGTTGATGCTGGCTCCCCGGAGTTTGTACCCAATCAGGTTGTTCTGGGCATCCAGGGCCGCTTCAAAGCGGTAGCGAACGGCGGGGCGGTAGCTGCCCCCCGTCATGTCGTCTTCGCGGGTCCAGATCACTTTTACCGGTGCATTGACCAGTTTGGACACCTGCACGGCTTCAATCACGTAGTCAGCTTTGAGTCGGCGGCCAAACCCACCACCCATGCGCGTGAGCTCAACGGTTACCTTTTCGGGGGCAATACCGAGGAGCTTCGCCGTCTCGCTGCGGGCAAGTTCGGGCGTTTGCGTAGGGCCAACTAGTTCGACTCCATCCGCCCGAACGTGGGCGAAAAAGTTCATGGGTTCCAGCGGGTTATGTGGTAAGAACGGACATTGGTATTCTGCCTTTACCACTTTCGCCGCGTTTTTGAATGCCTCCTCAACGTTTCCGTCCTTGCGACGAACGGTAGCGTTTGTGCTATCGAGCATCTCTTTGAAGAGGCGGTTATGGTCGTCGGTGCTTTCCAGTTCACCGTCTTTCTCCCAGTCGATTTTCAGCGCGTCTTTGGCCTTCTTGACCTGCCAGGTTGATTTGCCAACCACGGCCACATTATTGCCGAAAGTGACCACGTTGACAATGCCCGGCATGGCTTTCGCGGCGGCAGAATCAACGGATTTTAGTTTATACCCAAAGGCCGGACGCTGAATCATGGAGAACAGCATGCCTTCCCGGTAAAAATCCAGACCAAAGAGCGGTTTTCCGGTCAATATGCCCGGGTTATCCACGTTTTTGATATGCTGACCGATCAGTTTAAAGTCTTTTTCGGCCTTCAATTTGACATCCGTGGGGGCGGTAAGCTGGGCAGCTTCGGTCGCTAATTCACCGTAACTCAATTTTCGGTTACTAGCAGCATGCAACACAAACCCTTTATCGGTCGTGCACTCCGACGCTTGTACATTCCAGCGCTTGGCGGCGGCTTCTAGCAACATTTGCCGGGCCGTAGCACCCGCTACGCGGAGGCGTTTCCAGGAGTGGGGAATTGAGCCGCTACCCCCGGCCACTTGACGTTCAAACTTTTTAGTATCCAGCGGGGCCTGCTCCACAACGACTTTTTTCCAGTCGGCATCCAGTTCCTCGGCGACGATGATTGGGAAGGCCGTTTTGATACCTTGTCCAACTTCGGGGTTAGGCGACAGAATGGTGATAATGCCCTGTGGACTAATGGACAGGTAGCTATTAAAACCAACGCCCGGGGCCACGCGGGAGGCTGCCAGTGTGGAGGCCGCAGTGGCGTCAACAGCGGCAACGGCTTCCGCTTCGGTCCAGTTGAAACCGAGCAACAGGCCCCCTCCGGTTGCGGCGGCTATTTTAAGAAAATTCCGTCTGCTTGGATGAATTGTCTGCATGGCTATTTCGGTTTGGTGGCGGCCACTTTTACGGCTTCGCGAATGCGGTGGTACGTTCCACACCGACAGATATTGCCGGACATCGAAGCGTCGATTTCTTCGTTAGAGGGCTTAGGATTGCGCTTCAGGAGGGCCGCCGCCGCCATGATTTGTCCGGCCTGGCAGTAACCACACTGGGCTACGTCGATTTCGTCCCAGGCTTTCTGAACCGGATGATCCCCGTTTTTAGAAAGCCCCTCGATGGTGGTGACTTTGCCTGTGCCGATGGATGAAACCGGCAGGACGCAGGAGCGTGTTGCTTCGCCGTTAAGGTGAACGGTACAGGCACCACACATGGCAATGCCGCAGCCGTATTTCGTGCCAACCAGGCCCAGGTGATCGCGCAGAACCCACAATAAGGGCGTATCTGGCTCCGCCTCGGTTTGGTAGCTCCGGCCGTTGATTTGCAGCTTGAAAAGAGCCATTGATTTCGATAGGATTGATTTTGATCCAAGTTACAAAAAATTGGATAGAGGTAAGGCATAAGGCGTGCTTTTGCGACTTAATAAAATTCGAAAAAACAGGGGCTTAGAAATTATCAACTTTCGTTAAACTTTTTGTGTTTCAAGGTATCTAACGATTAAAAATCACCTTTTATAATCACTGTCGACCATGAAAGCAGTTCATAAATTACGCTTCCTTTTCCTGCTTGCCTTCCTGGTCGCGGGTTCGGTTGCTTCTCTGGAAGCCGTTGCACAGCCAGGGATGGGTATGCCTGTTGATGATTTTTACGATGAACTGGCTCCTTATGGCCGCTGGATGGAACACCCTACCTACGGTGAAGTCTGGTCGCCCAACGTGGGCCGGGATTTCCAGCCGTACGCAACCGATGGGCATTGGGTAATGACCGAATATGGCAATACCTGGGTTTCCGATTATCCCTGGGGATGGGCGCCTTTTCACTACGGACGTTGGTTTTACGATGACTACAATGGATGGGCCTGGGTACCGGGCGATGAGTGGGGACCAGCCTGGGTAAGCTGGCGTTCGGGTGGTGGTTATTACGGTTGGGCACCGCTAGGACCAGGCATTGGCGTGAATGTCTCGATCAATATACCGTCTAATTTCTGGGTTTTTGTTCCGCAGACATACATTTCGCATCCACGGATTTACAGCTATTACGTTCCCCGGCCACGCGTTGTAACTATTTACAACCAGACGACGATTATCAATAATTATTACCGAAACAACAATCGGGTTTATTCATACGGCCCACGTCATAATGGACCGATCTACCGAGTAGATAATCTGGGACGGCCAGGGCGGTCGGAAATTCGGAGCGGAGCCGTTGGGTTTTACCGACCAAACATAGCCGGAAACTGGCGCAGCGGCTATTCGCGCGGTGAGCGGGATAACCGAAATGCGTACCGAAATAATCAGCGCGATAACTGGTCGAACAACAACTGGAACCGGCCAGATGACCGTCGGGATGCCCCTAATGGAGGCTATCGGAACAGAGATACAGACTTGGAGAATCGTCGTAACAACGGGTCGATCAACAATGGAAATCGAGCCAATGACCGGGGCACCTATACGCCCCAAAATAACAATTGGAACCGCCCTAATGAGCGGCGGGATGCACCCAATAACTGGAATCAGCCAGAAAATCGACCCAATACAAACGAGTGGAATCGGCCAGAAAATAACCGGAATAATTCGCGTGGCGGTAATGAGTCTCCGCGAGAAAGACCGAATTATGCGCCGAACGCCGAGGCTCCGTCGGGCGGGCGGACCGTTCCCCAATACCGCGGTGATCGGCAAAACAGCGAGGGGCGGGTAGTGCCCGTGCAGCCGCGCATTCAGATGCAGGAGCGCGCACCCGGACAGAATCAGAGCCAGCCGGAAGCTGCTCCAGGTGGGCAGGGCCGGGGTAGTAGAGGACCCCGGTAAATCAAACCAATACCAAACAAAAAGCCGGACTGGACAGCCCGGCTTTTTGTTTGGTTAGGAAGTTAGCCGCTGCGATGACCCCGGCATGTTGGGCGTTGTCAAACGCTTTTGCTGTGCTTCCAGGTTCAAACTGCGAATGTCTAGTTCCTGCTCTATGTTACGAATGGCTTCTTCACTGAACGTGCCTTCTTTGTGCCAGCGAATAATCGTATTTCGCTGGTGGTCAAGGATCTGTGACTCACTGGCGAGATACTGCCGAAAAATGGTTGTGGCTTCTAAATCTTCGCCTTTTTTGGGTTTATCCCCCAATCGCACGACGCCATTGAGGTAATTGATCTGGTGTTCAAACATTTCCTTAAGGTCATTCAACACCTGATCGGGAAGATTCAGCGATAACTCACTTTCTATGAAGAAAATAGAACTTCTCGCCATGGCGAGCCGAAGCCGTTTTTCTTCGTCCCAAGTCTCCGCTTCTGATTCCTGCACTTTCAGCTTACGAACCAAAAAAGGAAGGGTTAAACCCTGAAGTACCAGGGTAACAAAGATAACGATGAACGTAAAAAGCAAAATGACGTTCCGCTGCGGGAAGGCTTCGCCGTTGGTTAGCGTTAGGGGAAGGCCCAAGCCAGTTGCCAGCGAAACAACGCCCCGCATACCAGCCCAGGAGATGATAAATAGCTCATTTTTACTGGGGTTGATTACTTCACCGTTTTTGTTTTTCAGCTTCCGAAAAAGCGAAGAAAAATAGGAAAGAGGAAAAATCCAGGCGATGCGGGCCGCAATGGCCACAAAGCTGATCAGCAAGCCATAACCAAATAAGCTCGGCAAAGAATCGTTTCCTAACCCTTTCAGGATGATGGGTAACTGCGAGCCGATGATGATGAAAACAAAGCCATTAAGCAAAAAAATCAGGATGTTCCAAAAGCCGTTAATCTGGATGCGGGTCTGAAAAGAATAGATTTCGTGGGAGCGCCAGGATATAAACAAACCTGTTGAGACCACCGCCAGTACGCCCGAAAAGCCCAGGTGTTCAGCGAGAAGGTAGGAAACAAAGGGTTTTAGAATGGTTAGCGTGGTCTCAATAGTGGCATTATCCAGCAGATAATTATGAATGCGGCTGAATACATACCCAATGGCCAGCCCTACGGCAATGCCTCCGCCTGCCACCAGCAAAAACTGGAAACTAGCTTGCCAGAGCACAAAGGTCCCACTCAGCACAGCAGCCACGGCATAGCGGTAGGCAACCAGCGCAGAGGCATCATTCACGAGGCTTTCCCCTTCCAGAATGGCCAGCACCCGCTTGGGCAATCCTAGTCCTTTGGTGGCACTTGTGGCAGCCACCGCGTCCGGCGGAGAAACAATGGCACCCAGTACGAAAGCCAGCGGCCAGCTAAATCCAGGTATGCAGTAATGCGCAACTACCGCAACCGCCGTGGTTGTAAAGAAAACCAGCCAAATAGCCAGCGTCGAGATGGGACGGCGGTATTTTTTGAACTCGTGCCAGGAAACATTGCCCGCCGCGTCATACAGCAAAGGCGGTAGGAAAATCAGAAAAATAAGGTCGGGAGGAACATTAATGTCGGGTATACCAGGAATAAAACCAATGATTAGGCCCGCAATAACCAAAAGAACTGGATAAGGGATCTTTAGCTTATTGGTTACCGAAGACAGGGCGGCCAGGACGGCCATTAAAATTAAGATTACTTCAAGGTTGGTCATTCAAATTACGGAATGTTGCGGTAGCTGTATAACGGGGAAAAGAGCAAAAAAGATTGTACATCTGCAAGACTTGTCGGGATCGGAGCCAAAAAACTGGCAAAGGGGCCAAGTAGACTACCGTTTAATTGAGCTTATCAGGATGCAAACGGCGGTTGCTGGCCTGTTCGGCACCCGCAAATAAGTCTTATCCTCTAATTCGTTACTATGAAGAAACAAGTATTTTATTCGCTTGCCTTGTGTGCACTGCTGCACGGAGCCATGCCTGCTTATGCTTATGAGCCAGGGAATGATAAACCCGTTCGGGCGTCAACCGCTAAAGCGGCTGATGATATCTTCAAAAAGGATGTGATCAAAGCCAACATGCAGAAGGTGACGGAGTGGCAACTCAAAAACCCGAAACATAACCCAACCGACTGGACGAACGGAGCGTTTTATGCGGGAGTTGTTGCAGCCTACCAAACAACTAAATCGAAAACCATCCTGGATTCGCTCATGGCACTGGGCAATCGAACCAACTGGAAACCCGGCCGACGGTACGACCACGCGGATGATATTGCCATTAGCCAAACCTACATTGATTTGTACCGCCAGAAAAAAGATCGTCGGATGATTCAGCCGACTATTGATACCGTGCAACGCATGCAGAGTGTTCCGGGGCGGGAAATCCGGCAGCACGGCATTATTTGGTGGTGGTGCGACGCTTTGTTTATGGCCCCACCAACGTTAGCCAAGCTGGGTACGACGCTCAAAGATCCTTCCTATTATACCCTTAACGATAAGCTATTCAAAGAAACCTACGACCTGCTGTATAACCAGGAAGAACACCTTTTTGCGCGTGATGCCTCGTATTTGATCAATGCGCAGGGCGAAGGCAAACGCGAAGCAAACGGCAAGAAAATTTTCTGGTCGCGCGGGAATGGCTGGGTGATGGGTGGTCTGGTGCGTCTGCTGGATGAACTGCCTAAAAACTATTCGAACCGCGATTATTACGTAACCATGTACAAGCAGATGGCCGAAAAAATCATTACGCTGCAACAAGCCGACGGCTTGTGGCGGGCCAGTTTGCTCGACCCTGAATCCTATCCCGGTGGAGAAGGCAGCGGCTCAGGGTTCTTTTGCTACGCACTGGCCTGGGGTGTGAATCAGGGCGTTCTGGACAAAGCCAAATACCAGCCGATTGTGAAAAAAGCCTGGGAGGGCCTCAATACGCTGGTATCCCCCGAAGGTCGGGTAGGTTGGGTGCAGCCCATCGGCGCCGATCCCCGCCGGAATTTCAGCGCCGAAAGCTGGGAGGTGTACGGGACGGGCGCTTACTTGCTGGCAGGTTCCGAAGTGATTAAAATGAAGTGGTAAAAAGTTGCGCGGTGGCGGGCCAAACCGCCACCGCGCAATTCAAATTATTTGAGTTTAGACAACAATGCACCAGGAAGCTCGACCATAGCGGAGGTGTCTGCCTGCACGGATAGTGCATCAATCTGCGCGGTTCGGCTTATGAAACGAGCGTTGTTTTTTACCGATATGGTAGCGTTTCCAATCTGATTTGGTCTGCCAGCTTCTAATAAACTAGTCTTTTCAACAGTTGCCCGTAGATTGCGGATATTCGTTTTTTCGAGCAGCAAACCACCTGCCGAGTCACTAACAATTACATTCAGGTCATTAGCTTGCCAATTCGCTAGTTTACCCGTCGCACCACTAACCCGAATGCCTTCAAGGGACGGGGCAATGATGTAAGCAACTGGTTTCCCCCATCTAGAGGAAGTACCTGCTTCGTAAGGTCGGTAATCTTTCGGAATGGGTATGGTTACCACCAACGTGTCACCAACAACGCGATGAGTGACCTTGGAATCTTCCTGATGGTGTTTTTCTAAACGGAAGGCATAGTCTTTGCCGGACCGAATTTCCACGAATTGGTGGTTACTGCCTTCAATTTTAATTACCTTGAAGGGAGCTACAGTCTGCCGGTCGAACCCATAAAACTCATCCGTTAAATCTATTTTTTTGTACTCCGATTTCAGCACTGTGTTGAAACCGAACATGGCAAGCACGACAACCGCCAGCAAACCAATCAGAAGTTTATTGCTTGTTTTCATAGAAAATCTGGTTTGACCAGTAGCTTATTAGCTCACCGGAAAAGTTTGGTTGACAAACGCTTTGTAACGCTGCTCGATCTCGCTCAGATCAATGTTGAGCAAATACAGGTTGCGGAAAAACTGAGGCAGTTCGTTCGCCAGGAATTGCTCGCGGCGGAAGGCCGTAATGCGGTCGGTTGCGTCTTCGGCGGCGAAATAGCCAATGCCTCGTTTGTTGTAAATAATGCCTTGTTGCTGCAAAAACTCGTAGGTCCGCATGGCCGTATTGGGGTTAACTTCCAGTTCTACACCTAAATCGCGCACGGACGGAATCCGCTCGCCCGGGGGCCATTTCCCCAGTAAGACCTGCTCGCAGACGTAGTCGGCAATTTGCAGGTAGATGGCTTGTTTATCGCGAAAATCCATACACTAAATCTGCTTTTCTTTCAATTTCAAAAAGGTGATATACCACAACATAATTAGGACAAATCCCAAGAACACAATCGCCAGCAGTTGACTCGATTCGGGAAGGATTACTGGGTATCGATGGGTGTCGTCCAAGTTTATGGTTACTGAATTAAAGGGGGTTGCACTGTTAATATCTTTTATAGATTGGTCGGAGAATAGAAGCGTAGCAATTCCAGTATTTAGGTACATCGTAACTCCAATAGCAATAAAAAACACAGCTGTTGTTTTAATAAACGCTTGTTTTTGGAAGGCAATAGAACCCAATAAAGCCACCGCATGGACAAAGAAATAAAGGCCAAAGAAAAGACGAGTCGTTTTGGCTTCAACTAAAACATTTTCTTTAGGATAAAAGGCTGCATCGGGCGTTGTCAGGTAGTAATTGAGAAAAGGAGTTGTAATCACATAAAACAACCCCAACGCAATAGGAAAGAATAGAATTGAAAAAAGAAAAGCTACCAACATTTTTTCGAGTCGGGAGGCGGGTAAAGTAAGCGAACCGATTCCTTGGGAGGGATTGCCTAATTCACTAAATAGAGTACTAGCATGAATGCCACCGCCCAGCAAAATGGTTAAAATCAGCAGTAACTGCTGCGGACCGTAGCCCGGCTTAAGCAGAGCATACCAAACAATCATGAGTCCGGCCAGGACAAAGACTGAAAATCCGTATTGGCGGCGGTGCTCCGTCCAGTGTTTGGCGACCAACAGGCCGAAGCGTCTTGTGTTAAAAACTTGGTTCATGGCGTAGATATCGGGTTATAGACAAGGAATGAAAAAGCCTTTTGTCAAGGTGAATAGGAGAAGGTGGAGGATGATGAGCATGGCGTTAGCGAAAAAGGGTTTTGACGCGTTCTCGGTTTGTGGTAACGGCATTGAAAAGCCGCTCCAGATCCACTTTACTGTCTTCCTGCTCCGCATTTTCCATCACGACGGTGTATCCCCGCAAGGAAGGCTCGGCGTAAAGGACCCGCTCATTGGTTTCGACCGTTGAGAGCGTGCCGAAAAGGAGGCGGTTAGAGATGTGTTCGAGCGAGTGGTTCAGCAAGATTTCGCTGTTATCGAGAATGATGATGGCATCAATCAGGTTATCGAGATCACGGACCTGGTGCGTCGAAATCAGAATAAGCCGGTCGGGGGCAAGCGCCGAAGCCACCACGCGCCGGAACTGGCTCTTCGACGGAATATCGAGGCCGTTGGTCGGTTCGTCCATGATCAGGATGCGCGTATTGGTGGCCAGCCCGAAGCTGATCAGCACTTTCTTTTTCTGGCCATACGACATCGATGTTAGCTTCTGATCCTGCGGAACATCGAACTCGCTCAGGTATTGCCGGAATTGCGCCTCATCGAATTTGGGGTAAAAAGGGGCCATCGTAGCGATGTAGCGTTCCAGGCTAACCGTTGGGAGGTAAATTTCTTCCGGAATAAAAAATAATTCTTCCAGAAAGGCGGGCTGGCGGCGGCGGGGCTCGTGACCGGCCACCTCGATGTAGCCTGCCGTCGGAAACAACAGTCCACCCATCAGTCGCAGCAGACTGGATTTTCCGGCCCCGTTTTTCCCTAACAAGCCATAAATGCTACCTGGGCTTAGCGAAAGATGCAGATTGCGGAAGAGCACCCTTTTCCGGCTATAGGTAAAGCTTATGTTAGAAAGTTTAATCATGTGTTTGCTTTAATTAGTGTAATAGATAACTAATACACTGTAATGCTACGCAATTTTTCTCAAGTCCCAAGCACTTGAGAAAAATTATTTTTAATCGGAAAAATTAGTCAGGTTTAGTCCGGTGGTTATTGCCAGGCTTTTCGGAGAAACCGCAGCCAGTTTCCGTGCATAATTAACTCAATGTCAACTGTCGAATAACCCCGTTTCTGGAGCCGGGAAGGGATGGTTTGCAGATCGGCAATTGTTTCCAGGTCATAAGGACACTGTTCTTTGCCAAAAGCTCCGTCGAGGTCGGTGCCGAGCCCGACGTGGTTGGCATTACCCACAAGCTGACAAATGTGGTCGAGGTGATCAATCAGAACGTCCAGGTTGCAGTGTGTGCTTTCGGGCGTTGATTGCCCTCTGACCCAGTTCGGTACCATCATCCAGGCGTCTAGAGCACCCCCAATCACGGCATCGCGCGCAATCAGTTCCCTGAGTTGTTCGTCGCTGAACTGGCGATTGTGATTGACCAAAGCGCGG
Source organism: Tellurirhabdus bombi (assembly GCF_021484805.1). Classification (NCBI taxonomy): domain Bacteria; kingdom Pseudomonadati; phylum Bacteroidota; class Cytophagia; order Cytophagales; family Spirosomataceae; genus Larkinella; species Larkinella bombi. The sequence goes on along the minus strand of NZ_CP090557.1, from coordinate 4,233,343 downwards.
CAATTGTTGTGGCTGGCCCAGACAGGGCCGTGAAAATGATCCATGGCCTCCCAAAAGCTATCGTCGCACAAATGCGTGGCGTCTAGAATGATGTTGAGCCGCTCCATTTCTTTGAGCAAGGCCCGGCCCGGAGCGCCCATGAAACCCGTGGCGTCCGTGCCCTGGGCATACCGTCCGGGGCCGTAGTGGGCGGGGCCGATAGCCCGCAGCCCGTATTGGTAAGCCCGTTCGACATGGTCGAGGGTAATCAGAGAGTCGGCTCCTTCGAGACTAAGGATGTAGCCAATGGGTTTGATCGAATCCGCCGCATCGTCTTTCCAAAGGGACAGATGCGCTTCCAGACCGGCTAAATCGCGAATCTGAATCATCTCACCCGCTTCTTCCATCGCCTGATACCAAGCCAGTTGTGCCTGGGTTTGCGCCCAGGCCTGCTCAGGAGACTGCCAGCCCGGTAGCGGATTTCCAGGCGCGACGTAACGGGCAATCTGGGTGGCAACGACCAGACCGACGTTCCCCGCGCGTAAGGCGGGTAGCGAAACGGTTGCTTTGGCCCGGTCAGGTTTGTCGGTCATGCCCGTTTCCCGGCTTCGAATTTGCTCAACCGACTGGCGCAGATCGCGGTTCCACTCCATCGCGTTCATGCTCAGGTCGAGGTGGGCGTCTATAATGAACATGGTTAAAACAACTAAGGATTAAACCAACTCAAACAATGCTTCAACCTCAACCGGAATGTTGTCGGGCAGGGAACCCATCCCAACGGCACTGCGTACGCCAATGCCGTGTTCTTCACCCCAAACCTGCGCGAACAATTCGCTGCATCCGTTGATGATATACGGATGGCGCTCAAAATCAGGCGTACAGTTCACCATGCCCAGCACTTTAATAACGCGTTTGACGCGGTCGAGGCTGCCCAGGTTGGTTTTGATGGTTGAAAGGATCGTCAACCCAACCTGGCGAGCGGCTAACTTGCCTGCTTCCAGATCAATGTCTTCACCAATTCGACCGATAATCAGGCTCTTATCATCCCGCACGGGGCCATGGCCCGAAACATACAGGTATTTGCCATCGATCAAATAAGGCTTGTAAACGCCCAAAGGCTGGGGGGCGGGTGGGAGGGAAAGGCCCAGTTGAGAAAAAGTAGCTTCGGGTGACAAATGTTCAGCTTGCATACTTAAAGGGTTGCTTACTTGAAATATTATGATTTAAAAGTGGCTAGTTATTCATCGAGTAAACTGCTTTAAAAAGCTAATTTTCAGTAGTTTAACTCAATAAAAATAAGGAATTTTAAGTGTTAAAAAGACACACTTAGTTATTAAAATATTTTGAAATATTTGCAGCCATTATTGCAAAATTTGCGTAAATATGATTTTGTTATTGATTATTTCAAATAAAATTTTGAAATATTTGTAACTATTGTACATTTAGATGCATAAAATGCAATTTTGCTGTAATTGATGTAGTCTTTGACTCATTTTTATAATATTTGTCAAAGCAATTAATACTGAACGGCAAAAATCAGCGCGATTGTACTCGTGAAAAGCAAGCCTTTTGTCCCATTTTACTTGGTAGTTGGATAACCAACACCATTATTTACTATGTCAGTTGTTTTTTTAAAAGATGAGCGTAAGGATCTAATTATAAGGCAAATAAATCTGCACACCAGAGTTAGCTTGGGCGATCTGGCTAGTTCACTCAATGTATCGGAAGACACTGTACGAAGAGACGTTAACGATTTGGCAGAGGAGGGAAAACTAATCAAGATTCGCGGTGGTGCTATGTCGAAGGCCTACCACCATACGTCTAACTTGCAGGAAACGTATTCCCACCATAACAAAAAAGTAATTGCCGAAAAAGCCGTTAAGTTGCTGCACGATGGAATGCTGGTTCTAATCGGCGGCGGAACTACCATACGTGAATTTATTAAACTGATACCCCATGAGTTAAAAGCTACTTTTATTACAGTAAATCCTTTGACTGCCGTTGAATTACTAGACAAACCCAATCTGGAAATCATCATGGTTGGAGGCCAGATATCCCGCTATAGCCAGATGAGCGTCGGTGGCGAAGTCTACCAGCGTCTGTCGGAGTTGCGGGTTGATCTGTGCATCATGGGTACTAATGCGCTGGACGCGCGGGAGGGGCTAACTGACTCGGATTGGGAAACGGTGCAAGCAAAGAAAGCAATGATTCGTGCTACTGCAAAAGTTGCCGTATTGGCGATTTCCGAAAAGATGAACAGTGTCATGCGCATGAAAGTAGCCGACCTTGACCAGATTGATTACCTGATTACGGAACTACCGGCAAACTCGGCCTTGCTATCACCCTACCGAACGGGGAAAACGGACGTTTTGTAATACTCCCCACCTTATTGAGTGCTAAAGTGGGGAGCTTCGGCTTATCGGCCAAACTTCAGCGTCGTGCCTATGCGGAACCCAAGACCCTGGTATTTCCAGGCTTGCCACTGCGTCACCACTTCCAGGCGGAAGAAAGGCAATACTTGCGGAATCAGGCCATCAAGGCCGTACACCAGCTCGGTGTAGTCGCGTGAGGCGGGGGTTTTCAGGTAGTGGACTGAAATATGTTCTTTTAAACCTGCCAGCCGAGCCAGTTGAATCTGGGTGAGCAAAAACTTGCGCGTTTCGATTAACACGTGACCTTCCAGAAACCGCCGCCCGGTGCTGTAGGTGTAGTAAGGCAACATGCGGAAACGCGACGTTGGGTCGCCCTGCTGGAGGAAGAACTCATTACCCAGAAAGTGCTTGAAATCAGGGAAGAAAACGCTCCGATCATTCAGAAAAGCGCCCCCTCCAATCTGGTAACTCAGTTGACTGCGTATCCCGGTTTCAAACGAATGACTAAGCTGCGCCTGCACGAAGTCATAGTCTACATCGCTGCCTGCCACCCCAGAAATCCCTTTTCGGTAATTAACCATCAGAAGCGGGCTGTCGTTGGTGCTGCTCACACGGCGGCCATTCCACAAGCGGTATTTTGTCGCACCCAGACGAGCCGAAGCCGACAGGTTGAAAACCACCGCCTGGTGCGTTGAGAAGCCCGTAAACTGCTCGGCATTGAACGGACGATTGGGCGTAAATACTCGATTTTTCCAATTAATCCACGGTTTCAGGTCTTCGCGGTAATTTTCCAGTTCGCTTCGTTCGGCGTACTCAAGACTACCGTTCAGCACTACTTTCTGATCAAACATGCGCCAATTGGCGTTCAGGCCAAGAAAGTCTTTTTGGTACAGTTTCATGAAGTTACGCTCAAACAGCAGCGAAGTAATTGTATTCAGCGCTGGACTGATGGGCTCATTGGGGTTCGGGTTAAACTGCGCCACGTTCCGTCCGCCCGACAAGGTAATGTTGGTCGTTTTGTACTGATAACCCGCTGTTCCGTAGCCGATAAACTTCTGTCGGCCAAACTGATAGCGACCCGTTCCGGCTAGCGTCCAGGTGGGAACCGGAGCGGGGCGAATGGTCTTTTTCGTCACGGAATCTTTCAAAACGGGTCGGAAAGGAATGTACCGAAGCCGCAATTCAGGAACGAGAACGTATCCTTCAACGGTATTGTACGACAGCCCCTGAATGAGATTTTCCCAGATTAAAGAGGTTGATTTATTCAGCCGCCAGGTATTGCCGGAGATGAGTTGACCCAATTGAAACTTAGCGGCCTTTTTCTGAGTTTTTACCTGTTTCACACTATCCCGCTTTACCTCAATTTTCCGGACAATTTTCAAACTGTCGTGGCGACCGTAGCTCTTGGTTTCAGCAGCCGTTAAGGGAACGGTGCGCAGCGAATCCCAGAAAGCCGTGTTGCGTTTGGCAGCCAATGAGTCGATGGTGGTGGAGTCGGAGCGGGAGACGGGGGCGGTTTCCGGATCGCGTTGCCGTTTCAGGTCTTGCTTTTCATACTCTCGCATGATGCGGCGCATATCCTTGGTAGTCAGTTCTTTTTGCTGGGCAATAAGCTGGTCCAGATTTTTTCCTTTGATGTCGCGTTTAGTGAGCTTCGAAGCGGTTTTTTCAACTTTTTCATCAACCACCTGCACCTCATCCGAAAAGGCTGGATTTACCTTCAGGTCTTTGATGGTTTGGGTAATGATGTACTGGCCATTTCCTCCAATTCCCATTACTTTTCCGCCGATGTCATACCGTTGGTTAACCGGCATCCAGACGTTTTGAACCGGGCTAAAAACCTGACGTACTTTAACCGTAAAACCTTGGAAAGCAATAGTTTCTAGCTGTAGGCTATGAATTGCCCACGTATTTTCAATGATAAAAAGCGTGCCCTTGAAAACCCCTTCGCCGTAGGAGCGGGGCGTAACGGTTATTTTGCTGACATCAACACCCTGTTCACGGAACGTGCCTTCATACTCAAATTTGTAATAAGCAAACGCTTTCGGGGATAAAGGCGAGACGGCCTTGGCTACTTCCGGGCGGTAGAAACTAGTCTGAAAGTATTGATTCGGGGAAGGAAAGTCGTTATTCTGCGAATTTCGGGTTGCAATTACTTTCTGTTTGTACTGATTTGGTTGCTTAAAGGTTACCTCTGAAACCGATTCGTTCAAAATAGGAACTCCTTTTTTGAAGTTGGCTTCTTTTTCGACCTCTTTCAACTGTTTTTTATACAAAAATTCCATGGGCAGGTCCGTAATCGTAACCGATGCCTTGGTATACACTTTGGCAGTATAGCTCTGAACCTGCATTTCGTGGATTCGGCTTTTGGCAATTGCCCGGCGCATAATGCTATAAGCGGGATCTTCTTTGCCTTTCCCAACAGCCAGTTCATCCAGGCGGTAGGCTTGCTCATTTAAGGTAATGTCCAACGTCTGAAATCCGCTCGTTATCTCTACCGATTTCTGGACGCTCTGAAAACCAAGGTATTGAAACGTAATATCGTAGCGGCCAGGCTGCAAAGGCAGCTCATAAAGACCATCGGCGTTGGTAATAGTACCGTTAGAAGAACCTTTGACCACGATGGCGGCGTAAGGAAGGGGTTCGTTTTTGGCCGTCTTCACTGTTCCTTTTATGCCTTGAGCAACAACGAGTGACGGTAACAAAAAGAGACTAAATAGCCAGTAGGCAACTTTCATGCAGCTAGTAGATTATGTACAAGTTCAGAAAAATAAGCAATTGAGCGCGGCTTCGCAACGGACCCCGTAAGCAGTGATTCCTTTTTATGAGGAATGGTCTTTTTGGTAAGATGCCTTTTTGCCGAAAAAAGTTGCTTTGTTGTATCTTGCCTGCCTTCATTTAACTTCATCAATTCATGCAAAAACGTTTATTGATCGCCGTGATTGCTCTTTTTCTGGGTAGTACTTCGGCTTTTGGGCAGCTAGCCTCTCCCTCGGTTGTACTGAACGAACGCGAACGGGCTCGCGTGGTAGACGACATACTGGAAGACCGATTCGCCAACCTGCTACCCCAGCTCATGCGCCGTGAAGGCATTGATATGTGGGTTATTATCTCACGGGAATACAACGAAGATCCAGTCTTAAGAACCATGTTACCCAGTACGTGGCTATCAGCGCGGCGACGGACAATCATTGTGTTTTATGACCAGGGCGGAGAAAAAGGACTCGAAAAATTGGCTATCGCGCGGTACGACGTTGGAAACCTGCTCAAAGGTGCCTGGGACATTGATGTTCGGCCTAATCAGTGGGAAGCGTTGACAAAAATTATTCAGGAGCGGAATCCTAAAAAAATTGGTCTGAATTTTTCGGCAAATTACGCCCATGCCGACGGATTGACCTTCACCGAGCACAATGAGTTCCTGGAAAAGCTGCCCGCCGCTCAGCAAAAACGCATCGTATCAGCCGAAAAACTGGCGGTCGGCTGGCTGGAAACCCGGACAGAAAAGGAAATGGCGATTTATCCGCTCATTTGCCGATTATCGCACCAGATTATTCAGGAAGGCTTTTCGGAGGGCGTGATTCAACCGGGCGTAACGACAACCGATGATGTCGTGTGGTGGTACCGCCAGCGCATTACGGATTTAGGCCTGGAAACCTGGTTCCACCCGACGGTTGATGTACAACGCGCCGACAATGCCCGCTTCGATCACCTGAGAACTTTTTCAAAAAAAGCCTCTGGCGAAGTCATCCTGCCGGGCGATTTGCTGCATGTCGATTTTGGTATTACGTATCTTCGGCTAAACACCGACCAGCAACAACACGCCTACGTATTGCGCCCCGGCGAAAGCGAAGTCCCAGAGTCGTTGCGGAAAGCCTTTCAGCAAGGTAACCGGTTGCAGGATTTACTCACCGAAAGTTTCAAAGCGGGTAGAACCGGTAATCAGTTGTTACTGGAAGCCCTGGATAAGGCGAAGAAGGAAGGCATTCGCGGGACCATTTACACGCATCCCATTGGCGTTCATGGCCACGCGGCGGGGCCAACCATCGGTTTGTGGGACCAGCAGAAAGGCGTCCCCGGCTCCGGCGATTATCCGTTGTTAGCCAATACGGCCTATTCCATTGAATTGAATGCGGCGGTAGACATTCCCGAATGGAAAAAAACAGTGCGGATTATGCTGGAAGAAGACGGCTTTTTTGACGGCGAAAAATTCCGGTACATTGACGGGCGGCAAACCGAAATCTATACTATTCCCAGAAAACTTCCTTACGTGAAATAAAAAACAAAGGGACCTGAATTAACCAGGTCCCTTTGTTTATGAAAAGTAAGCCGAAATTAACCCAAACGATTGATGCAGTTCAGATCTTCGAAAGCGGCTTTTAGTCGTTTCACCAGCGTCTCCTCGCCTTTGCGAAGCCACACGCGTGGATCGTAGTATTTTTTGTTCGGCGAATCGGCGCCTTCTGGATTGCCCAACTGGCCTTGCAGATACGCTTCTTTCGCTTTGTAATAATCTTTGATACCTTCCCAGGTAGCCCACTGAATATCGGTATCGATGTTCATTTTGATGGCTCCGTACTGGATGGCCTCCCGGATTTCTTCGCGGCTTGAGCCTGATCCACCGTGGAATACAAAGTTTACAGGCAGAGAACCCGTATTGTATTTTTCCTGAATGAAATCCTGTGAATTCTTCAGAATGATGGGCGAAAGTTTCACATTACCCGGTTTGTAAACACCGTGTACGTTTCCGAAAGCCGCCGCAATGGTAAAGTTTGACGAAATTTTCGACAGCTCTTCGTAGGCAAAAGCTACTTCCGAAGGTTGCGTGTACAGTTTCGAATCATCGACATCCGTGTTGTCAACACCGTCTTCTTCGCCGCCCGTTACGCCCAGTTCAATTTCCAGCGTCATGCCGATTTTGGCCATCCGCTCAAAATATTTGGCGCAGATTTCGATGTTTTCTTCCAGTGGCTCCTCCGACAAATCGAGCATGTGCGAGCTGTACAGGGGTTTGCCGTATTGGTCGAAGTGACGTTCGCCCGCTTCGAGCAGACCATCGATCCAGGGCAGCAGTTTTTTAGCGCAGTGGTCGGTGTGCAAAATGACGGGTACGCCGTACAGTTCAGCGATGTTATGAATGTGCAAAGCACCCGAAATGGCACCGGCAATGGCTGATTGTTGCTTATCGTTAGACAGGCTTTTTCCTGCGTAGAAACTAGCTCCTCCGTTAGAGAACTGAATGATTACCGGCGAGTTAACCGCTTTAGCCGTTTCAAGCACGGCGTTGACAGAGTTGGTTCCGACAACGTTGACTGCCGGAAGGGCGTAGTCATTTTCATTAGCGTGGCGGAATATTTTAGATACACCTTCGCCCGTTACAACGCCGGGTTGAAATAGAGTGGCTACTTCGCTCATACGAACAAATAAAATAAGAGGTTAGTTATTTGTACTTCTATTCGAAAAATTTTGGCAAAAATAAGAAATGCGAAAATTTATTCGGATAACCAGTAAAAGTAAGGCTTATTCTGAGAATTATCCCAATTGTGCCAAATGCTTTCCTGTTTTGAATTTATGGAACGCACTTTTTTTCTCATCTTTACGGTCAAACCGAACGCTTAATCAAAGCTGTGAAAACTCTTTTTTTCTGTCCGATGTGGGGCATGGAATCACTCGGGTATGCCGAAGCGGCCCGGCGCGTAAAAGCGGCGGGTTATGATGGGATGGAAATTGCCGTTTGGGATGGCAAATACGACGAAGCCGTTAAGGCGGTTAAGGACAATGGCTTGCAGTTGATTCTGATGGCCTTTTGCGTGGGCGAAACATTTGCCGACATGAAAAAATCCTACGCCCAGTGGCTGGAAAAAACAACGTCCTATAAACCGCTCTTCATTAATTCGCATACCGGCAAAGACTTTCACACCTACGAACAAAATTGTGATCTGATTCGTCTGGCGGCTGAAGCGCAGGCAAAAACAGGCGTAAAAATTATTCATGAGACGCACCGGGGGCGTTTTACCTACAGTGCGCCAGCCACGCAGCATTATTTCTCGACTTTCCCGGAATTGCGCTTGACCGCCGATTTTTCGCACTGGGTCAATGTGGCGGAATCGTACCTGGCCGATCAGGGCGATAACATGAGCCGGGCCATTGAGCGAACCGACCACATTCATTGCCGCGTTGGACACCCACAAGGGCCGCAGGTAAGCGATCCGCGGGCTCCAGAGTGGAAAAATGCGCTGGAAACGCACGCAAAATGGTGGGATAACGTGCGCGATTTACAAGTAAAGAAAGGTGCCGCCCAATTGACGGTTACCTGCGAATTTGGACCGGCACCGGGCTATTTACCGACGTTGCCTTATACGCAGCAACCCGTTGTTAGCCAGTGGGATGTAAACGTATTTATGAAGGATTATTTAAAAAAACGGTGGAATCTGTAAGGAATGCAAGGAACATTAAAAGAACTGATTAATACCTTTCCTCGTCCGGGGCATATCGATTGGATAAGCATTCGACCCAAAAGGCGTGGCGATGTAAAAGTGGTGACAGAAGTCGAGGTATCTGAACAAAACGGCCTGATCGGTGATCATTACAGTGGTCGGAGCGGTAACCGTCACGTGACTCTGATTCAGGCGGAGCACCTGCCGGTGGTGGCCTCAATGGTCGAATTGGAATCGATCGATCCGGCTTTGCTGCGCCGTAACCTGGTGGTTTCGGGCCTGAATCTGCTGGCTTTGAAAGATCATCTGGTCAAGATTGGCACCGAGGTGGTTTTGCAGATTACGGGCCATTGCCATCCGTGTTCCCGCATGGAGGTGAATTTGGGGGCCGGAGGCTACAACGCCATGCGCGGCCACGGCGGACTGACGGCGCGGGTGGTTCAGGGAGGCGTCATTCGCCTGGGTGATGAGGTGATTGCCGTGCCTAATGCATCCCCAATGAATTCTGAAAACGCTTGAATTTCCCCAGAATGGCGTAGGTGAGATCGTAGTCGGAAGTGCTAAGCAAAAAATCGTCGTTGAAGCGGCAGAACGTCATGAACTGGTCCAGCTTTTCGCCGCTCAGGTCGGTGGCATTTCCGGCCACTTGCCGAAAGCGTTGTTCGGCTAGCTGGTGCCAGCGGTACTCCTGCCAGAGCGCGGCGGCTTTCCGGTCAGATTTGGCCCTTTTACTGAATATCTGGTATATTAGCGTAATGGGCGATGCAGCCATGCTCAAAATTTCACCCGACGAAAGATTTTTCCGAATCTCGGGCTCCTTCAAGACCTTTTCCAGTTCGCGACGCAGCTCTTCTTCGTGCTTGCCGACAACCGTAACTTCTTCAAGCTGAATTACTTTCTCGTCGGGCGTGTGGCGTTTGACCACAATGGTGGGCTCTTCCTTGCTGCCGTCCCAGCGAGTGCCGCCCCGGTTGTGGGTCTGGCTCGTTACAATAAGTGAGTCGCCGGGGAGGGCCATCACCACAAAGCGCCCGGCGGTGTTGGTGCGGGCTTTTTGCTGGGTTCTTTTGTTGAGAACAACGGCGCGGTCTACGCCTTTCTGGGTGTCCTGATCCAGGATGCGTCCCAACACATACTTCTGCTGTGCCTGCGCCGGAAAGGCGATTAACCCTAGAAAAAGGCAAGAGACAAGCAGCAGAAATTTTTGCGGGTAATTCATCAACGAAATCAGTTAAGCGATGGAACCTACAAAAATAACGAATGGAAAGATGCAGGGTTGTTAAAAAAGCCTAAAAATGACAAAAGCACCCGATTGACAAGTGCTTTTGTGGCTTGAAAGAGGCTTTATGACCTCAACGCATTACTGATTAGCCAGCGACAAATCGACCAGTTTTTTATAGCGTTCAAAGGTCATTTCGGTAAAATCCGTGATAATGTCATCGACATTCGGCAGCTCGTCGGCGGCGTGGGTGGTAGCTACTCCCACGACGCGGGCACCCGAAGCGACCCCCGCCTGAATCCCCGGTATGGAGTCCTCAAACACCACCGATTGCCCTGGCTGAACGCCTAAATGGCGCATGGCCGTCAGGTAGATTTCCGGGTCTGGTTTAGGCTTCGTGACTTTAGAAATATCGAGCAGAACGTCAAAATAATCAGCTAGTCCCAACGCTTCGATAATGAACGTGAGGTTTTCAACCGGCGCAGATGTAGCAACCGCAGTCCGGACGTTATTGGCTTTTAAGGTTTGCAAAAAGGCAACCAGACCCGGAACGGCCGTGGCGTGGGGCGCGTAAACTTCGCGGAATAAAGCCTCTTTGGCATCGCCCAGGCGTGCTATGTCTTCCGGCGAAATGGTTTTTCCCGCCAGCAGGTAAGTGATGATGTCGGCATTGGTGCGCCCGGAAACGTACTGGATAAATTCGGCATCCGTTAACTGGTGGTTGAAATAGCGTTGGGCATATTCACCCCAGGTCTGGTGGTGGTACGGATTGGTGTGGGCAATAACCCCGTCCATGTCAAAAATAGCAGCGTACATAAAGAATAAGTTAAAGTTTTAGTTGTCTAGTTAACCCCGCCGACAGAAGCAGGAGGAGTGCAATTAACGCCAGTCCGTAGCTTAAGCCATAAGCCTCGGCGACGAAGCCAATGACGGGCGGACCGGCCAGAAAGCCAATAAAACTAAACGTAGCAAAGGTCGCCAAACCCGCAGCCGGAGGAATTTCCGGTACGCGCATGGAAGCCGCGTATAAAATGGGCGCTCCCAGGGAACAGCCACCGCCCAGCAGCAAAAAGCCAAGTAGCACCACCGTTGGGTGCGGAATGGCAATGGCCAGTGCCAAACCAGCCGCCGCGACGACGCTACCCCAGGTTAGCAGACGCTTAGCGCCGTAACGCGGAATAATGGTATCGCCAATGAACCGGCCAGCCGTCATCGCCAGCGAAAAGAAGCCGAAGCCAAGCGCCGCCACTTGCCGGGAAGCACCAGCGCTATCGCGGAGGTACACGGCACTCCAGTCCAGGGCAACCCCTTCGCCCATAGCCACGGCCAGACCAATGAAAATCATGACCAGTAGAAGAAGATTGGGCCGCACAAACGACGTGGTGCTCTCGGCGCGTTGGGTTGGAATACTGGCTAGAATGGGTCGCAGCACAAACGTTAAGAGCAAAATCAAGGCCGACATGCCAAACATGTGGGCCGCTGGGGACACTTTCAGGGCGATGACCAGCCCCGCTATGCCCGAACCAATCATACCACCCAGACTCCACATGCCGTGGCAGGACGCCATAATTGAAACGTTATGAGCGCGTTCAACATTGGAAGCGCAGGTGTTCATGGCCACGTTGAGCAGTGCACCGCATAAACCCACCACAAACAGACCGGCTACCATGATACTGATGTTCGGAGCGTTGATGGGAACGCAAATGGCCAGGCATAAGCCCAACGCACTAAACAAACAGGCCCGTGCCTCGCCCAGTCGGGCAATGAGCCAGCCCGTGAGCGGGTTCATCACCAGCAAGCCGGCGGGCATGGCGAACAGGATTAAGCCCAGGTCAGCGTCGGTTAGCTGAAGTTTGTCTTTCAGGTAAGGAATATGCGCCACCCAGCTACCCAGCAGTAAGCTATCGGAGGCGAAAACCAGTCCGACAGCGCGGGCCTGTCGATGCGTAAAATAGGTGCTTATGTTGCGCCGTAAAAGGCGGTTGCGACTAAGTGGAACTTGATCCACGGTGGTGTTCATGGCGTTGTATTCATTTGGATAGGGCAAAATTAAGGACAAAGGATGAGCCGGACTATTGCAGTATTATCAACTAGTGATGCTGTATTTACATTTGATGCGGAAATATTGTTACGATAATGTTAACTTGGGCGTAAATGTGAGATTCAAGCGTATTCTGATGAAAGCCCAGTTTGAAAAAATAGAACCTGAATTTGGTAGTTCGTTCCGGGTCATGCACCACACTGAACCCAATGCCTGCTGGGTATACTGGCATTACCATCCCGAATACGAAATTGTCTTTATTCCGAAAGGAACCGGAAAACGCCACGTTGGCCACCACGTATCGACGTATGAAGAGGGCGAGTTGATTTTTATGGGTCCCAATTTGCCGCACCTGAACTTCAGCCACGGCGTGATGGGTGAGTATGAGGAAATTGTGGTGCAACTGCGGGAGGATTTTTTAGGCCCTGATTTTTTGCAGAAGCCGGAGCTGACGGCCATTCGACGCTTGTTTGAACGGTCGAAATACGGCGTCTCTTTCAACGGAGAAACCAAGCGGCGCATCGGACAACAAGTTGTGGAGCTGGTGCATAAATCCCCGTTTGAACGAATGCTAGCTTTGCTGGTCATCTTTCAGGAAATGGCTGTTTCACAGGAATATACGCTGCTAAATGCGGAGGGAATCAGTCTGGAACTAAACGGACGCGAGCAGGAGCGCATCAACCGAATTTATGGTTACGTCGATCGGCATTATACCCAACCCATTGATATTCGCGAAGTGGCTTCGCTAGCCAGCATGACTGTTCCGGCGTTTTGTCGGTATTTTAAAAAGCTTACCCAGCTGACTTTCACCGATTTTGTGAATGAGTTTCGCACCACGCAGGCCCGGAAGCTGCTAACTACGGATCGAAGCATTTCGGATGTCTGTTACGAAAGCGGTTTCAACAACCTGTCGCATTTTAACAAGGTATTCAAAGTACGAACGGGACAGACACCTAGCGCTTATCGCCGCCGACTCAGTATTTAATTTTGCTCACGCATTCTACCGCTCCCATTAAATACTGGTTTTCCGCTTGTCACAAAAGTTTACATTGCGGTTGGCCTTCTTACCATTTTTAACCAAATTCGTGACTTGAATCGGAAAATGCCTTGTAAAATTTAGCAGGCTTTCCTTATTTATACGCCATTTCGTACCCAAGTAGTTGAAAATCTAAACTTTTATTCACAGAAGCACTACAACAAACGTAACATGAAAAGAAGAGACTTCATGCAATTATCCGGCATGGGATTGGGCGGGCTGATGCTGTCAACGCTGGATAGTATTCCGGTTCGGGGAAGTGCGATTTCTGAAAGCCAGATGCTGGAAATAAGCAGCCAGGCTTCCGCTGCCGATGTAGCTTTGAAGAAAAAATTGGCTGATGCAGCTCTAAACGTTGCCAAAAGCAAAGGGGCTTCCTATACCGATGTTCGGATTGGCCGGTATTTGCAACAGTATTTATTTACCCGGGAGAAACAAGTACAAAATATTGTCAATGCCGAATCGTATGGCGTTGGTATTCGGGTGATTGCCAATGGAACCTGGGGTTTTTCGGCAACCAGCGACGTGACGCCCGAGGGGATTGCTAAGTGTGCGGAAACGGCGGTTGCCATCGCGAAAGCCAATTCCAAAATCCAGAAAGAACCCGTTGTGCTGGCTCCGCAAAAAGGAGTGGGCGAGGTGACCTGGAAAACGCCTTTGACTAAAAATGCCTTCCAGATTCCGGTTCAGGAGAAGATAGATTTGTTGATGAAGGTCAACGGCGAAGCCATGAAAGGGGGAGCCGCTTTCGTAACCTCGAACCTCTTTCTGGTTAATGAACAAAAATATTTTGCGTCCACCGATGGCTCGTACATCGATCAGGATATTCACCGCATCTGGCCAACGTTTACCGTAACGGCGGTGGATAAAGCGGCGGGGAAATTTAAAACCCGCGACGCGCTGAGCTCACCGATGGGGATGGGTTACGAATACCTGGACGGGCTGGCTTCCGAGAAAATTCCCGCGCCAAACGGTTTGGTGGGCTACCGTAATTCTTACGACATGGTGGAGGACGCCACGCTGGCGGCCAAACAAGCCAAAGAAAAGCTGACGGCCAAGTCAGTTCAGCCGGGTAAATATGACCTGGTTTTAGACCCTAACCACCTGGGTTTGACCATTCACGAGTCGGTGGGTCACCCGCTGGAACTCGACCGCGTACTGGGCTACGAAGCCAACTATGCCGGGACGTCCTTTGCTACTTTGGATAAATGGAAAACCAAGAAATTCAACTATGGCAGTAAGCTCGTGAACATCGTGGCCGACAAAACGCAGCAGCACACGCTGGGAGCCGTTGGGTTCGATGATGAAGGGGTGCCGACCAAAGAATGGGATTTGATCAAAGACGGTATTCTGGTGAATTACCAGGCCATCCGCGACCAGGCGAGCATCATCGGCGAGAAAGAATCGCACGGTTGCTGCTACGCCGATAACTGGGAATCGGTTCAGTTTCAGCGGATGCCGAACGTGTCGCTGCGTCCGGGAACGGAGAAACGAAGCGTTACGGACATGATTAAAGGCGTCGATAAAGGCATTTACATCATTGGCCGTGGGTCGTATTCCATTGACCAACAGCGGTATAACTTCCAGTTTGGGGGTCAGCTGTATTACGAGATCAAAGACGGAGCTATTGTCGGGATGCTCGATGATGTAGCCTACCAGTCGAATACGCAGGAGTTCTGGAATTCGTGCGCCCAGCTCTGTGATAAGGACGATTACCGCACCTTCGGGTCTTTCTTCGATGGCAAGGGCCAGCCTTCGCAGGTGAGCGCCGTCTCGCACGGTTGCCCAACCACGCGGTTTAACGGTGTCAACATCATCAACACCGGACGGAAAATATAACCCCTAACACGACATCACAATGGCCATCTTAAGTAGAGAAGAAGCAAAAAAAATAATTGATAAGGTTTTAAGTTATGCCAAGGCGGATGAAACGAGCGTAAACCTCGGTGGAGGCCGGACGGGTAACATCCGGTATGCGCGGAATACCGTTTCAACCAGTGGCGAATCGAATAATTTGTCGTTGGCAGTTACGTCGGTTTTTGGCAAGCGCTCAGGTACGGCAACCATCAATGAATTCGACGACGCTTCGCTGGAAAAAACAGTGCGTCGCGCCGAAGAAATTGCCCGCCTAGCCCCTGAAAACCCGGAATACATGCCGATGCTGGGACCGCAGAAATACCAGGAAACGGCTTCGTATTCAGAAAGTACGGCAAAAATCGACCCAGCTTACCGCGCACAAGCTGCCTTCGACAGCATTGATCCTTGCACGAAAAAGAACCTGACCGCTGCTGGTTACCTGGAAGATTCAACCGGATTTTCGGCGATGGGAAACAGCAAAGGTCTGTTTGGTTACAACAAATCTACTTCGGTCGATTTTTCGATTACCGTTCGGACCGCCGACGGGACGGGCTCAGGCTACGCCATTCGTGATTTTAACGACTCCTCGAAGCTGAGTACCAAAGCGGCTACGGAAATTGCCATGCAGAAAGCCCTGGCGTCGGTGAATGCGCGGGCGCTCGAACCGGGCAAGTACACCGTAATTCTGGAGCCAACGGCTGTAGGTGATTTGGTGCGTTTTAGCTGGGATGCCCGGAATGCCGACGAAGGCCGTAGCTTCCTGAGCAAAAAAGGCGGCGGCACCCGCCTGGGCGAAAAGCTATTCGACGAACGCATTACCATCTATTCCGATCCAACCAATCCGGAAATTCCGGGATCGCCTTATGCTGGCGATGGCCGTCCGCAGGAAAAGGTCGTTTGGGTTGATAAAGGCGTGGTGAAGAACCTGAGTTATACGCGTTACTGGGCGGAGAAAAAAGGCGTAAAGGCCGTGCCTCCCGCTTTTAACGTGATTATGGAAGGAGGAACGCAGTCGTTGGCCGACCTGATTAAAGGCACCGAAAAAGGGATTCTGGTAACGCGCTTCTGGTACATTCGCTCGGTGGATCCGCAAACGCTCCTGCAAACGGGCCTTACCCGCGACGGGACTTTCTACATCGAGAACGGACAGATTAAGTACCCGGTAAAAAACTTCCGGTTTAACGAAAGCCCGGTTATCATGCTGAACAACCTTGATGCGCTGGGTAAACCGGTTCGGACAGGCGGAAGTTTGTTACCACCTATGCGTATCCGTGACTTTACGTTTTCCAGTTTATCGGATGCCGTTTAGTAGAGCGTTATAATAAGAGTAGGGCCATTAGTGAGATACTAATGGCCTTTTTTATGCAAAATAGGGAAAAGGCATTATCGTTTCAGGGCTTAAAAAGTGAATTTGTAGCTGAAGTTGGCCGAACTCGCTCTATTTTTGATCCACTCAGTAAAAAAACCTTTGATTTAAAATCAATAATAAAGACTGGTTTTAGAAATAAATAAACAACTATTTGCCATTTATCAATAATCAGGAAACAAATGAGGGTAAGTCGATTGATTATTAATTTTATATTCTTCACTTTCGGGCTTTCTCAACGTTAAAATATGGTTTGTGCCCTTCTCAAACCATTCCAATAAGACAGAATAATAGCATTCGATTACACGAATCAATAAACGCCTAACAAACCTTGAATCGTCGAAACTTTCTACAACTAACGGGTTTAGGAGCCGGTGCTTTCATGCTCCCTAATTTGCCTGCATCGGGTATTCCAATTCACGGAAATGCCGTGGCTGCCGAAGCCTTACTAGAACCAGGCTTGGATATTGCCGTTAAAAAGCGTCTGGCCGACGCCGCCCTGAACGCGGCCAAGTCCAAAGGTGCTTCCTACGCCGATGTTCGGATTGCCCGGTATCTGAATCAGTTTGTCATCACGCGGGAAAATAAAGTACAGAACATTGTCAATACCGAATCCTACGGGGTTGGTGTGCGCGTGTTAGCTGATGGTTGCTGGGGCTTCGCCGCGCTGGCGGATACGCAGAACGAGGCAGACATGGCAAAGGTGGCCGACAAGGCTATCGCCATTGCCAAGGCCAATGCCCGGTTGGTGAAGGAACCCGTGAAACTGGCTCCGCAGAAAGGATTCGGCGAGGTAATCTGGAAAACCCCAATTCAGAAAAACGCCTTTGAGGTGCCCATCAAGGAAAAGGTTGATTTGCTCATGGAAGTCAACGGGGCAGCCATGAAAAACGGGGCTAATTTTATCAATTCGGTCTTGTTCATGGTCAACGAGCAGAAATACTTTGCTTCTACCGATGGCTCGTATATTGACCAGGATGTACACCGGATGTGGCCCAATTTTACCGTAACGGCCATCGATCCGAAAACAGGACAGTTCCAGACGCGCGCCTCCCTGAGTGCGCCAATGGGCATGAGCTACGACTATTTACAAGTGAATCCCAGCGATAAAATAACCGGTGTGACGACCCGCTATAACAAAGGCTATGACATGCTGGAAGATGCCATCGCTGCCGCCAAGCAGGCCAAAGAAAAAGTGACGGCCAAGTCGGTACAGGCGGGAAAATACGACCTCGTCCTCGACCCGTCGCACCTTTGGCTAACGATTCACGAGTCAGTTGGCCACCCGCTGGAGCTCGACCGCGTGCTGGGCTACGAAGCCAACTACGCCGGAACCTCCTTTGCCACCTTGGACAAATGGAAAACCAAGAACTTTAACTACGGCAGCAAGCAAGTCAACATCATCGCCGATAAAACCCAGGTTGGTTCGCTCGGCGCGGTGGGCTATGATGATGAAGGAGTGGCGTGTAAAAAATGGGATTTGATCAAGGACGGCGTTTTAGTGAATTATCAGGCGATCCGCGACCAGGTGCATATTCTGGGTGAGAACGAATCGCACGGTTGTTCCTATGCCGATAGCTGGGATACGATTCAGTTCCAGCGCATGGCCAATGTTTCGCTGGCGGCGGGCAAAACGCCTTTGTCGGTACAGCAGATGATTAAGGACGTGAAAAAAGGGGTTTACATCATCGGTGATGGTTCCTTCTCTATTGATCAGCAGCGGTATAACTTCCAATTTGGGGGCCAGTTGTTCTACGAGATTAAGGATGGGGAGATTGTTGGCATGCTGAAAGACGTGTCTTACCAGTCAAATTCGCAGGAGTTCTGGAATTCGTGCGTGCAGGTATGCGATGAGCGGGATTACCGCATGGGCGGCTCGTTCTTCGATGGAAAAGGGCAGCCTTCGCAGTCCAATTCGGTTTCGCACGGCAGCGCAACGGCGCGTTTCAACGGCGTGAATGTGATCAATACCAGCAGAAAGATTTAAGCCCTTAATCCGACGATCAACATGGCCATTTTAAGCAAAGAAGAATCAAAGCAAATCATTGATAAACTATTAAGTTACTCCAAGGCGGACGAAGCCAGCGTGAGCCTGACCGGCGGTAGCTCCGGGAATATTCGCTACGCCCGAAATGAAGTATCGACCAGCGGCGAGACGGAGAATTTATCGGCTTCGGTAACGTCGGTATTTGGCAAGCGGGTTGGCACATCGACCATCAATGAATTTGATGATAAGTCCTTGGAAAAAGCCATTCGCCGCGCCGAAGAAATCGCCAAACTAGCCCCGGAAAATCCAGAATACGTGCCGATGCTGGGACCGCAGAAATATCAGGATACCGCTTCATATTCGGAAAGTACGGCAAAAATCGATCCGGCCTACCGCGCGCAGGCCGCCTTCGACAGCATTGATCCCTGCGCAAAAAAGAAACTGACGGCCGCCGGTTACCTGGAAGATAACAAAGGGTTCACCGCTATTGGAAACAGCAAAGGCTTATTTGGGTACAACAAAGCTACGGTAGTTGACTTTTCGATTACAACCAGAACGGAAGACGGTACCGGCTCGGGCTACGTCACGCGTAATTTTAACGATGTATCGAAGCTGAGTACTCGGTCTTCCACGGAAATCGCCATGCAGAAAGCCCTGGCGTCGGTGAATGCGCGGGCACTCGAACCGGGCAAGTACACCGTTATTCTAGAACCAACCGCCGCAGGAAACCTCCTGCAAGGCATGCTAGGCAACATGGACGCCCGGAATGCCGACGAAGGCCGCAGCTTCCTGACTAAAAAAGGTGGCGGCACCCGCCTGGGCGAAAAGCTCTTCGACGAACGCGTAACGATTTATTCCGATCCGATGAATTTGGACATTCCAGGTTCGCCGTTCTTTGCCGGTGGCGGCGGGCGTTTTGGTGGAGGTGGGCCAGGTGGTGGCGGAGGCGCTGGTGTAGACGGTCGCCCGCAGGAAAAGGTCGTTTGGGTTGAGAAAGGCGTGGTGAAAAACATGAGCTACTCCCGGTATTGGGCGGAGAAAAAAGGCGTGAAAGGCATTCCTCCTGCTTTTGGCATTGTCATCGAAGGCGGCGACCAATCTTTGGCCGACTTAATCAAAGGCACCGAAAAAGGGATTCTGGTAACGCGCTTCTGGTACATCCGCTCGGTGGATCCGCAAACGCTCCTGCAAACGGGCCTTACCCGCGACGGGACTTTCTACATTGAGAACGGACAGATCAAATTCCCGGTTAAGAATTTTCGTTTTAACGAAAGCCCGGTCATTATGCTAAACAACGTGGAAGCATTGGGCAAACCCATGCGGGTCGGCAACAGCATGATTCCGCCGATGCGCGTGCGAGACTTTACGTTTTCCAGCTTGTCGGATGCCGTGTAGCTACTACGTAATAAATGGTCTGCAAAACGGGAAAACAAACAGAGTGACATTTTGCAATTTACTGTTCAACGAGGGCAGGAAGGTAGCCGGTTATGGCTGCCAAATCCCCCAAAATGGGGGAGAAAGGAAAGCTTGTAGTGTTAACGCCTTTCGTTTAACTTTAACGCTACTAATCAAAATAAAAGAACACAGACCTTGAATCGTCGAGATTTCATTCAATTAGCAGGTTTGGGAGCCGGAGCATTTATGCTACCCAATACATTGGCGGCTTCGGGCCGACCGGTGTCTGCCGAAGCCTTACTGGAACCCGGCCTGGACGTAGCCGTCAAAAAACGCCTGGCTGATGCGGCCCTGAACGCGGCTAAGTCCAAAGGCGCTACTTACGCCGATGTACGGATTGGCCGGTACCTGAACCAGTATGTCGTCACGCGGGAAGACAAAGTGCAGAACATTGTCAATACAGAATCCTACGGGGTTGGCGTGCGCGTCATTGTCGATGGTTGCTGGGGATTTGCGTCGGTCGTAGATGCCAAAAACGAAAACCAAACTGCTAAAGCTGCCGAAGAAGCGGTCGCCATTGCCAAAGCCAACGCCAAACTGATGAAGCAGCCTGTCCAACTGGCTCCCCAAAAAGGATATGGGGAAGTAAGCTGGAAAGCACCGATTCAGAAAAACGCCTTTGAAGTACCCATCAAGGAAAAAGTTGACCTGTTGTTGTCGGTGAACGATGCCGCCCTGAAAAACGGCGCGAACTACGTAAACTCGGTCATTTTTATGGTCAATGAGCAGAAGTATTTCGCCTCCACCGATGGATCTTATATCGATCAGGACATTCACCGCATCTGGCCCACGTTCGGCGTAACGACCATTGACCCCAAAAGCGGCAAATTTGAAACGCGGCAGGCGCTGAGCGCCCCGCTGGGAATGGGCTACGAATACCTACAGACCAACCCAAGTGATAAAATTACCGGTGTGACGACTCGCTACAAGAAAGGGTACGACATGCTGGAAGATGCCATCGCTGCCGCCAAGCAGGCCAAAGAAAAGCTGACGGCCAAGTCGGTAGAAGCCGGGAAGTACGACCTGGTTCTGGACCCCTCGCACTTGATGCTGACGATTCACGAGTCGGTGGGCCATCCGCTGGAACTCGACCGCGTACTGGGCTACGAAGCCAACTTCGCCGGGACAAGCTTCGCCACTTTGGATAAATGGAAAACTAAAAACTTCAATTACGGCAGCAAGGAGGTGAACCTTTTCGCGGATAAAACGCAGGTTGGTTCGCTCGGCGCGGTGGGCTGGGATGACGAAGGCGTTAAAACAAAACGCTGGGATCTGGTTAAAGACGGCACGCTGGTGAACTACCAGGCCATTCGCGACCAGGTGCACATCATTGGCGAAAATGAATCGCAGGGCTGCTGCTACGCCGATAGCTGGGGTTCGGTTCAGTTCCAGCGCATGGCCAACGTCTCGCTGGCGCCGGGCAAAACACCACTGTCGGTTGACGACATGATCAAAGATGTGAAGAAAGGAATTTACATCATCGGGGATGGTTCGTTCTCCATTGATCAGCAGCGGTATAACTTCCAGTTTGGCGGTCAGTTGTTCTACGAAATCAAGGACGGGAAAATCGCCGGTATGCTGAAAGATGTAGCCTACCAGTCGAATACGCAGGAGTTCTGGAATTCGTGCGCGCAGATTTGTGACGAGCGGGATTACCGCCTGGGCGGCTCGTTCTTCGACGGCAAGGGGCAACCCATGCAGGTGAGCGCCGTTTCGCACGGTAGCTCAACTACCCGTTTCAATGGTGTCAATGTCATTAATACTGCCCGTAAGATCTAAAAAAGAAATACCATGCCAGTTATATTATCTGAAGCGGAAGCGAAGGCGTTGCTACAGAAAGTGTTGAGTTATTCGAAGGCAGATGAGTGCGAGGTGAACCTGTCCGGCGACGAAACCGGAAACATCCGCTACGCCCGAAACGAAGTATCAACCAGCGGCGCGAAAATTAACCAGAATTTAGTCGTTCAGTCGGCTTTTGGTAAAAAAGTAGGCACGGCTACCATCGACGAATTTGACGACGCTTCCCTGGAAAAAGTGGTTCGTCGAGCCGAAGAATTAGCGCAATTAGCGCCCGAAAACCCCGAATACGTGGGCGTGTTGGGTCCGCAGCAATACATAAAGTCCAAAGGCTTTTTCGACTCTACGGCTAAAATTACACCGGCTGTCCGCGCTGAGCAGGTAGCCAAAAGTCTACAGGTATCGGCGAACCAGAAACTGTCGGCGGCGGGCTTTTTGGAAGATTATCGGGGCTATTCGGCCATGATGAACTCCAAAGGGTTATTTGCGTACTTTCCGAGCACAAACGTCAATTTTTCATTGACCGTTCGTACTGAAGACGGCACTGGCTCCGGCTACGTCATTCGTGGCTACAGCGATGTGTCGAAGCTGGATGCGGCGGCGGCCACGAGAATTGCCGTGCAGAAGTGCCTGGGATCGGTGGGTGCAAAAGCCCTGGAGCCGGGTAAATATACTGTTATTTTAGAACCGACAGCGGCTGCCGTTCTGCTCGAAAATATCTTTTTCGGCATGGATGCCCGCAGTGCCGATGAAGGCCGCAGTTTCCTGAGCAAACCCGGCGGAAAAACGAAGCTCGGCGAAAAAATTATGGATGAGCGCGTAACGATTTATTCGGACCCCGCTAATCCAGAATTGCCTGCGGCTCCCTGGTCGGGTGACGGGCGTCCGCAGGAACGCATCAACTGGATCGAGAAGGGCGTGGTGAAAAACATGGCTTATTCGCGTTTCTGGGCGCAGAAGAAAGGGGTGAAAGCGGTTCCTTTCCCAAACAACGCCATCATGGCGGGCGGAACAGCTTCGCTGGAAGACATGATCAAGGGAACGCAGCGCGGTATTCTGGTTACCAAACTATGGTACATTCGCTCAGTGGATCCGCAAACGCTGCTGCTGACGGGCCTGACTCGCGACGGAACTTTTTACATCGAAAACGGCAAGATCAAGCATCCGGTGAAAAACTTCCGGTTTAACGAAAGTCCGATCATCATGCTCAATAACCTCGAAGCGCTGGGCAAACCCGAGCGCGTGGTGAGCACGGAGTCGAACAGTAACTACCTGATTCCGCCGATGAAAATTCGGGAATTTACGTTCTCGAGCTTATCCGACGCGGTATAACGCCCGGTTGTCAAGTCGGTTGCCAGCGACCGACTTGACAATTTTCAGTTTAATAAATAATTCGTACAACGCCGTTTTTCGGAATCCAGCAGGTTGCTAGATCAAGGGAGGGCAGAACTTTGCGAAAAAGTCTGTCGTTCTTTAAAAGAAACACTTCATCGCTATTTTGAAACCTTTCTTCTTCACCCGTATCCAATACAACTCTGGAAACT
Source organism: Tellurirhabdus bombi (assembly GCF_021484805.1). Classification (NCBI taxonomy): domain Bacteria; kingdom Pseudomonadati; phylum Bacteroidota; class Cytophagia; order Cytophagales; family Spirosomataceae; genus Larkinella; species Larkinella bombi. Next base: position 4,210,256 of record NZ_CP090557.1, on the reverse strand, counting down.
GGGACACCGACCAACGAATGCCGTCGAACTTACTGCACTCGCTGGTGGAATACACAACCATTCCGGTTGACCAGAAAGAGAAGGTGGTTCAGCTGAGCAGCAACGAAATTTTCAAAAGCCCGTTCTGCTACCTGAGCGGCCATAAGCTGGTTGAATTTTCGAGCCAGGAGCGGGATCATTTCCGGCGCTACGTACAAAACGGTGGGTTTGTCTTTGCCGATGATTGCAACCACGATATCGACGGGCTTTTTGCCAAATCGTTCGAGCAGGAAATGGCACGGACCTTTGGCCCCAAAGCCTTGCAGAAAATCCCGAATAACCACCCGATCTACCACAGTTTTTTTGACTTTTACGACGGTCCGCCCACCACGTCATTTGAGCTAAATGGCTGGGGCGACGACCTTGTTCATGACTACCTCAAAGCCGTCATTGTCAACGGACGAATCGGCGTGCTTTACAGCAATAAAGATTATGGTTGCGAATGGGATTATGACTTTCGCAACAAACGCTTCCTGGCCGAAGACAATACTAAATTCGGCGTCAACATTGTCACTTACGCACTAACTGTTTAACCATTGGAAACGCAAGAACTTACGCATTATAAATCCTTAGTTGCCAAACTGCCTTCGCTGCGGAAAGAGATTGGAAAAATCATTGTCGGACAAGAGGACGCCATCAATGAAATTTTAATATCCTTGCTGGCGGGCGGGCATTGTTTGCTAGAAGGGGTGCCGGGACTGGCTAAAACGCTCATGGTGAAGACAATGTCGGAGGCGCTGGAAATGAGCTTTAAACGGGTTCAATTTACCCCGGATTTAATGCCGGGCGATATTATCGGAACCGAAATACTGGAAGAAGACCACGAAACTGGGAAGAAATTCTTCAAATTCAATCAGGGGCCTATTTTCGCCAATGTCGTGCTGGCCGACGAAATCAACCGGACGCCACCTAAAACGCAGGCCGCCTTGCTGGAAGCCATGCAGGAAGGAAAAGTGACCTACGGCGGGGCCGATTATCAACTGCCGAAGCCTTTCCTGATTATTGCCACGCAAAACCCCATCGAGCAGGCCGGAACCTACCCCTTGCCGGAAGCGCAGTTAGACCGTTTTCTGCTTTATATTAAATTAAGCTATCCGTCGGAGATGGAGGAACTGAACGTACTGAAAAGTACAACCGGTACCAAGCGTCCTGTCCTGAATACCATCCTGACCGACAACGAAATCATTGATCTGCAACGCCTGACCCGCGAGGTGCACATCAGCGAAGAACTGATTGGGTTTATCAACAAACTGGTCCGGGCAACGCGCCCCGACGGCAGTCCGTCGGCTTTTGTGAAGCAGTGGTGCGATTGGGGAGCGGGTCCGCGTGCGGGCCAGGCGCTGGTGCTTTGCGCCAAGGCGCGGGCCGTTTTGCACGAGCGCTTTTCGGTGATTCCGGAAGACATCCACGCGCTGGCCTATCCGATCCTGCGGCACCGGATTGCCATGAACTTCCGGGCGGAGGCCGAAGCCATTACAACCGACCACGTAATCAAAGATTTGCTGACGACAATTAAAAGCTGATGGCGCAACTGGCAACCGAACTGATCAAACTAAACAACCTGCAACTGGCGGGAAAGCTGGTGAGTGATGAGCTTTTGCTGGGAATTCACGCCAGCAAGCGTTCTGGTTCCGGCACTGAGTTTGAGCAGTATCGCCACTACGAACCCGGCGACGATCCCAAGCGCATCGACTGGAAACTATACGCCCGAACCGACAAGCATCTAGTGCGGGAGTCGGCCACGGAAAGTAATTTGCAGATTCGTTTCGTGCTGGATTTGTCGGGATCGATGAACTACACGGAAGGAGCTGTAAGTCGCCTGGATTATGCAAAAATCCTGATGGCCTCGCTGGCGTACCTGGGTTATAGGCAAAGTGACCAGTTGAGTTTATACGGTTTGCAGAACGGAGCGGTGCAAACGCTGGTTCCGTCGGGCAAGGGGGCTTTTCAGAAGGTGTTGTATGCCTTGCAAAAGGCCGAGGCGTCGGGTCAATGGCTTAATGAGCGTCCTAAATTTCCGGAGTTTGGCCACAAACAGAAGGAACTGCTCATTCTGGTATCCGACTTTCTACAGGTTGGTGAAGAGTGGTTGCAATTGATCAAAGCCCTGGCTAATCCGCGGCGGGAAATTGTCATTTTTCAGGTGCTGGGCGATCAGGAAATTGATTTTAAGATGAGCGGTTTTTACCGATTTAAGGACCTGGAAACGGGCAAAGAAATTGAGTTGCAGGCCGAGTCGGTTAGGGAGCAGTTTCAGCAGGCAGCCACGCAGTATCTTCAAAAGCTGGAGGAAGCGCTTCGCATACCGCACGTTCGGCTGATTCGGGTGAAACTCAGTGACCCGATAGCCATGATTTTAAAAGATTTTCTAGCAGGGAGGAAGATTTAATGAGCTTTTTACAACCGTTCATGCTATGGGGTGCTTTGGCCGTAATTATTCCGGTTATTATTCACTTCTGGCATCAGAAAAAGGGAAAAACCATTGCCTGGGCTGCTACTCAATGGCTAACGGAGAAAAACCAGCAGCAGAGTCGCGGGTTACGGCTGGATAATTATTTGCTGCTTATTCTGCGCCTGTTGTTGCTGATTTTGTTGGCAATCCTGCTAAGCCAGCCGCTTCTAAACTGGTGGAATGATAAAAAACTGATTCAGAAGATTCATCTGGTGCAGCCAAATGCTTTTCTGGTAAATAATTTTCGGTTCGAGCTGGAAGAGGCCATCAAAAAAGGTGAACAGGTATACTGGATGAACGGCGGAGCGGAACCGATTCAATCCATGGCCGAATTGCCCGCGCAGGCTGCCTTTAATCCGATGCTGCTGCAAGCTTCCATTAATAACTTACCCAAAGAGAAGGCTACTATTCACCTTTATATAATGAATAATCAGGGCCTGGCGAAAAGTCCACTTATTCATATTCCGAATGCCTATCAACTGCACGCTGTCATTGACTCGACGAGTCGGCCCGTGCAGGATTACATGAAACTCGCTAACAACAAAAATCTGTTTGTTAATCGGTCGGCTCAGCTAACGACCGGGGCGGCGCTGGATAAAAACATCCGCTTTAACGCGGAGCCGGTCCATGCGGGAAAGCTGTCTGTTTTACTCGATTACCGCAACAAAGCCGAAGAAAAAACGGTGGAAGCTGCCCTGAACGCGCTCACAGATGTCTATGCGTTGGATATGGCCGTGGACGTCAAAAGAGTGTCAGGAAAAGCATATGATTGGGTGTTAACAGACAAAGAAATTTCGGAACCCGCCCCGCAGGTATTGTATACCATTTCGGGACAAACGAAAACCTCCGCAGCCACCAATGTGGTATACACCAGCGAAGTGTTTACCCCGCAAACGGCTGAACGCGTCGAGAACGGAGGCTTGCCCGAGTGGTTGGGAAATTTGCTGGTACGTCATTTTGGCCTCCTTTCGTCGCAAGCTCCGTTGAGCCAGCAGCAACTAGCTGCCTTGTTTGTTCAGGACAAAGGGGGCGTTACTGTTGATCAGAAAGAGCAACAACAGCAGGCAAAAACGCAGCAGCTAGCCACGCTTCTTTTTGTGCTGTTGATCGGAACGGAACGTTGGATTGCCTTGAAAAGAAACGCATGAATAACCTGAAAAATCTAATAACATCCGTTGTTTACCAACTCTACGCCAATGCTTTGCTGAAAAGCCTGTTGCTGGCCGTGTCGGTTTACTTACTGGTGGTTACGTTTACAAATTCCCCCGTCATCGCGGGGATTGCCGGTGTACTGGGTTTGGGTATTGGCATTATCTTGACCAGGCTATACCAATACAAAAAGCCGCAGGCTATCTCGATTATTCACCAGCAAATTGGCGACACCGAATACAGTCTGGCGCTGCTGGATAAAGAGGAATACAACATTGCGGAGCGGCTTCAACTGGACCGTCTGGCCGAAAAAGCGGCCACCGTTCGGACGCCCACGATTCTGTTTTCGAAGGTGGGTTTTTATGGGATTCTATTCTTGGCGGCATTGGCGTTTCATTTTGCCTATCCGCTGATTCCATCCAAATCGGCGGCTCAAAAAAGCATTTTTGCGGAAGAGACGGCGGCGGCTACTCCAACTCGCCCGGCTATTCCGGCTTTTCAGTCGGCTACCTTGCAGATACAGCCCCCGGCTTATACGGCCTTGCCAGCTATTAAATCCGCCGACCTGAATGCAACGGCCATAACAGGGTCAGTCTTGAAATGGCAGCTGAAATTCAGCAATTCAGAGCGGCTCTCCGTGCGTCTGGTGAACAGTCGGGGAGAAGAACTGAACTTTCGGAAAACGGGCGGCGGCTTCGAGCATACGGATGGCTTGCTGGCTTCGGGCCTATACGCCATCAAAGCCTACTGGCGAAATGCGGGCAAAAAAGATTCGTTGGTCTATCAATCCGATTATTATCGCCTGGAAGCCAAGCCTGATTTAGCGCCTAAAATTGAGCCGAAATCGAAAGAGTTATACAGTTATCACCTGCTGAAAGACAAAAAAACGATTTCGATTTCAGCCAAAATTTCGGATGACTTCAAGGTGTCGCAAGCGTTTATTGTGGCTACTCTAGCCCGGGGCTCTGGCGAAAACGTAAAGTTTCGCGAGGTACGGATTCCGCTTAGTGGGGCCAATTACAAAGAGGCGCAACTGACCAAGATAATCGATCTGAAAGCGTTTAATTTTACCCCTGGTGATGAGCTTTATTATTACTGGGCGGCAGTCGATAACAAAAAGCCGGAAGCCAATTTCACAAAGTCAGATACTTATTTTATTGTTTACAAAGATACCACCAAGCTGGAAGAAGCCGACCTGGCGACCATGGCGGTGAACGTTATGCCGGAGTATTTTCGGAGCCAGCGGCAAATCATTATTGATACGGAAAAATTGATCGCGAAACGGAAGAAAATAAGCAGTAAGGAATTCAATAGTGCGTCGAATGAAATTGGCTTCGACCAGAAAGTGCTGCGTTTGCGGTATGGCCAATATCTGGGCGAAGAGTTTGAAAATTCCATTGGTGGCAGCGAGCCCCTAGCCGAAAACAACGCCAACTTGCTGGACGGATTTGTGCACAAGCACGATTCGGAAGGCGAGCACGGGGAAGCCAAGACTTTCGCGTTTAAAATGGCCGAAAAAGCCGAAAGTCAGCAGGCGGCCAAATCAGGGGGTGATGCGCACGGCCATTCCCATGGCGATGCAAAGGCAGACAATAGTGAACAGGACCCGTTGGCGGCGTTGATGGAGCAATACGTGCACTCGCACGATGATGGGGAAGCCAACACGTTTTATGAGCAATCGACAAAGAGTCTGCTGAAGGCGTCTTTGGAACAGATGTGGCAATCGGAATTGCACCTGCGGCTGTATGAGCCTGAAAAAGCGTTGCCTTTTGAGCGGAAAGCACTGGAACTACTGAAAGCGGCGCAGCAAAAGGCCCGTACTTACGTCAAAAAAACAAGCCTTGATCCGCCACCCATCAAAGAGAAAGAAACCCGCCTGACTGGAGAGATGATCAACGTGAATTACGATTTCAAGCAGGAAAAAAGCTACGATGCTCCCCGGATTGCGCAGCTTTCGGGCGATGTACTGGGCTTTCTGGAACAGGAAGAACTAAGCAATAAACAGAAATTGACGGTACAACAATTGAGCACCTTGCTGGCCAATGGAACAACGGCAACCGGGCTGCCGAGTTGGTCGGTGTTGCGGGGCTTACAGAAACTCGTTGGCGATAAAACCCTTTCGACGGACGAAAAACGGCAGTTGAAAACGAAACTATATACCCTGGCCGGTAGCAATTCCCAGGGTAATCGGGGTTCGTCCACGCAATCGTACACCAGTGAGCGAAACTTAGAAAAAGCCTTCTGGCGGCATCTCAAATGATTACATTCGGAATGAACTGGGCAGACCCCATTAGTTGGATAATGGCCGTACTGCTGGTGCTTTTATTGGGTGTCCAACTCTGGCTTTTGCTTAACAATGAGACCATTACTGCTAGTCGGAGAAGCTTGCGATTGGGCTTAAACCTGTTGCTCTGGCTGTTTCTGGTGGCTTATGTACTGCAACCCAGTTGGAAATCTTCGGTTGATAGTGCACACGTTTTTGTAACGGGTGATGATGTGCCGAGGGCGTACGTGAGTCAGTTGACGGATAGTTTGGGAATAAAAGAAGTGTATCAGGCTCGCGATTTTGTCGAGCTGGAAACGCCCTTTGATTCGGTAACGCTGGTGGGGACTTCATTTCCGCCGGAACTGCTGAGCCGTCAGGCCGGACGTCAGAAGGTGCAGTGGATTCCGTATTACGCGCCGGATGCCATCGAGGCGATTCGCTGGAAAGGCATTTTGCGGAAAGGGGAGATGCAGCGCATTATGGGACGCATTCATTCATCGAAGCCGCAAATTCTGAAAATTAAGTACGCGAACCAGACGCTCGATAGTCTGAAATTGAATAAAGGTCTAGCCTCATTCGAGCTTCGTTTCCCCGCTTTTTCGGTGGGGCGGACGGCCGCTGAACTGGTGCTGGATGGCAAAACCGTAGATACCGTACGCTTTTTTTCGCGGGCGGGGCAGCCGCTGACTTACCAATTTGTGCTCAACAACCCAGATTTTGAAAGTAAAACGCTGGCGGACTGGCTAGGGCAAAACGGAAATTCGGTAGAGATTACCACGACGGTTTCGAAAGAGGTGACTAGCAACGTGGGTATCAACCGGGGCGGGAAGGCCAGTCAGGCGAAGAAACCGGATGTGATCATTACGGAGCCCGCCAACGCCGCCAATCCCATTGTTAAACGAGCCATTGCCGAAGGAAAATCGGTATTTTTTATCAATCTAACCACTCCCGACGTAGAGACCAGAACAATCAATCAGGCATTGGGAAGCAATTGGCAGGTGCGGAAAATTTCTAATGAGGAGTCGGTGCCGGTTGGCAAAGACCTGACCGCCTTGCCTTACGGCTTGTCCAGCTCGCTCAATCAGTTGACGGTTGCCGGTTATCCGGTTGGCATTCAGAAAACGGTGGGCAAAATTGGGGTGAGCTTATTGAACGAAACATATCCGTTGAAACTAAGCGGCGATAGTCTGGCTTACAACCGAATCTGGACTTCTTTGCTAGCTCCGCTTCAGCCTGCCTACAAAGTGAACGATCAGGTAGAAGCGCCAGTATTTGCCGGGAGCCGACGAACGATTCACCTGAATAATTTGCCCGCAAAACCCACTCAGTTTCAGGTTGAAAAAGATACGGTTAACTTAACGTATTCGCCAATCAATGCCCTCTCGGCCAGTGCGACCTACCTCTTCACCAAGACCGGTTGGCAGCCGTTTCAGGACTCGCTGGAAATTTACGTGGACAATGCCCAGCAGTTTAATCCGGTAGCCGAGAGCGAGACAATTAGCAATTACCTGGTGGCTCATTCGGAAAATTCCGGTGGCATGAAAGCCACGGCTGCCGAGCAAAGCATTGACAATAAAGTGCCCAATTGGGTTTGGCTGCTGCTTTTCGTGAGTTGTCTGGCCTTGCTTTGGGCCGAACCTAAATTGGCCTAGATGCCAGAATAACTTTATAGCGACACGCAACAAAAAAGCCGTCTGTACAGACGGCTTTTTCATTTAGATCAGTAAGTATATCTAAACAGTAACCATTTGACGCTCCAGGGTTGCTTCAACGCCCAGCGTTAACAAGCTGCTGAGGTATTCGGCAACCGCATCGGCGAAGCCCGGCCACTGGCTCAGATCCGCTTCCCAAAGTACCGTGTCGGCGCAGAGTGTATGCACAAACTGGCGCACAGAAGCTTCGTCGTGTACATCAACCTGCTGCCAGAGTTTGTAAAAATACTCGGCATAATCGTCCCGAATCGGGTAAGAAACGATGCCACTTTTGCCCGATTCATCCGTAACGGTTGCCTCGCCGAAATACTGCCCATCTTCAAGTTTTACGGCTTTCATGAACAGCAAATAAGCAGCAAAACCAAGCGTCATTCGCTGGGGAAGTTGACCGGTTTGGTCCAGGTAGCGTTTGAAGGTGGGCAAGTTACGCGCCCGCATTTTAGACGTTTCCTGCAACGTAATGCTCAGCAGGAAATGTTCGATATACGGATTTCGGAAACGATCCAGCACGTCCTGGGCAAATTCCTCAACAGCGCCAGGTTTGAGGGTGCCTCCCGGCGGCGGCGGAATGGTCGGCGCAATTTCCTGAAGAACCACCTCTTCGACAAACCGGCTCATCAGGGGGTGTTTGCTGTTCTCGTAAACGGTTACATTGCCGAGCAAATACCCCAGCGGAGCACTCAGACTATGGCTGCCGTTCAAGATCCGCAGCTTCCGCTCGCGGTAGAAAGTAATGTCTTCTTCAATAATAACGCCGCTATCGATGTCGGCAAACGAAAGTAATTCTTTAACGCGTTCATCGCCTTCAATGGCCCACAACCGGTAGGGTTCGGCGACAATCATGAGTTTGTCCTGATACCCAAACTGCGTTTCCAGGCTCTGGCGGGTTTCTTCGTCGGGAGCGCCGGGTACAATGCGGTCAACCAGCGAGTTACAGAAACGAACGTGGTATTTGAGCCACTTCATAAAGAGCTTTCCTAGCTCGTTGTATTTGGCAATTTTTTCAACAATATCGCGCAGTTTCAGGCCATTGTCGGTGATCAGTTCCGTAGGAATAACGATCATGCCTTTGTGCTTGCTGCCGCCAAAATTCTTGAAGCGTTCGTACAGAAAGGCCGTTAGCTTGGCGGGGTAGGATTTGGGTGGATTCTGAAAAATGCTTTCCTCTACGTATTGAATACCTACTTCAGTAGTGTTGGAAATAACCACTTGCAAATACGGTTTCCGAGCAGCCTGCAATACGGCCTGCCAGTTATCCTGCGCCGAAATTACGTTGCTAACCGCCGAAATTACCGTACTCTCATCCACCGCTTCGCCTTTGTGAATGCCCCGCGTCACGACCGTATAAAGGCCTTCCTGAGCCGAAAATTCGTCGGTTGCGCCACCCGTTGATTTAACGATGATGATGCTTCCGTCGAAAAGTCCTTGTTTGTTCGCTTTGTCGATAAAAAAGTCGGGTAATCCGCGTAGCAGAACTCCCGTACCAAATTGCAAAACCCGTTCCGGGTGGGACGGTGCAGATAAGATGGAGCGGTTCAGATAAGCCATAGTTATTATTTTATCGTTGTCGTGCGTACTTGATTAATTCAACAAAGTAGCACAAATAACGGATACACTTTAAGGGTGATTAATAAAAATACTGTGTTTGTTTTGGGTTATTTCGTAAACAAGTTATAAGTCAACGCGATGTTTGAATTATAAGCTTAAGCTTTCCAGTTCTCTTTTATTAACTGGCTCCATCTTTGGAATCAGCCGGTGAATAATTACCAGGGCAATCAGGTAATTTGAACTGGCAATCAAGAACAGAGGCAAATAGCCAAAGTGAACCCGAATGATACCAGCAACGGCTGCCAAAAGAATGCCTCCCACAGCCCCGCACATGCCCCCGATACCCGTTACGGAAGCAACTGCGCTTTTGGGGAACAGGTCCGACGCAAAGGTGTATACATTGGCCGCCCAGCCCTGGTGGGCCGCCGTGGCCAAAGAAATCAAAGCAACTGCCACGTAGATGCTACTGGTTTGGGCCGCGAAAAAAATAGGAACCACGCAAAGGGCACAAACCAGCATCGTCGTTTTTCGGGCACGATTGACCGACCAGCCATAATGCATCAGCTTCGACGAAAGCCACCCGAAAAGAACGCTCCCCCCGTCCGATACCACGTAAATGACCAGAAACGGCAAGCCAATGCTTTTCAGATCCAGCCTTTGATCCAGCGCCTCGCTGCTGTTGAAAAAATCGGGCAGCCAGGTCAGGTAAAACCACCAGATAGGATCACACAAAAACTTGCCCACAATGAAGGCCCACGTCTGGCGGAAACCCAGGAGACGTACCCAGGAAAACTTTTCTTCCGGCATATCTTCTTCCTGATCCTGCTGGATGTAGGCCAGTTCTTCGGGCGAAAGAACTTCGTGTTCCTCCGGACGGCGGTAAATCAGCCACCAGGCAATCAGGGCGGCAATACCGAGCAAACCCGTTGAGATAAACGAAAATCGCCAACCGTACTGAATCGTTAGCCAGGGAATCAGCGCGGCGGTGACAATAACGCCCACATTGGCTCCCGCATTAAAAAGCCCCGTCGCGAACGAGCGCTCTTTTTTGGGGAACCATTCGGCAACTGATTTGACAGCCGATGGAAAATTTCCCGCCTCCCCAATACCCAGCATAAAACGGACCAGACTCAGGCTTCGCAAAGAACCAACAAAGGCATTCAGAATTCCGGCGATGCTCCAGATGCCAATCGAAATGGCAAAACCTCGTTTAGTCCCCACCCAGTCGATGAGCCAGCCCGTCAGAACAAAGCCCAGCGCATATGCAATCTTAAACGCCGTATCGACGTAGCTGTACTGAATTTTAAAGCTATCCAGATCCGCTTGGGTAAGGTTCTGCCCGGCAGGGATGTCTAGCATGGCACGCCTAAAGGCGTCATCAATCATGGTGAACGAAAGAACCTGTCGATCAATGTAATTAATAGTTGTGGCAAAAAACAATAACAACACAATCCGCCAGCGGAAGTTGCCTGTCGTTTCAGGATACATCAAGGGAAGGGAATTACACCTTTTATCGAAAAAGTAAAATAATCCCAAAATATACTGATACTCGCGAACTTTTGCACTTTTTGCCCTTATTATCCCCAAGAAAAAAGGAGTAGAGCTTAGGTCTTTCCGTACTTTAGTAATCCAAAAGCAAACTGTGCAGGCAGCAATCGCCTGCATCCATTCATTTATCACCAATAACAGGCGCCTGCCTGTTCGTACGTATACATGGCATTAGAACAAACATGGCGGTGGTTTGGCCCGAACGACCCCGTCAGTCTGGCAGACGTAAAGCAAGCCGGAGCAACGGGCATCGTCACGGCCCTACACCACCTGTCCAATGGCGTTGTCTGGTCAAAAGAAGAAATCGCCAAGCGGAAAAGTCTCATCGAAAGCACGGGCCTAACCTGGTCGGTGGTGGAAAGTATCCCGGTTCATGAAGGCATCAAAACACGCACGGGCGACTACAAACAATGGATTGAGAATTACAAAGAATCCATCGTCAATCTGGCGCAAAATGGCATTGACACCGTTTGTTATAACTTCATGCCCGTGCTGGACTGGACCCGCACCGACCTCGATTTTCCCATGCCGGACGGCTCGACCGGGCTGCGTTTTGATGCGAATGAGTTTGCAGCCTTCGAATTATACATCCTGAAACGCCCCGGCGCGGAAAAGCATTATTCGGCGGAACAAATCGCCAAGGCAAAAGCGTGTTTTGAAAACCTGGACGAAACGGCTGCCAAACGGCTGCAACGGAACATCATCGCGGGGCTGCCCGGCTCCGAAGAAAGCTATACCGTCGAGCAGTTTCAGGAAACCCTGAACACGTACCAGCATATTGGCGATAAGGAACTGCGGGAAAACCTGTATGCCTTTTTGCGGGAAATCGTGCCGGTCGCGCAGGACGCGGGCGTGCGGCTTTCGATTCACCCTGATGATCCTCCGTATCCTATTCTGGGATTGCCGCGTGTAGTCAGTACCGAAGCCGATGCGCGCATGTTGCTGGAAGCGGTCGAGCTGGACGCCAACGGCATTTGTTTCTGTACGGGTAGCTACGGCGTTCGGGCGGACAACGACCTGGTGGGAATGGTGGAGCGATTGGGTTCAAAAATTCATTTTGTCCATTTGCGGAGTACCCAACGCGACGCGGAAGGGAACTTCTACGAAGCCAACCACCTCGAAGGCGATGTCGATATGTTTGGCGTTATGCGTGCCCTGCTGAACGAACAAAAACGGCGGCAGCAGGAAGGTCGTCTGGACCTGCGGATGCCTTTCCGACCCGACCACGGACATAAAATGTTGGACGATCTCGCTTCCGGTAAGCGTACCAATCCCGGTTATACCGCTATCGGACGGCTACGTGGGCTGGGCGAGCTACGGGGTTTGATGCTCGGTTTGGAGCGAAGCAACCCGTAAGCCAATTGGTGATTGGGGTCGATTTTAGTACTTTGCAGTTCTGAAACCGTTCCCAACGGCTTAGAAGACCGCAGTAAAACCCTGAACAATTTTCTGAAAAATATAAACACATCATGCTGACAGCCTCTGTTTTTAAGCCCTTTCTAGACGACGATTTTCTGCTTCAAACCGATACGGCCCGGAGACTCTACCACGATTATGCCCGGCAGATGCCCATCATTGATTACCACTCGCACCTGCCACCCGACCAGATTGCGGCCAACAAGCGGTTCGATAACGTGACCCAGGCCTGGCTTTATGGTGATCACTACAAATGGCGGGCCATGCGTACCAACGGCGTGAACGAGCGGTACTGCACGGGCGATGCATCCGACTGGGAGAAGTTTGAAAAATGGGCCGAAACCGTTCCGTATACCATGCGTAACCCGCTGTATCACTGGACGCATATGGAGCTGAAAAATCCGTTTGGCGTAGAGACTGTGCTGAACAAACAATCGGCACGGGAAGTGTTTAATGCCTGCAACGAACAAATGCCCGACTGGTCAACCCAGGCGCTGCTGACCCATTTTAACGTTCGGGTAGTTTGCTCGACGGATGATCCGACCGATTCGCTGGAGGACCACAAACGAATTGCGGAATCGGGCTTCGGAACAAAAGTATTGCCCACTTTCCGGCCCGATAAAGCGATGGCCGTTGATGATGCGACGGTTTTTCAGGCGTACGTCAAAAAAGTCGGGGAGGTATGCAATCAGGAAATCCGGACCTTAACGGAATACCTGGACTGCCTCAAAAAACGCCACGACTATTTTCACGAGGTTGGCTGTCGTTTGTCGGACCACGGTCTGGAAACGATGTATGCCGAGGACTATACGGAATCGGGCATTCAGCAAATTTTCCAGAAGCTGCTCTACAGTGTCGATTTGACGAAGCTGGAAAAAAATCAGTTCCGCTCGTTCATGCTGAACCAGTTTGCTGAGTGGGACTGGGAAAAAGGCTGGACGCAGCAGTTCCACTTGGGCGCGCTACGCAACAACAACCGCCGCGCATTACGCACGTTGGGACCTGATACCGGCTGGGACAGCATCGGCGACTTCCGCCACGCCCGGGCGCTGTCAAAATTCCTGGGACAACTGGACGATAAGGACAAACTGACCAAGACCATCCTGTACAACCTGAACCCGTCGGACAATGAAATGATGGCCACGATGATCGGTAACTTCAACGACGGATCGATTCCCGGTAAGGTTCAGTTTGGGTCGGGCTGGTGGTTCCTTGATCAGAAAGACGGCATGGAGAAGCAAATGAACGCGCTGTCGAACATGGGCTTGCTGAGCCGTTTTGTGGGTATGCTGACCGATTCACGCAGCTTCCTGTCGTACAGCCGACACGAGTATTTCCGCCGTATTCTCTGCAATTTGTTCGGCAACGATGTCGAAGGCGGTGAACTGCCGAATGACGTTGAGTGGATCGGTAAACTGGTGCAGGATATCTGTTACAACAACGCCGAAGAATATTTTGGTTGGGCCTAAACGCACAAAAACGGTAAACTACGTGTTTACCGTTCATGCCGGACTTTAATCCCAAACTCATTCTTTATACGCCTGATGCGCTGAATCCGCAGGGGCAAGAGGTGCTCCGGCACTTTCCTCAGGCGGAGAGGCAGGAGATCAAACAACACAACCGTTTGCCAGATTTGGGTCTGGGCCATTACAAAATCAAGTCGGACGTACTGGTTTTGGGGAAGCTCAAATCGCTGGAATGTAAATGGAGTGGGCGCAGTGCCGACTACATTGCACCCAGTCTGGCAAACGGCTGTTTTGGCGGTTGCGCTTACTGTTACGTAGACCGGCACAAAAAGGTCAATCCCATCACCTTATTTTCCAATGTGGATGAAATCATGGCGGCTGTCGATCAGCACGTCATGGGGTTGCCCTGGCCTAAAATACCCAACCAGACTGACCCGATTTTTTATACTTACGATATCGGGTGTAATTCGGATACTTCCATTGATTACAGCTTGTCTGACGGCATCAGGCAGGTTCTTGACGCCTTTCGCCAACACCCCCGCGCGAAAGCCACCTTTGCCACAAAATTTGTCAACTCAGAAATGCTGTCCTTCGATCCGCAACGCAAAGTTCGGATTCGGTTTAGCCTGATGCCCGCTTCGGTCAGCAAGCTGGTTGACGTGCGGACCGACAGCATCGAAAAGCGCCTGGCCGCCATCAACGATTTCTACGATGCCGGTTACGAAGTGCACGTCAATTTTTCGCCGGTTATTGTGTATGGCGGGAAAGCATGGCGTCAGGATTACCGCGAGTTGTTTCAGCAGCTGAACGAAGTCGTGCGGGCTGACGTTAAAGCGCAATTAAAGGCGGAAGTTATTTTCCTGACGCATAATCGGCAGCAGCACGACGCCAATCTGCTCATCAATCCAAAAGCGGAGGAATTACTCTGGATGCCTGAATTACAGGAAGACAAACAGAGCCAGCTGGGCGGCTGGAATATTCGCTACCAACACCAGTTAAAAGCAAAAATGATCGCCATATTTGAACAACTTATACAAGACGAAATTCCCTGGTGCGAAATCCGGTATATATTTTAACCCATGGCTATACGACAGGAAGACTTTACAATTGGAGTTGAGGAAGAGTACCAGATTATTCACCCACAAACCCGCGAATTGCGTTCTCGGGCACAAGCCATTCTGCCGCAGGCAAAGGCTGCCGTCGGCGACCAGGTAACAGCTGAGTTATACCGGTCGCAGATTGAAATTGGAACGCCCATTTGCCATACACTGGCTGAAGTTCGGCAGGAGTTGGTTCATCTGCGTCGGCAGATAATCGAAGCCGCCCGACAGCAGGGAAGCCAGATCGTTGCGGGGGGAACGCATCCTTTTTCGCACTGGGAAGACCAGAAGCTGACCCGTCGGGTGCGTTACATCGAGATGGAGACGAGCTACCAGCAACTGGTTCGGGAGCAACTCATTTTTGGTTACCACGTTCACGTAGGTATTGCCAACCGGGAAATTGCCATTCAGGTGATGAACCGGGTGCGCCCGTGGCTGGCTTCGTTGCTGGCGCTGGCTTCTAATTCGCCGTTCTGGTTGGGTACCGATACCGGATATACCAGTTTTCGGACGGAGATATGGGGACGTTGGCCGATGGCGGGCAATCCGCACGTGTTCAGCTCGTGGTCGGAGTACGAACGCCTCGTGGAGGATTTGGTCAAAATGGGCAGTATCTCGGACGGCAGTAAAATCTATTGGGACGTGCGCCCGTCCGCGCATTACGATACGCTGGAGTTTCGGGTGACGGATGTATGCCTGACCATCGATGAAGCGGTGCTCATTGCGGGGCTGGTTCGTGCGTTGGCCCGAACGTGCGCCCAGGAAGCGGAGGAACACGTGGAAATCAATCATGTGCGGCCCGAGATTCTGCGCGCGGCCAAGTGGCAGGCCGCCCGTTTTGGCCTGGAAGGTGATCTGATTGATACGACAGGCGGTGCGGCGATTCCCGCGCGGGACCTGATTGATAAGTTGCTGGCTTATGTGCAACCCGCTCTCGAAGCGTATGGCGAGTGGCCGGAAATTGTTCGTCTCACCGATCAGGTATTTAAGCAGGGGACGGGAGCAGCGCGCCAGCGGGCTGTATACGCACAGCACGAAAATTTCGAAGAAGTGGTAGATTTTATGGTCGCTGAGACGGCCAAAGGAACCGAATAATTAAGCTAATGATTGCCCAACCAACTTATCAGGCAGCCCAGACGGTTGCTGCGGTCATCGCAAAACATTTTGAACAGCATCTTACTGAAGAGTGCATTAAAAAAAGGCAACAGCTCGCGCCGACGCCACCCGCTTCTGTTATCGAAGCGATTATAGATATTGCTTTCTGGTCTAGTTTGCGGCGGGAAGAGGGGTATTCACCCAAAATTTCGCTGGCTTTTATTCCGGTTGAACGGGCCGAGCAGCCTTTGATGTTTGAAAATCGCCTGCCCCTCACACCCACGATTTTAACGAAGCTTTCCCCCGCTGTGGAGCGTCCCGGCATCCACCTTGGCGTCTGGTACAAGCAGGGCGAATTGTTTATCTGGGGATCAACGCGCAACATTCCGGGAAACTGTTTTGTGCTGGAGGTCATTGAGCCGGGCTTGCTGGTGGTCAAACACCGGCGGCTGGATGGCTTCGGTAAGTTTGTGAACGTTGCCATTTTGAAAGGAGATCAGGTGAAAATAGTGGACGAACGGGCGGCAAGCCTACCCAATTATCCGCTGATTATGACCTCTCTGCTGGGCTTTACAACGCCTTCCGCCTGGAATAATTCGACTAACGTGCTGGTTCAACTGGCCGTTTCGATGCGGGCGCACGGGCGGGGCGGTTGCCTACTGGTTGTGCCGTCTGATAGCAAAAACTGGCGGGAATCCATTATTCAGCCCATGTCTTACCCAATTGTGCCCGCTTTTTCGCAATTGGCCGATGTGATCAGACAGGAGAAAAATGCAACGAGTCAGAATGATTGGTTAAGCAAGCTCAGTCAAACCGTAGATGGTCTGGCCGGTTTAACCGCCGTTGACGGAGCTACAATCATCAATGATCAGTACGAACTCCTGGGATTTGGCGCGAAAATCGGTCGGTCGGAGAAGAGTGGCCGAGTCGAGCAAATCATTGTTACCGAGCCAATTGTCGGCAATGTGCCGGTCGTGGTCCGACCCACCCAAACGGGTGGAACGCGGCATTATTCGGCGGCGCAGTTTGTCTACGACCAACGCGAAGCCATCGCACTGGTGGCATCGCAGGATGGACGCTTTACCATTTTTGCCTGGTCGGCGCAGGAAGGCATGGTTCACGCGCACCGGGTGGATTCGCTGTTACTCTAAAAATACCCGTTTATCAGTTTGTAAGCGGCTATTCGATTTATAACTTTTTATTTTTCTTTGCGGCATATAGACTATCTACACAATATGGAATATCGAAAACTAGGTGAATCGGATTTAACACTGTCCGTTATTACGTTTGGAGCCTGGGCGGCTGGTGGCTGGATGTGGGGCGGTACAGAACGCCGCGATTCCGTTGCGGCTATTCGAGCGGCATATGATCTGGGTGTAACCTCCATTGATACCGCGCCCATCTACGGGATGGGGGCCAGCGAGGAGATTGTAGGCGAAGCCATTAAGGATTTGCAGCGCGACAAAGTCCAGATTCTGACCAAATACGGCATGCGCTGGGATCTGGCAAAAGGCGCGCTGGCTTTCAATACAAAAGACAATGCCGGAAATGAGGTCGATGTCCACAAATATTCGGGACGGGATGGCGTCATCAAAGAATGCGAAGACAGCCTGAAACGGCTAGGAACTGATTACATCGACCTGTACCAAATTCATTGGCCAGACGTAACAACGCCTATTTCGGAAACCATGGAGGCCGTAGAGCGGCTCATTGAGCAGGGCAAAGTTCGTTACGCGGGCGTTTGTAACTACAGCGCCGATCAGATGCGCGAAGCGGAAGAAACCCTGGCTTTAGTATCCAATCAGGTTCCGTATAGCATGGTCCGCCGCGAAATTGAAGCCGATGTTGTGCCATATTGCTTGGAAAACAACAAAGCGATTCTTGCTTATAGTCCTATGGAACGCGGCTTGCTAACGGGAAAAATCAGACCGGGGCACAAATTTGCCGAGGGGGATCACCGGGCGGGGTACAAATACTTCCAGGCGGAGAACATTGCGGCTGCCAATAACATGCTGGATAAATTGCGTCCACTGGCCGAAAGCAAAGATTGTACGTTGGGTCAGTTGGTACTGCGCTGGACCATCGAACGCCCGGGAATTACGGTTGCGCTGGTTGGAGCCCGCAACGCGGAACAAGCCATCCAGAATGCAGAAGCAATTCAGGTAGAGCTGACTGCTGCCGATAAAATGTTTATCAATTCGCAGGTAGACGAATTAAAACTGGTGTAAATGCAGCGGGCTGGCAACTTGCCAGCCCGCTGCGTTTATGATTTACTGAAAACTGTTCTTCATGCTGTTGTGGAGTGTTTTTGGACTCCAGTAACCGCTGGCAATGATTCGCCGGACCGATTGAAGGGGATTTTCTTCATCCCGTTTCTTTTCCGAAAGTTGGAAGGCAGCCAGATAGCCGCGCTTTTTCAATTCGACTGTCGCTTCGTGATTCCAGAGACCAAACGGATAGGCGAAATAACGAACCGGCTTACCCGTCAATTCTTCCAGTTTCTTCGTTGGTTTCTCGATTTGTTCTACCCAGTCGTTCCCCTGGTACTTCTTCACGTTGTGGTGATCCCACGTGTGGCAGCCGATGATATGGCCCCGATCAGCCAGGTCTTTGATTTGCTGCTTGTCCAGGTAGGGCTGGAAACCCCGCCGCCCAATGGCTACCGTCATAATGAAAAAGACGCCTTTGAAGCCGTGCTTTTCGAGTTCCTTGGCCGCAATTTCGTGGTGTTCCAGCGTTCCGTCATCAAACGTAAACATAACTGGCTTGGAGGGTAGGGCCGCTCCGGTAGTCAGGTAAGCATACATTTGGTCGGGTGTGATGGAATGATACCCACTGTCGGCCAGCATTTTCAGTTGGGCTTTGAACACATCGGTTGGGATGATGTAGTCTTTCGCGCTTTTTGAGTCACTGGCCCGCCACGGACGAATCTGGTGGTAACACAGGATGGGTACTTGTTTCCGGGCCAGAATGGTTGCGGCATCGGCAATTTTGTCCGCCGGGATGCTGGTTGGGTCGGCAACCTTTTCCGGGGCGGTGGTTTCGGTTGGGGCGGGTGCTGCGGTGGCTCCGGCTACGCTGCTGGTTACAGCTGCTTTTGTTTCAGTTGTCTCTTGCTTTTGCGTACAATTAAAAACGGTTGCGGCAGTGAGTAGTGAAACGGCAAGCGGTACTAGTTTAAAAGAATTACTGGTTTTCATCTTCGTCCGAACGGCACAATGTTAATTAGAGTCGTATACTAAGGGAGCAAGATACTGAAAAGGTTTCTTTTGCAAAGTCCAAAGAGTAAGTGGATAATCAATAAATTTCCTTTTCTATGCTTATGGCCTGACTATCAGTTTGATTGATAAATTCGTTTTGCCAAAGAAGCATACTGAACAAAGCCATGATGCATAAAAACCTTTTCGGGGTTGTCTGGAAACTCCCGGCGATAGGCTTCATCGGGTTGCAAGACAATGGGCACACCCGCCCGCATGTAGTTATTGCTTGGGGCATAATCCGGCGTCTGGAACTGAGGCAATGATTTTTTGACCAACTTGGAAACCTGCCGACCCAGGTATTTCTCAAATGTCCGCTGTGATCGTCGGGTCCGTCCGTCCAGCTTGCGGAAGATCGTACCGGCGTACACCCGAACGAGAAAGGACTGTTTGCGCAATTTGGGTTTGATATCCTGGAACGGATTTACCGCATTAAAATCTTTAAGCGTTTGCAGCGAAAAAGGAGTTTCGGGTACCCAGTCGGCGGCATTTAAAATGGTAAAGGCCGTTCCATTTCGGGTAATGTACTCGTAGTCGTAGGCGAAGAAAAGGTTACCGGGTTTAGGGCAGGCGCTGCAATACGTCTTGAAATTCAAATCCTTGGGCAAATCGCCTTTTTGCACCAAATAATGCAGGTATGAACGAAGCAAAAGCGTCAGTGCGGCTCCCTGGCTGTGCCCCATCAGGATAAAATTCCGAATTCCTTTGGCATGTTGCGCCCGAATCTGGGTCAGAATAGTAGGGGAGAGGTGTCCTAAGCCCAGCAGCCAGCCAATATGGACCATCGCCTTAGGGTCGGCGGCCAATTGGTAGGTAAATGTTGTGCTGTCGTTGAGCGTCAGCGAACCTGTGGCGGGAACCATAGCGGCGTAAAAATTCTCCAGCCAGCTAGGCGTATCTTTGGTTGTTCCCCGAATATCAATCACGGCAACCTGGTCGTCGCGGAGCCACAGCGCCCAGCGGTTCATCAAGCCCACTTCCGGTGAACGGTACAGGAATTTATACCGGGGCGACAAAGGAACCTTGTCTTTGGGAGCCAGGGAGTCGTATTGTTGCGCGGCTACGCCCAATAAATCCAGATACTCCTGAACCAGAAAACCCGGTTGAAGCCCTTGCTGTGCTCGAGAAGCAGAACTTAATAATAAGACAAAAAAGGTGGATAGGGCTAGGAGCTTCATAAGCGTGAAAGATTACTCAGATACACGAACTTACGCAAAAACAAATGAAATTGACGCTTAATTAAGCCGCACTATTTTGCTCTTCGCGTTTCAGTTTTGCATCCAGCCAGAACGTCCCGAACGGAATGAGCGAGGCGATAAAAGCAACCACCACCCGACCAAAGGACCAACGTCGTTCAATTGTAACAGAAACAAGCGTCAGGATATAGGCAACGAACAAAACACCGTGCGCCCAGCCTACCACTTTAACAACCTGTGGAATACCGGCAAAATATTTTAATGGCATCGCAATACCCAGCAAAACCAGAAAAGAGATTCCTTCCAGGAGGGCTACGGAGCGGAAACTGGCAAGAGAAGACTTAAAAGACAACATGAATAAAACAAGTTAGTTGGGAAATAGCGGTTAGGTTTGACTAACTAACCTAAGGTAATAGCAAATTGAGTATAAATCGATTAAATAACGAAAAGGAAAACTGATTGCCTAGTTTATGTGTAATTTGTACTTTAAAAAAGATAATTTACTCGGTCGAGTGGAGGGTCGGTGAAACGGGGAAATCTGTAAAAACAATAAGGGCCAGCCAACGAAAACTTTGTTGGCTGGCCCTTAAAATGAAGCCCTAAAATTAGCGGGATGATGTACCGTAAAGCTGATTGAAGAGCAGTTTAAAGGTGCCGTGCGCTTGTGCCCGGAACGTAATTTCAGGCCCAAAGGCATACAGTCTTCCTGAACCTATCGGGGCCGAAAAAGCAGCAACCCCGTCTTGCAGGTAGGTTTGGCCCCAGGCCCAGCCACTGCGCAGTGGCTTATTGGTTGAGAACCAAGCCAGCGGCTTCACCAGACCTTTCGCTACGGCATCGGGAGCAATTTTGAAGACTGGGCTGGCGTCAAAATAAACGTCGCTTTGCGCCGACATGCCCCAGGTTGCCTGCTGCGTTGAATCGACGCTTACGCGCAGGATACTGCCGGGAATGTAATATTTTTCGGCGGGTAATGGGCGTTCCTGGCCGCTGCTGGTCATCTCAACCAGAGCGTTCCGAACGGGCAAACCAAGGTGGTAAGCCAGGTTGGTGCTACTACCGATGGTAACCACTGAGCCACCCGCTTCCATGAATTTTTTCAGCTGCGGAACCGATTTGTCGGCGGTAATCCGACCCAGCCAGGGGCGGTATTCAGCCGGTAGCTCTTCGGCTTTTGGTTCCCGGCCACCGAAGCCGCTGAACTCACCTTCGCCACGGCCAGCGCCGCTGCTAACGGCGGGAATCGCCCGAGTTACAAAAACAATCACGTCGTATTTTTTACGCAGATCACCCGCATCAATGTCCTGCGGATAGACTAACTGCATCGGGAAATGATACTGTTCCATAAGCCAGCGTACCCAGCCGGAAGGCATCGAACCACCGTAATTGTCCCAAAGCGCAATTCGTAGCGGAGCCACTTTCACCATCGTACCCGTTGGCCGTTTTGCGACACCAGCTACGTCAACACCAAAATCTTTTACCGATTTATCCAGAATGGTTTTGGCTTTTGCCGAGGCAGGAACGAAGAACGCACCCGCTTCGACGGCCTCTTTACCGGACAAGCCACCGGGTAGACGGAACACCTCAACGCCGGATTTGAGCAGGTCGTTAACGGCAATAAACGAGTTGTTGGCGCGTGCGCTCAGGGTGTAACCCGCTCCCGAAGAAGCGTTTAGGCTGCCCTTCGGAGACTGTAACTCCCCGTACGGAACGCGCTGGAAAGGACCATCAAAACCGTCCAGAACGCGGTCGAACTGAACGCCCATCTGGTAGGCCAGTGTCCATCCAGCCGCGTCGTAAGGCCGAACGGGAGGTCCACCGGCATACTGGAAATCGTTGGGGTGATCCTGCGGCTCGAACATATCCAGAATGTGTGGACGGAACGCCTGGGCCGTTTTCACGACGTACGAACCAGCGGGATATTTCTTACCCGCAACGGTAAAATCAGCCGTTGCTTTGTGAACCAGAATACCCGTTTTGATCAGCGCATTGATGAACTTAACCGCCGTTGGAAAATCAGGCTGGGCCGCTGAAACAATGAAACCACGTGGATCGCGCGAGGTGGGGTCTTTCAGGACGGAATCAAAATATTTGACAGGCATGTTGCCGCCACGGGGAGAGGCCACCGCCGTTGCTGAGGCCGAAGTCGCGGAAGCAGAAGTTGGCGCGGTTGGTTTCTTTTGGTCTTCCTGATAAAGCTGGTTGATGGCATCGACGCGCTTCGGCGAAAGCGTCCAGTAATCCGCGCTACCGCGTTCGATGGAGTTTTTACCCATGCGGTAGATGTTGTAAAGCAACTGATCCGAATGACGAGCAGCGTAGTCGAGCGAAGCGTAATTCAGCGATAACGAATAATCAATCGACTGCTTAAAATGCCACTTCTGAGGCGTTACCGGGAACGGCGTATTGCCGTTCGGGATCAGGCGCTGGGGAACCAGCGGCACAGTTTCCGGCGTCGGGTTACCGATGATTTCCGTTAACAGACCAATCATGTTGTGGAAGTGCGTTGTCGTGCGCAAACCGCCGTTGTACCAGGTCGAGAATACGGAGCCGCCCAGCCGCGTAAAGCCCGGTTTATTTTCGGCGTTCAGGCGGTTGATCATGGCTGCGCCCAGGGCGTCAATTCCGGTAATCATCAGCGGATCAAACACATAGTTGAATGGATCGCGGTAGGGAGGACCCGCCAGCACTGAGCCCGCCGGACCGCGCTGGTGGTGGTTATACATGATTTGCGGAATCCATTCGACAAACAACTGGCGTCCCATGTTTTGGGATTCTTTCATGTTCATGATGAAAAAGTCGCGGTTGTTGTCGTGGCCGACGTATTTCTGATACAGACGCGGCAGGTTTTCCAGCGAACGTTTTTCCGGTTTTTGCTCCCGCATGTACCAGTTGGAAACAATTTCCTGACCATCTGGATTGGCGTGGGTGAGCAGAATCACCACGTTATCCAGAATACGTAGCGTTTCGGGATCTTTGCGGCTCACCAACTGCCAGGCCGTTTCGATGTACTGCATCGTGCCTACAGTTTCGGTGGCGTGGAGACCCCCATCGATCCAGACCACCGCTTTGCCTTCGGCAGCCATGGCGCGGGCCTGCTCTTCGGTTACATCTTCGGCACGGGCTAGTTTCTGCGAAATCTCTTTGTAGCGATCAAGCTTTTTGATGTTTTCCGGCGACGAAATAATTAGCATGTACTGATGACGCCCTTCTTCGGTTAAGCCAATGTCTACCAGCTTGGTACGGTCAGACGTAGCCAGCTTCTTGATGTACGTTTCGGTTTGCGTGTAAGTAGCGAGCTGGTAGTCGTCACCAATGTTGAAACCAAAATGCTCTTTGGGCGATGGGAGGTTTTGGGCTCGGGAGGAGGCTCCACTAAGCAACAGAATGCTGATGAATAAGTGTAAAAAGTTACGTATCATAATTTAAAAGTGAACTACTGATACAAGAGAAGAGGTTATAATATTCGCCTCAAAATAAACTATTTTATTTTTTAATATAATCAGCTGATAAAACAAAGTATCAAAAAATAAGAATAAAGCAATATAAGTTCTTAAAAATCACTAGGTATTTGCTGAACGATTCAGTTGTTATCTTCTTTATAATTAAGTCTGGTTAGCTGTTTTGTGGGTGCTGGAACATAGATACTGATTTTGCCTTATTCTTATATAATTCTGGAAGATAAAAGGCTTTTGTAACGTAGCCTAACGCAGCTGAACTCTGCTTACTTTTCGGTGGTTTTGCTTAGATCAATAAACTGTGAAGCAGCCGTGAATGCCAATTTTCCAACCACACTTAAGTCTCCCAAACACATACGCATTGCCATCGCGGGATTCTTTTTTATTTCGGGATTTGGCTTTTCTACCTGGGCTTCGCGCATTCCGTCTCTCCAGCAGCAATTCGGCTTAAACGAAGGCCAGTTGGGAGCGGTTTTGTTTGCCCTACCGATGGGCTTGATTCTGACCTTGCCGGTAACGGGGTTTCTCGTGGGGCGGTACAGCAGCCGCAAGATCATGCTGGTTGGTGCGTTGCTGCTAAATGTTATTCTGAGTCTAATGGGGCTGGCCAACCAGACCTGGCAACTAGCCTTGATTTTGTTTACGTTTGGCGCCGCCCGAAACATGCTCGGTATTTCGGCTAATGCGCAATCCGTTGGTTTGCAGGGCTTGTATGATCGCTCCATTCTGGCTTCGTTCCATGCCATCTGGAGCCTGGCTGGCTTTGCGGGTGCCGCGCTGGGGTCGTGGATGATTTCGGCGAATATCTTACCGGGTTATCATTTTCTTATCGTCAGCGGGGTGCTGAGCGTGTTGGCGATTCTATTCTTCCCGAATACACTGCCCGAGTCGCCCACGCAGCAAACGACGAAGGCGGGGTTTACATTACCAGACAAATCACTGCTGAAATTTGGGCTCATTGCCTTTGCTTCGATGGCCTGCGAAGGGACCATTTACGATTGGAGTGGGGTTTATTTCCAGAAAGCAGTGCAGGTTCCTAAGGAGTTAACCGCAGTTGGCTTTGTCTCGTTCATGACGGCCATGACGCTGGGGCGTCTCTCTGGCGATTGGCTGGTCAACCGCCTGGGCCGCAAAACCATCCTAACCTACAGCGGAATCCTGATGACGGCGGGGCTGTTGCTGGCGTCTGTTTGGCCCGCCTTAATCCCTGCCAGTTTGGGTCTGATTATGGTTGGGTTAGGTGTCTCCTGCGTTATTCCTTTAGTGATGAGTCTGGCCAGTCAGTCGGTTTCGGAGCGAACGGGCTCGGTGATTACCTCTGTATCAACCGTTTCTTACCTGGGTTTTCTCATTGTTCCGCCGATTGTTGGGTTTATTGCCGAGACACTGAACCTGCACTGGGCCTTTGCGCTCATGGCCTTGCTGGGTTTATTAACGGTTTGGCTGGTAACTAAAATAAGCATTTCAGTAAAGAACAGTTAAACCCGCTTGCCGGTATTTTTCGGCCACTTCCGGCGAAACGTTCGGGTCCGTAATCAGGGCGTGAATTAAATCAAGCGGCGCGAACTGAAAATACTTCTCCCGCTCTAATTTCGTGGAATCACACAACAAATAAACCTGGTGGGCATTCAGCGCCATGGCCAAGGTGATTTGGGCTTCCTTTTCACTATTAGCACTCAGGCCGTTAGCCGCTGAAATGCCATCGACACCCACAAATGCTTTGTTGGCTCGGTAGCGTTGCAAATGCTCGACCACCATCGTCCCGTGGATCGCCTGCCGGTCGCGATCGACTTCGCCCCCCGCCAGATTAATCTGCACCGCGCTGTCTCTCAACTCATACACCACCGGCAGGGAATTGGTAACCACCCGTATTCGCTGGTGCTTAATAAACTGGCAAAGTTGAAACGTAGTGCTGCCACAATCCATAAAAATGGTGTCTCCTTCCTGAATCTGCTGCGCGGCTAGCTGGCAAATGTGCTCTTTTTCAGCCTGGTTTATCGCCGCTTTGTTGCTAAACGAAACCGGGTCTTTGGCCAGACTTACTTTAACCGCACCTCCGTGGGTACGAACAAGCAGGCCTTTTTCGGCCAGCAAAGCCAGATCCCGCCGGACGGTAATTTCGGAAGTGCTTAGTTGCTGAGCCAACTCCTTGACATCCACGCTGCCCTTTCGCTCAACTGTTTCTAGAATTAATCGCTTCCTTATTTGAAAATTCATGAATACCGTTTTTATTTGTTCAAAAATAATCAAAAAAGAACATAAACAATCAAATACTAATGAACAATCGTATTCGCATCAATGAAGAGAAGGTGTTGTCAGACAATTGGTACGTCCTGAAAAAGATCACATTTGATTACCAGCGAAAAAATGGAACTTGGGAAACGCAATCGCGGGAAGCCTACGACCGGGGCAACGGCGCGACCATTTTACTGTACAATCGGCAGCAACAAACCGTTTTATTGACCCGACAATTCCGATTGCCTACTTACGTGAACGGCAATGCATCGGGAATGCTGATCGAAGCGTGTGCGGGTTTGCTGGATCAGGACGATCCGGATACGGCTATCCGTCGGGAAGTGGAGGAGGAGACGGGCTATCGGCTGAGTCAGGTTACGAAGGTTTTTGAAGCCTACATGAGTCCCGGTTCGGTGACGGAGAAACTGTTTTTCTACATTGCCGAATACAACGCTGAAAATCTGCTCAATGCGGGAGGTGGCGTTGATGAAGAAGAAATCGATGTGCTGGAACTTCCGTTTACCAAGGCTATTCAGATGGTGGCCGAGGGCGAGATTATGGATGGAAAAACCATGCTACTGATTCAGTATCTTCAGTTGCATAACGTACTGGCTAATTGAGTAGTTAGTAACAAAAAGCTCTTCCCCTTATTCCCGATTCGATAAGGGAAAGAGTGTTCGTTATTAGTGTTCAGGGAAGAAAATGCCGCAATCGGAAAGCTGCGCCCAGCGAAAATGTGCTGCCTAAGCGGTACTCAATGGTATGATTCTCAAGGGTGCGGGAATTCTTTATAGACTGAACCTCCAGCAAATTGAGCGTCGCTACATCCAGACCTACCAACCAGCGCCGACTCACCATATAAAAAACGCCAGGGGAGGCATTGACAGAGAAGCCAAGAGCCGTATTCTTCTCTGTGATTTGTTGCGCTCTGTCTGTCAAGTTGTTTTTCCGGCTTGCATACGAGAAATTGGCGCGTCCGGTTAAAATGGCCCCAAAGCGAGGGGCTAGAAAAAAATAGTGCTGCACAAAAGGACCGAGACCAGCGTTGAATCCTTTATCGTTCTGAATGGGACTTTTGGCCGTGCTGAAGCCAACGGTAGCCGCTAAGCCAATAGCAGTTTTGGGATGCCGAAAAATGCCAAATTCCGGCGAAATGCCGACAGAAAGTTGCTGCTCCCCAATATAATCCTCACTAACGATCGGCACGCTGGCAGAAAGGCCACCACCAACAAACTGATTGCCAGCGGTAAATTGCGCCCTAAGCCCTCCCGCTGAAAAATAGAGTACTAAAAAAGTAATGAATCGGATCATACCTGGCGGCTAAAAATAGTGGGTGAGGTGAACAGAGAAAGACTGAAACGAGGAAATACCGCTGAGGGTAAAATTGTAATTCGCATTTCTTACCAGAGGATCGTTACGTTGGGCCTGAAATTGAAGCAGGCGGGCGTCAAGATCGACGCTCCATCTGGGGGCAAAGACATAAATGATTCCAACAGAACCATTTAGCCCAATTTGTTGCGTACTCCTTAGGGTTTTCGGTACGCTTTCGGCGTATTTCGTACGCACCCAGCCATAACCCAGCTCACCGGCCCCCGACCCGTAGAAGCTGATCTTTTGCGATACCGGAAGGTAGCGGCGTACGAGGACACCAAGAGCCGCGTTGGGAAGTAGCGTTGAGGTTCTACTGTTTTGTAGACCAGCTACTTGCTCCGTATAGCTAAGTCTGGCAAATAACCCCACCGAATAATTATCCTGTCTGAATTGCTGGTATTTAACTTCCAGTCCGGCGGTCAGGGACCTGTAGTTGGTGATGGCACCCGCCGCCGTGACCTTTTCATGCGTACCACTAACAGACGGGCTAAAGGAGATCGATTTATGTCCCTGACGGAAAACGTCTATAATTGGGGCTGGTTTTTTGCTTAAAGCAGATTGAGCCATCAAAAAATGGCTACCAGATAGAAGCCAAAACAGGCATCCTATCCTTTTCAATCGGTGTAACATGCTTAGGTTTATCAGTAAATGAGCGAGAATATTTCGTGAAAGTAGCTATTTTGGGCGTTGGTTTTTTGCATCACCCTTCTATTTCATTGATTCACCAAAAATCACTCCGTTTTCCAAAATTTGATCATGAAAAAACGCTCCTGCTTGTTTTTATTTTGCCTTTTAGTGTTCGTTAATTCCGTCCAGGCCCAGGATTTTGAAAAAAAATTAAAAGAACTAAACGTTGAGCTGGCCAAGCCAACGCCATCACTGGCCAACTATGTCAAAGCGGTTCGGACGGGGAATCTGGTTTTTCTATCGGGGCACGTTTCCAGTCGGGCGGATGGGTCGGGCATCAAAGGAAAACTGGGCAAAGACCTGACGGCCGAGCAGGGGTACGAAGCCGCCAAGCTGTGCGCGGTGGGTTTGCTGTCTTCCCTAAAAGCAGAAATTGGCGATTTGGGCAAGGTGAAGCGGGTGGTCAAAGTTTTGGGGATGGTTAATTCGGCCCCGGAGTTTACGGATCAGCCCAAAGTGGTGAATGGCTGTTCGGATTTGCTGGTTGCGCTGTTTGGCGATAAAGGAAAACATGCCCGCTCGGCGGTGGGAGTTACCGCGTTGCCTGCCGGTTTTGCGGTGGAAGTCGAGATGATTGTTGAGGTAGAATAAGTGGATTTGATTAGTAGCTTTCGGCCATCCGAACCTTTGCCGTTTATGAGACTTTTAGTACAGATTACCGCCTACCTGCTACCCCTTTTTTGGGCGAGCCAAGTTGCCTCTGCCGATAATCAGATCATCATTGAAACCCAGCAAACCGCCCTGGTGATTCGGGTGGACAAAGATGCCGACCCAACGATGGTTTATTTGGGAAAAAGGCTCCAGCAGCCTACGGAATACGGCCTGCTAACGGGGAATGGCAAGCGGGGCGAGGATTATACGAAAATTTACAACTCCGTTTATACGCCGGCAGGTGGGCGTAATTTGCTCGAACCCGCCATTCAGGTGACGCACGCCGATGGCAATCCGTCGCTGGATCTGAAATATGTTCGGCACGAAAAAAGTGACCTAGCCGATGGTATTGTCTTAACGAAAGTGTACTTGAAAGATCCGCAGTATCCTTTTGAAGTAACCCTTTTTTACAAAGCGTATCAAAAAGAAGACGTCATTGAACAGTGGTCGTCGATTCGGCATACGGAGAAAAAGCCCGTTCGGATGCAGAAATATGCCTCGGCAAATCTTTATTTACCCGCTCAAAGTTATTACCTGACCCATTTCCACGGCGATTGGGCGCAGGAAATGAAACCGGAAGAAATACAATTATCAGCGGGACTAAAAGTGCTGGATACGAAACTGGGAACCCGCGCGGATCTGTTTCAGGCCCCTTCGTTTCTGCTTGCGCTCAATAAACCGGCGGATGAAGAAACCGGCGAGGTTCTGGCCGGAACGCTGGCCTGGTCGGGCAACTACCAGTTGCAGTTTGAAGTAGATCCGCTGCGCAATCTGCGGCTTATTTCGGGCATCAATCCGTACGCGTCTGAATACACGCTGGCTCCAAACAAGGAGTTTGTAACCCCCGCTTTTCTGTTTACGTATTCGGCCAGCGGAACCGGCACGGCCAGCCGCAACATGCACCGTTGGGCCCGAAAACACCGCATTCCGCAGGGGGAAGGCAACCGGCTAACGCTGCTCAACAACTGGGAAGCTACCTTCTTTGATTTTAACGAGGAAAAATTGACGACTTTATTCAAAGATGGCAAGAAGCTAGGCGTCGATTTGTTTTTGCTGGATGATGGCTGGTTTGGCAACAAATACCCGCGCAACAACGACCGCACCAGTTTGGGCGATTGGCAGGAGAACAAGCAAAAGCTCCCGCATGGCCTTGGCTACCTGATCAAAGAAGCCGAAAGCGCAGGCATCCGGTTTGGAATCTGGCTGGAACCGGAGATGGTTAGCCCGAAAAGTGAGCTGTATGAAAAACACCCGGATTGGGTTATCAAGCTGCCTAACCGCGCCGAATATTATTTCCGGAATCAACTGGTATTGGATTTGTCTAATCCAAAAGTGCAGGATTTTGTCTACAGCATCGTGGACGACATGCTAACCAAAAATCCGACGCTAGGGTACATCAAGTGGGATTGCAACGCCGTTATTTACAACGCCTTTTCGGCTACGAATGCCAACCAGTCGCACTTGTATATTGATTACGTGCAGGGGCTATATAAAGTTCTCGAGCGCCTACGGACCAAATACCCCACCTTGCCTTTAATGCTGTGTTCGGGCGGGGGCGGTCGGGTTGACTACGGGGCGTTGAAATACTTCACCGAATTCTGGCCGAGCGATAACACCGACGGCTTAGAGCGCGTTTTTATTCAGTGGGATTACTCGTATTTCTATCCGGCCATTGCGACTTGTAACCACATTACGGATTGGGGTAAACAACCCATTAAGTTCCGGACGGATGTGGCCATGATGGGAAAAATGGGCTATGATATTGTGGTCGGGAAGCTGGACGAAAAAGAGCTCAGCTTTAGCCAGGAGGCACTGAAAACTTACAGCCGAGTCAAGGAGGTGATCTGGAAAGGGGATTTATTCAGGTTGGTAGCACCCTACAAAAATAATTTAGCTTCGTTAATGTATGTATCTGAAAAGCAGGATAAAGCAGTCTGGTTTAGCTATCTGGTAAGCAATCGGTACCAGGAGGGCAGCCAGGCACCGATTCGGTTGAAAGGGCTTAATCCGGCGAAAAAATACAAGGTGCAGGAATTGAATGTTTATCCAGGAACCAACTCGCGAATCAACCAGAATCCAGCAGTACTGTCAGGGGATTATCTGATGACGGTTGGATTTAACCCAGTTGTTGATGCACGGCGGACGAGCGTGGTACTGGAACTAACGGAGACAAATTAACGCCAAAAAAGCCGGCATTGCTAAGTGACGGAGAAAACAATTTGGCTGGTCTGGTAGTCGTATTCAGACAACCCGACTGTAAACCCATTTTTTTATGTCATTTTATTCGACGCGTCCAGAAGATTTACTTTTTGATGCCGCCCGCAAAGGCGACACGGCTTACATAAAACAGCTTATTGAAGCCAATATTGATATCAACATGCAGGACGGACGCGGGTTTACGCCCTTGATCGTCGCTGCTTATGATGGTTATCTGGATACGGTACGAGTTTTGATTGACGCCAACGCCGATGTCAACGCTCAGGATTTGAATGGCAATACGGCCCTGATGGGAGTTTGTTTTAAAGGCTATCCAGACATTGCTCAATTACTCATTGAGAACGGAGCTGATCTGAATATCCAAAACGGAAGCGGCGGCACGGCGCTCATGTTTGCTACCATGTTTGGCCGAAATGAGTTGGTAAAATTAATGATCGGAGCCGGAGCAGACGCCACCATTCAGGATGGACGTGGGCAAACGGCCCGCCAGCTGGCAATCCAGCAAGGCAATGATGAAGCTATAAGCCTGCTGCAATAACGGAACGGCTGCTATTCTTCGTAATAGTAGCCGAAAATAATTCCCATTTCTTCCTCACTGGACAAACCGAATTGAACCGTTTTATCGGTTGTGTTATTGTAGGTGATCTCGGATGTGAATCCTTCGCCTGCTTTGAGCGAAATTGGGTTTTTTAGATTTATGATGTCCGGATGCTGCCAGTCGTTGGACGTATAAACAACTTCGCCATTGCGGGCTCCACCGTATATCTTGATGACAAACTTTTCACCCAGTTTGTGCATGTGGGAGGTCAGCGTTAATACGCGAACGTTCTTATCAAACGTGAACGATTTGACAGCGGTTGTCCGTTGCTTCGCTGGTAAATTAAGGCCGGTATTGCCGAAATCGATGGTTTTCAGGACGTGCTGAACCTGCGCTTTATTGACCGTATAGAAATTGACATACGCCTCCCCGACAATTGGCTGTGTTGATTTATTCACATAGTGGGAATTCAGATCAAGCGATGTGTTAGCTGTGAACGGAAGAGCGGCACCTTCGGGGAACGTGTAATCAAATGTTGTTGTCTGACTACCGGCAGCAAAAACGTGGTTTTGCATCGATAAATACGTGTCCAGGTTCAAACTGCCATCCGGGTTACGTACATCCCGAATCTGATTAAGCTGGGGCAGAGAATTGGTGGACTTAAAGCTGTGAACGAGCAAGTGGTGACTATTGGTTCGCATCTTGATCTGGATGCGTTTTACGTAGATATCCGATTGGTTACCAATCATTTTACGAACGAAGATTTCCCGCTCAAAATTTGGTTGAATATTAAACGGATCAACCTTCATCTGGAATCCCTGGCCAGTAGCGGGAGGCAACAGCGCCTCAAACTCGCCCACACTTGGGGTTTTGTCATCCAGTAAAGCCACATCCACAACACTGCCTGTTTTCGGAGCGCCTGCCTCAATCCAGCGTCTGACAAATTCAATCTGTCCGACCGTCAGGGGCTCCCGACCGAGGGGCATCAGGTTGCCATATTGCTTGCCATTGTGGTGGGAAGCGTCAGCCGTTAGCTTATGGAAAAGGAGGCTTTCCATGGCGTTAAACGGTTTTACCCGCAGCATACCGTCTTCCTTTGCCAGCGCATTCGTGGAGGCAACACCAACGAGGTTCTCGAACGCACTTTCTTTCGCTAAAACAAGGCGGTGTTGGTTAAACGACCCGTCCTGCTGCGAAGCGTGACAACCCGAAAGGGCACAGTTGGTTGTTAAAATTCGCTCTTGCAGTAAATCAAAACTGGCTTTGTCGGTAGGGTCAATGGGCTTATCATCGCCTTTTTGGCAAGAGGCAATTAACAAAGCCGAACCAATCGTAAGTAGCAAATAATTTGTTACTGCTGAAAGCCGCATCATAACTGAAGAGTTTGTTAGTGCAAAGTAAAACCGAAAGAGTAACTTAAGCGTCTCTTTTTGATTTTTTGTACGTTAATTTTTGTCTACGGTGCAGGAATAGCTAGACTAGCGCTTCTATCAGGTCGTCGTTAATGCTATTACAGCTGATCAAAACCGAAGCGTGAAATGCTGCCGTGGTTGCTGCGCCCGGAAAAAAACGAGTCCTATATAAAACAGATCAATCGTAACTACCGTCTTTGGGTGTGCTTTTATCGCCTCCCACGCTTGCTCCATGCCATCAGACCAGTGAATGTCGTCAAAAACAAAACAGGTGTCGTTATGAATCTTGTCGAGGCAGGTTTCAAAATAGCGCACTGTTGGCTCGAAGCGGTGGTTTGCATCAAAAAAAGCAAAATCGATGCGGTCAACTTCCGCTACCTGCTTACCGAGCGTTTCGTCAATATTTCCTACTACCAGATCAACATTTCGGTATCCGAGCCTTTGAAAATTTTGCGCTGCAATGCGGGCCGTTTGCGGACATCCTTCAAACGAAATAATACGCCCTTCCGGGTTAGCCGCCGCTTCATACAGCGTGGTTATTCCCAGGGAAGTGCCGAGGTCAAAAATAGTCTGGTAGTTATATTTCTGGATCAGGCGGTAGAATAACCGGGCAAATCGGGCGGGTTTTTCCGAGTTTTTGGCAATGTCCCGAATCATTCGCTGGTTAGATCCATTAACCCGTGAGCCAGCTCCAAAGTCGGTGATATCGATTTGCTCCCGATTGTTCAGCAGCTCTTTACGCAAAGTCCGAATGGGCGCAAATGCGGGCTCGGATGGATTATCCTGACGAATAAGCTGGGTGTATAAGTCAAATAAAAAAGGCGAGTGAAGCGAATGCTCATCCCGAGCTTTAAGCAAGTATTGTAAGTAAGCGCGGATCAAAAACAGTAAACTAATTTAGGCGGAAAGGGACTATCATGATGAATTCCGGGATGTTCACGAAAAATTGCTTGCCATCCAGGATACGTTCCATTAAATAGGTGCCGCGCATTTTTCCCAGGCTGGAACGTAGGTTGCAGCCGGATACATATTCGTGCGTTTCCCCGGGCTCCAGAATCGGTTGCTGTCCAACAACGCCTTCACCTTCCAACTCACGGACTGTGCCATTAGAGTCATAAATCATCCAGTGACGACGTTGCAACTGCACGGTATAGCCGCTACCGTTCTCAATGGTGATCCGATAAGTAAATACGTAATGCGCCTGTAATGGGCTGGAGTACTCTGGCTGATACTCGGTCCTGACAATGACCTTAACGCCTTCCGTAACTGCCGATATCATACTATCCTCCCTGCGGTTTAACATCTATTTAGAACGAAAATAAGATCCAAGAGTTTATAATCCCAACAACTAAGCAAAATATTTCCTCTATTTTGGCTGGTCAAAGGTACATTTCTAACAAAATAGTAAGCATTAAAATCCTTTTAAATAATAAACACACATGAAGGTTGCTATTGAACCCTCCTGGCAGCAGCGACTGCAAGCTGAATTTGAAAAGCCTTATTTTCCGAAACTGACTGAGTTCGTTCGTCAGGAATATGCTACCCAGCGCTGTTACCCACCGGGAAAGCTCATCTTTAACGCATTTGACAAATGCCCGTTCGATGAAGTAAAGGTTGTTATTCTGGGCCAGGATCCTTATCATAACGAAGGACAGGCAAATGGATTGTCTTTTTCAGTGAATGATGGTATAACTAAGCCCCCTTCGCTCATCAATATTTTCAAGGAAATTCAGGATGATCTGGGCAAGCCAATTCCCAAATCGGGAAACCTGGAGCGTTGGGCTGTTCAGGGTGTTTTATTGCTCAACGCGACGTTGACCGTTCGGGCGCATCAGGCGGGATCGCACCAGAACAAAGGGTGGGAAACGTTTACCGACGCGGCAATCAAGCATATTTCCGATGAGAAAGAGGACGTCGTTTTCCTGCTTTGGGGGGCGTATGCGCAAAAAAAAGGAGCCATCATCGATGACTCCAAACACCTGGTTCTAAAATCGAAACATCCATCGCCGATGGCTGCTCAGTGGGGTGGCTGGTTCGGAAATAAGCATTTTAGCCAAACCAATGCCTACCTGAAGAGTAAAGGATTGCCAGAAATTGACTGGTAAATAGAAGTAACTTTTTAAAGGTAAACGAGTGACAACGTTTCGAGCGTTGTCACTCGTTTTTTCTTTATTCAATAATTCTGAACAGGCGGTTCCAGCGAATTTTGCTCAGGGCACTTTCTGGGTTTGGATCGATGGACATCCAGATAAATACCGCTTTCCCAACGATATGGTCGGCGGGAACAAAACCCCAGAAGCGGGAATCGGCAGAATTATGCCGGTTATCACCCATCATGAAGTAATAATTCTGCTTAAATGTATAAGAGGTAATGGCCTTACCGTCAATAGTTACTGTTTTGTCGGTTAGTTCAACTTTATCGTTTCCTTCGTATTTTTTGATGACGGGGCCGTAAAGGGCAATGTTCTTTTCATCGAGCTGAACCGTTGCGCCTTCTTTCGGAACCGTGATCGGGCCGTAGTTGTCGATGTTCCACTTGAACAAGGGTGATTGCGGATAAATCGGGAAAAACGACGGCTGGCCTTTGGGCGAAGAAATAAGCTGAATTTCCTGCACGAAGTCCTGCTGCTTCAATAAAGCGGCTGTTTCCGGGGTAGTTTTTACTAAATAACCCGAAGCGTCATTGGAAGAAATGGTGTCGTTGTAAGTCTCTGAATACTGCTCAAAATCCGTGATGTCGTAGCGTTTGAAGACTTTTTCGCTGATGATAGAGCTCGTCTTGATAAAGTATTCATCCTGCATTTTAGGCGGATTCTGAAAAGGCTTGCCGTTGCTATATACTTGCCGATCGCGAATTTCCAGCACGTCGCCGGGGGCGCCAATGCAGCGCTTGATGTAGTTGGTCTTTAAATCGGTAGGGTACTGGTCTTCGGGCGGGTAATTAAAGACAACCACGTCACCCGCTTTCACCGACGAAAAACCAGGAAGACGAAACTGAGGCAATTGAATCCAGTCCAGGTAGGAGGGAATCTCGGTACCCCATATTTTTTGGTGCGTCAAAGGAACCTGTAAAGGAGTTTTGGGTGTCCGGGTTCCGTAGTGCAATTTACTGACAAACAGGAAGTCACCAACGAGAAGGCTTTTTTCCATCGACGGTGTCGGAATGGTAAACGCTTC
This sequence comes from Tellurirhabdus bombi, assembly GCF_021484805.1. Taxonomy (NCBI): domain Bacteria; kingdom Pseudomonadati; phylum Bacteroidota; class Cytophagia; order Cytophagales; family Spirosomataceae; genus Larkinella; species Larkinella bombi. The sequence continues at coordinate 4,174,266 of NZ_CP090557.1, read as the reverse complement.
CATAAACAGCCAGCGGATCAGCGTAGCTGCTACGACAGCAAATACAATCGAATCGAGCCACTCGCGGCCCGGCGATTTTTGCTTGCGGACAATTTTAGTTTTGGAATCCTGGTTTACAACGGCCATATTAATAACTCGAAAAGGCTGGTAGTCAGTTAGTACAAGCAGCCTGATTACATAATTTACAGCAAATTAATTAAAAAAAGCGAATTCGATAAACACCGGTTTATTTGGAGAGCGGGTATTTAGGCGAGTAAATCATCCATTCCGAACACGCCCTGCCGACCAACCAGCCATTCAGCGGAGATAACGGCTCCGAGGGCAAACCCCTGTCGGCTATGCGCTTCGTGCTTGATTTCAATCGTGTCAACCTCCGACTGGTACCGAACAACGTGCGTTCCCGGCACAACGCCTTCCCGCAGCGATTCAATCGGGATTTCATCGGCTTCAATTTGAGTATCTGCTTCTTCCTGCAAGGCCCAGCGGGATTTGTGCGGTAAATTTTCCAGCAGACCTTCGGCCAGCGTAATGGCCGTGCCGCTAGGAGCATCTTTTTTCTCCGTGTGGTGAATTTCCGTCATCGAAACGTGATAAGACGGATACGTTCGCATGAACTGCGCCAGAATTTTATTGAGGCGGAAAAAGAGATTGACCCCGATGCTATAATTGGATGCGTAGAAAAAAGCGCCTTGTTTTTCGGCGACGAGCGCTTCAATTTCTGGACGATGACTCAGCCAGCCCGTGGTACCGCAGACGGTTGGCCAGCCATTTTGCAAACTTGTTTTTATGTTTTCGACGGCTGATTCGGGAGAACTAAACTCAATCACGGCATCGACATCGTCTTTGGTTAAGGCGTCGAGTTCGGCACGGTTGTTCAGGTCAATGCGGCCCACAATCTCGTGTCCCCGGTCAAGGGCAATTTGTTCAATTGTTCGGCCCATTTTGCCGTATCCAAGTAGCAGTAATTTCATTTGGGAAGGTACAGGTTATTACTTTTTAAAGTTGAAAGACAGGCGAACACCCGGCGCAATAAGGGCTGGTGTTAAGGGCGTAGCACCAACGCCGAAGGACGGTTGCACCCGAAGCGATAAATCATCCGTAAGGTCAAACGTTTTCAAGTGGGCTGATACATTGGCGTCGATGACATTGAGTCCCCAAAGGGCTACGCCTAGTAAGACGTTTAAATCGCGGTAACGGCGGAAAGCGTTATACCCTCGTTCCAGCGTGCCCTCGGCAACCGTTCGTGAAACACCATTAATTTCAATCTGCGTCGTTTTTGTGGTGCTTCGGTAGGCTTTATCCCAATGTTCCCGGTAAAATTTTGTTCGGCCATTCATGTAGTTAATGAAGTAGCCAATGGTGCCGAAGCCCGCGTAGATAATCGGAATTTTCCAATATTGCCGGTTATAGGCCTGGCCTAATCCTGGTAAAATGGCCGAGCGGACGGTGGCTTTCTTAGGGATAATTTTACGAATTTGGGCCGTTTTTTTTTCGTCTAGCCGGACGGTATCGGTCGTTTTAGCCGGAGCCAAGGTGTCTCCAATGGAAATCATTTCGGAAGAGCCCACCCGCACCGTATCGCGACCTGCCTTGGTGGAGTCTGGCACCTGGCCCCAGGCAGCAAGACTGAGTAGCCAACTAAAAAATCCAAGCCAAAAACTCCGTTTCAAAATAACTGCTTTAATTTCTATACTCATGAGGTAAGGCAACAATGCTCATCAATTCGCAACTAACGGGTTAATGAGCATTGTCTTTTTCTTACCAACGAGTCCAATACATGATTTATGAATAAAACGCTGGAATTAACTTTTTTTAAGCTTTGTAATTCAAAACATCCAGAATTCGGTTCAGCTCGTCCTGCGTAGTAAACGGAATCTTGATTTCGCCCTTTTGTTTATCGTCGGACTTAATGGAAACTTTGGTTCCAAACATAGACGACAGCTTAAACTGAAGGCTCCGAATCTCCTGTTTGTAGGGCGTTGAGCGGCGTTCGGGTAGGGCTTCCGGCGAGTTCGATAAATTCCGAACGGCTTCTTCTACTTTACGAACCGACCAATCTTCTTCAACCGTCCGTTTGAACAACTTGATCTGCACATCGTGGTCATCAATGTTGATGATCGCCCGGGCGTGTCCCATCGAGATTTTATTGTCTCGCAGGGCAGCCTGAATAACGGGTGGCAGTTTCAGCAGCCGGATGTAATTATTAACGGTCGTACGATTTTTACCGACGCGCTCGCCCAGTTCTTCCTGCTTTAAACTACACTCGGTAATAAGCCGTTGGTAGCTCAATGCAATCTCAATGGAGTTCAGGTTTTCGCGCTGGATGTTCTCAATCAGGGCCATTTCCAGCATTTGCTGGTCGTTGGCATGCCGAACATAGGCTGGAATGTGTGTCAGTCCTGCTATTTTCGAAGCCTGCAAACGTCGTTCGCCGGAGATCAGCTGGTACTGGTCCTTACCCATTTGCCGCACCGTGATAGGCTGGATAATTCCCTGAACTCTAATTGAATCCGCCAATTCCTGCAAAGCTTCCTGGTCAAAGCGCGTCCGGGGCTGGAAGGGGTTCGTCTCAACAAAATTGACACTGATTTCGGTCATGGTTGAGATGGACTCGTAAGGCGACGGCTTGTTTTGCCGGTTCACCGAGTCGCTGTCCTGGAGCAGGGCTCCCAGTCCACGGCCCAGACCAATCATCTTTTTATTGGCGACTGCTTTTGTGTTCGAATTCTCCATGTTTGGCTAATGTCTTAATGGAATTACACCATCTGGTCCTGGGGTAGCATTCCGTTCTTAGTAAGGATTTCGCGGGCCAGATTCAGGTAACTGATAGCGCCCTTGCTGTCGGCATCCTGGGCGATTACCGGCAAACCAAAGCTCGGAGACTCGCTTAATCGGATGTTTCGCGGAATAATCGTATTAAAGACCATTTGCTGAAAATGAGCGGTTACTTCGCTGACGACCTGATTGGAGAGTCGAACGCGTAAGTCGTACATCGTAAGCAGAATTCCTTCAATAGCCAAATGTGTATTGAGTCGAGACTGAATAATTTTGATGGTATTCAGCAACTTGCCCAACCCTTCTAGCGCAAAATATTCGCATTGCACCGGAATAATGACCGAATCGGCAGCGGTTAAGCTGTTGATGGTAATCAAACCAAGTGAAGGTGAACAATCGATAATGACAAAATCATAATCGTTTTTTAAATCCACCATGGCCTCTTTCATGCGATCTTCGCGGTTTTTGAGATTGATCATCTCAATTTCTGCGCCGACAAGATCGATGTGGGAGGGAAGTAAATCCAGGTTTGGGAAATCAGTTTGGATGATGGCATCGCGGGGCGAAAAGCCTTCGACCATGCATTCATAGATACTGTTTTCGATTTCCTTCGGATTGTAACCCAAGCCTGAGGTTGAATTGGCTTGCGGATCGGCGTCGACAATTAACGTTCGAAACTCAAGGGCGGCCAGACTGGCAGCTAGGTTAATCGTAGTAGTGGTTTTTCCGACGCCTCCCTTTTGGTTGGCAATTGCAATAACTTTACCCATGGGTGTGTACGTTACAGACCCAAATATCTACAGACCTATATTAAGAAACAAGAAATGTTTCACGGAATTTCGAAAATGTTTCACAAAGGCGTAAAGAGCGAAAGAGTTAGTGAGTGATAGAGTGAAAGAGGCCAAGGCTGAAAAATTTGTTCTTTCACTCTTTATCGCTTTCGCTCGATCACTTTAGGCCCAAACCTGCGTTCCTTCCGTGCAGTTTTTGCACATTTCGATTTCGGAGCGCGACCGAATCAATGCCTGCCGAAAATCATGGTAAGGCTCGCTTTGCCAGAGCTGCTTGAACGTCTGCTCTTTCAGGTCGCCCAGCCGATGGTGAGCGTCTTTATCGAAGCAGCAGGGCACCACCAAGCCATCCCAGGTAATGACGCACGAATGCCACATTTTCCAGCAATGGCCGTCCAGCGTGTTTTTAATGGTATATTTTCCGTCGCTTTGGCGGGCGTAGCGGGCGTATTTGTCGATGGTAGGAATGAGATCAGAGCCTTCTTCGTAGTCGTAAATCTGGGCGGTTTTCAAAGCCACTTCGTCGACGCCTAGTTCTTTGGCCAGCCGTTTCACATCGTCGATCTGGTGCTCGTTGGGGCGCACCACCAAAAACTGAAAGATAACGTGGGGTGTCCGGGATTTTAGCTCCTTTTTCCACTTAAGAATATTCTTGGTGCCTTCGATGACCTTATGCAGTTTTCCGCCTACGCGGTATTGCTGATAGACTTCCTGGGTGGTGCCATCAATCGAAATAATGAGCCGGTCAAGGCCGGATTCAACAGTCTTGCGGGCGTTGGCATCCGTTAGATAATGCGCGTTAGTTGAGGTGGCGGTATAAATGCCTTTCTGGTGCGCATAGCCAACCAAATCCAGAAACTGAGGATGTAGATAAGGCTCGCCCTGAAAATAAAAAATCAGGTACAGCAGTGTATCTGCTAATTCGTCAATGGTGCGCTTGAACAGATCTTCGGGCAGCATACCGGTCGGACGCGTAAATGAGCGTAGCCCGCTGGGGCATTCCGGGCATCGGAGGTTGCAGGAAGTGGTGGGTTCAAAAGACAAGGCAATGGGTAAGCCCCGATGAACTGATTTGCCCGTTCGCTTCGATTCATAATAGCTGGAAAGCACTTTCAGCGCGTTCCAGGCGCGTTTGGGGGTAACTTTGGAGAAAAAATTCAGGCCATCGGATAAGTTGCGATTCATGCTTCCGGAGTGGAGTTATCTTACAAAGATAACAGCCTGAGGTAATATCCCGCTAAAACAGATCGTGGTAAACAAGCCAGGATGTAGGTAACTTGCTCATTCTGGCCTGAATACCACAGTATGATTATTTAATGAGGTCTTTTAAAGACTCCATCTCTTGTTTATTCTGCGTGACCATGCGCTGGGCGTGACCGATTAGTTCCTGATGCTTGCCGTATTGCAGGTAGTCCTGTGACAAATCAAAGCCATTTTGATACTGTTGCCGTAGTACGTTCAGGTAATCCTGGTCAAAGTTACCGGACATGGTATTGTTGTTATTCTTCTGGACCTCTATATCCAGCGCCTTCAACTTTTGGTCTGTCTGCTGCTGGAATGCCGAGTTGCTGGAGCCAGCCCGAAGATTTTTTGTGATGTTGTTCAAATCCGCAATGGCCTTTTCTTCCTCAGAAATCAAGGCTTTCGCCTTGTCAATCACCTGTGTATTTTGTCCATTTTTAACGGCTTGCTGCGCTAAGGCAAGCTGCGCCTGGTGATGAATTTTGATCAGTGTGACGTAGTCCATATCGGGATCGCCGGTTTTTTTGGCCGATTTCATCTGATCAAGCATGTGCATAATCGGCTGCATGATGAGGCTGCTTTTGTCCGATTTAGACTGGCGATTTTCCCGGCCCTGCGTAGGCGTTTGCGCTGCTCCAGTAACGGTCTGGCTACTGGTTGGGTTGGTGGATACCTGGCCGTAGGTATTGGCGTTCATCAGTAAACCCGTCGCCAATAGCACCAACGCGTGTTTCCCAAATTGCTGCTTCTTTTTCATATATCGTTGATAAGTGATTAAGAATATAAAAGATAACTAATCTCAAGTCGATTGGTTGACGGGATTCGTAGAACTTATTTAGAACAATTTTAAAATAATGATTGACAAGCTAGCGGTTAACTTGTATTTTTACTGGTCAAAAGACAACCTGTTGCGCCAGAGCCAGATTTAATTTGTATAAATTGTGACTACGCTTTCCCAAACGACTACTCAGCCCATTGAATTATACACGAATGCCAAAGGAGCCACATTTCAGTGTGACCTTACCAATCGTATTATCTTACAATTTGGGGAAGCGCGGGTTTCTTTGCGTATTACAGACTTTCTGGCATTCAAAAAGAAAGTCGATTCTGTGGACATCCACACGATGATTTTCAACACCGACGATGCCTACGACGTCGAGATTATTGATGCCCCGCGTACCAATCACCAGTTTGTGTTGACCCTCTGCGATCTTATTGCACTTCGTGATCTGCTGGCAGGAACACGCTTTACGCTCGAACTGAATTCACTGCTTCACGCACGGCTTTATTTCGCTCCATCTTACTAGAATTCAGGCGATTTTCTTATTCAGACTTTTTCCAAATTTTGTCGAATTGAGCAGCCGGAAAAACTTTTTCCGGTCGAAAGCGGTATACTTGCTATGAACCACCGCGTTTCACGCTGACAAAACATATTATTTATATGAAGGATCTAGTAAGAATGAGAACTTTGCTCAAAGAAGAGATAGAGCAATTACTGAATAAGCAAATCAAAATGGAAGCCCATTCATCTTCCATTTATCTGGCAATGGCTTCTTGGTGTGACCGTTACGGTTTTCAGAATAGCGCAGGCTATTTCTACAAACAGGCTGAAGAAGAGCGGAAGCACATGCTTAAAATATTCAAATATGTAGCAGACATGGGTGGCACGGCCATCTCTCCGGAAGTTACTGATGTACCCCAGGACTTTGCTGGTTTCCGCGACGTGTTTGAACTGGCATTGGAGCAGGAAATTGCCGTTACCAATTCAATCAATCGGATTGTAGACGCTTGCCGCCGGTTATACGCTTACGAAACGGAAGAGTTTCTGATGTGGTTCGTTAAAGAACAACGTGAAGAAGAGTATGTGGCTCGCCGCGCCGTCGAACTTTTCGAAGTCATTGGCGAAGAAGGCGTTGGTCGTTACATGATCGACAAAGCCATTCCAAAAATTAGCTACGACGAAGACGGAGAGTAATCTACACCCGTAGATACTTATCTGGTTACATAATTTAGTATTTGGATAAAGGCACTGTCAAAACATTGGCAGTGCTTTTTGTCGTTTTAAGGAATATGTACGACGTAGTTATTGTTGGCGGAGGATTAGCTGGTCTGATTAGTGCTCTGGAATTGGCCAGAGCGGGTCATGCTGTAGCGCTGGTTGAACGGAAAACCTATCCCTTTCATAAAGTTTGCGGCGAATACGTGTCTAATGAAGTCCGGCCTTACATCGAATCGTTAGGCGTCGATCTGCGCCAATTAGGGGCCGCCCACATTGATTATCTGGAAGTTACCTCACCAACAGGCCGACAACTGACGACAAAGCTGGATCTGGGCGGTTTTGGGATTAGTCGTTACAACTTTGATTTGGCCCTCTACCAGCTTGGTTTAGACGAAGGGGTGAACTTTCTATTGGGGAAATCAGTCGAAGAAGTACAGTTTACCCACGACCAGTTTTCGGTTACGCTGAACGATGGGCAAGTGCTGGCGGCTCGGTTGGTGATTGGAGCCTTTGGCAAGCGCTCGAAGCTGGATAAAAGCATGAACCGGCCCTTTATGCAAAAACCGTCTCCTTACATTGGTGTTAAATACCACATTCGTATTGATTTTCCGACGGATACCATTGCTTTACATAACTTTCAGGCGGGTTACTGCGGCCTTTCGGCTATTGAAGAGGGGAAATACTGCCTTTGCTATCTAACCACGCGCCAAAACTTAAAGCAATTCGGCAATATCCCCGCTATGGAACAGGCCGTTTTATGGCAAAATCCTCATTTGAAAGCCGTTTTCGAACGCGCTGAGTTTCTATACGAAAAGCCCGAAGTCATCAATGAAATTTCGTTTGCGGCCAAAAAAGCGGTTGAAAATCACATTCTGATGGCGGGCGACTCGGCTGGTTTGATAACGCCCCTTTGTGGCAACGGGATGGCAATGGCCATTCATGGTGCCAAACAAGCCAGCGATCTAGCTACAAACTACCTGCGGGGCACACTAACGCGAGCCGAATTGGAAGAAAAATACCAACAAGCCTGGTCAAAGCTGTTTGCCCGGCGTCTTTGGATCGGGCGCACGGTACAGCAACTTTTCGGGAGCCGATGGTTAACAGAAATAGCTGTAACCACACTAGGGGCAGCAAAACCACTTTTACGGGAAGTAATCCGGCAAACACATGGCAAAATCATTTCGGTAACCTAAGCTGAAATTGGCCTTTAGGAGTATATTGCCGGACGGTACGAACCGCTCAGTTCAGCGACTGATGGAGATAACCAAGCGCAACGAAAAGGATGTAAACAGTTTGGCCAAGAAGTAGTTTTATCTTCAGTCAAAACGGAAACTGAGCGGAGAAATAAAAAGCCTAGTCAACCGGAATAACAGTGGTATTTTTTACTTCAGACATAACAAAAAAGCTGCTGATGTGCAGGATGCCGGGTAATACCGAGAGGTGGTCCTGATAAAATCGATTGTAGCTTTCCATGTCCTGAGCAACAATTTTTAACAAATAATCAAACGTTCCGGAGACGCGGTTGCATTCAATTACCTCAGGGAGTTTGGCAATAGATTGGTCAAAGTCGATAAAGGTGTCACGCGTTTGCTTGTCGAGTGTTACCTGGCAGTAAATAATGAGCGAACTGCCGACCTTTTTCTTGTTTACCAACGTTACGTAGCGATCAATAACGCCATCCCGTTCTAGCCGCTTAATGCGTTCATGAACCGGCGTTTTAGACAGATTAATTTGTTGTCCAATCTCCTGAATTGTTAGTTGGGCATTTTCCTGGAGAAGGGTCAGGATTTGCCGGTCTACTTTATCTAACCCGTTCATAAGTGGTCTTTTTTCTTAGGATAGTGCAAACAGACTGTTGATTTAGTATTTTTTTCTTCAATATAATGATTTGTAATATTTTTTTCCTGAAAAAAGAGCAAATCTATAGAAATAAGCACTTGTTCGGTTATCTTTGCTAAGTCAATTAATTACACTTCAGACACCTTTTCTGACATGGTTATTGGAGTCCCCAAAGAAATAAAAAATAATGAAAACCGCGTTGCTTTAACGCCTGCGGGTGTTGCTGAGTTACGTAAGCATGGTCATACTGTTTACGTACAGGTCAATGCAGGTCAAGGTAGTGGTTTTGAAGACGAGGAATACATTGAGGCCGGTGCCACAATGCTCCCCACGATCGAAGAAGTATATGGCATCGCCGAGATGATTATCAAGGTGAAGGAGCCAATTGCGCAGGAGTATGATCTTATCAAAGAAGACCAGCTTCTGTTCACGTATTTCCACTTCGCTTCTTCCGAAGAATTGACGCAGGCGATGATCGAGCGGAAGGCTATCTGTCTGGCTTATGAAACGGTAGAGAAAGCGGATCGTTCTCTGCCTTTGCTGGTTCCAATGTCAGAAGTAGCTGGCCGGATGGCTATTCAGGAAGGGGCTAAATACCTCGAGAAACCTTTGAAAGGCCGTGGTATTCTGCTGGGTGGCGTTCCGGGTGTAAAACCTGCTAACGTATTGGTTCTGGGTGGCGGTATTGTTGGAACACAAGCGGCTAAAATGGCGGCGGGTCTGGGTGCCCACGTTACCATTATGGATATTAGCCTGCCTCGTTTGCGGTACCTGTCGGACATTATGCCGCCGAACGTAACCACGATGATGTCCAATGACTACAGCATTCGCGAGCAGGTAAAGCAAGCGGATCTTATCGTTGGTGCCGTGTTGATTCCGGGTGCCAAAGCGCCCCACCTTATCACGCGGGAAATGCTGAAACTCATGCGCCGGGGTACGGTATTGGTTGATGTTGCCGTTGATCAAGGCGGTTGCATCGAAACCTGCGTACCGACAACACACGAAAATCCAACGTATATCATTGATGACGTCGTGCATTATTGCGTAGCGAACATGCCCGGTGCCGTTCCATATACATCAACCTTGGCATTGACGAACGCGACTCTTCCGTATGCGTTGCAGTTAGCCAATAAAGGATGGGTGAAAGCGTGTAACAGCAACGAAGAACTGCGTAAAGGCCTGAATGTCGTAAACGGTAAAATAGTTTATCAGGGTGTAGCCGAAGCTTTCAACCTGCCACTGACTGACATTAAAGAGATTTTGCGCGAAGAAGAGATAACGGCTTAAGCAGCTATCAAATCGAATAAAATAGAAAATTATAAGGGTTTAGGAATAAAATAATCAGAAAGGCGTCGAGCAATTGTTCGACGCCTTTTTTGTGGGATTTCGCTTAATAGGTCGTTGGTAGAAACTGCTTGGCGAGTACTTGCCATTCCGCTTCAAGGGTTCCGCTAAAAACCGACGCCCCTGCGCGACGGTACCAGTAGCCAGCATTCCATTGATCGCCTTCTTTACGGTGTAGGTAAGCATGAAGGCGGTCGTAATCGGGGGTGCCTTCGCGGCTTTGCGCAATGTCGTGCGCTTTTTCCCAATCATCATTGGCATCGTGCCAAAGTGCTTGTAACAGAGGCGGCAAGCTGGCAGGTGGCTCAGGTCCTTCGAGGGTAGCGATAAAATTCTGAAGTGTCATGGCGGTTGGGCGTTTCTTTAACGTAAAAAGACGAGACTGCTAGTGAAAAAATTGCGGGGCAAAGTTCATCAGGAAAGCTTCGTCCGTGGCGCGGGTCAATGCTGTATACAACCAGCGTACAAATTCCTGATTTACCTGTCCATCAGGCAAATAACCCTGGTCGATGAAAACCGCACTCCATTGGCCCCCCTGGGCTTTGTGGCACGTAAGAGCATAGGCAAACTTCACTTGCAGAGCACTGAGGTAAGGGTCACGGCGAATGGCTTCGGATCGTTCGCGCTTTGATTTGATGTAGAAATAATCTTTCTGGACGCTTTCGTACAGATTTTTGTTTTCTTCCCGCCCCAGGGCCGGAGATGCCGAATAGAGTGTATCCAGAATAATTTTGGTTTCAAATTCGGGCTGTTCGTCATAATCGACCAGACGAAGCAGCACAGTGGCGAACCGCAGGCCATGAATTTCTTCCCGCTTACGGATTTTCATCACCTCCACAAAATCGCCATTGGCCAGAAAACCCGCCGGGCTGTCATCGTCCAGAACCGTGTAATTATTGCGCACAATCATCAGCAAGTCGCCGGCGTCGAGTTCTTCCTCACACTGGTTAATGGAACGACGAATGTACTGGTTATACTGAACCGCCGTTTTATTGGAGCGCGTGATAATGATGGTATTTTCACGACCGTATTTATCGTGGGCATACCGAATTCCGTCTTCCAGGCGCTCCCCGGTCATTTTGTAAATGTCGCGAAAATGACGCGTAGAAAATTGAATGACAGGCGCTTCCTGATGCAGGGTATTGCGTAATGATGTAGCGTTGATCAGAATTCCCGAATCTTCTTCCTGCCGCATGACTTCGGTTAGCTCCTGGCCAAAAACGGTCAGGTCAAATTGGCGTTCGAGATAACCTGCATCCAGCGCGGGGCTTAGTTCTTTGCCAATGGGCGGCAACTGGGCCACATCCCCAACCAGCATGATTTTATTACCCGGATTCTCGAAAATGTAATCAATAAGATCGGCGAGCAACCCGTTCATGCCAATCTCGGCGTCATCGCTAATCATCGATGCTTCATCGACAATAAAAATGGTGTCTTCGTGGTAATTTTTCTGCCGCTGAAACGCCAGGCTTCCCGAATTGGCATCGGCAATCTGGCGGTAAATTTTCCGGTGGATGGTCTGGGCCATGCGCTTCGAGTAGTTGGCCATGACCTTGGCCGCCCGGCCCGTTGGCGCCAGTAAAACGGATTTATAACCCAATTTGGGCAACACCTTGATCAGCGTACTGATCAGCGTCGTTTTCCCGGTTCCGGCATATCCTTTCAGTAAAAAGCAATCTCGGTAGCGTTCCTGTTCTTGTGGAAGAAGAAATTGCCCCATGCGCTCGAAAAAATCCTGCTGGCCTTTGGTAGGTTTAAACGGAAAGCGTTTTGCCAGCAACTGGGCAGGCGTGAGGGTATCATTCATAGCTTAAATTTACGATTTTTCCCTCAGATTGAAAAAAGAGCGGACGTGTAAAACAGGTACGCGAGACGCATTTTTCGGGACTTATTCTGCCTACTTATTTATCATTCGACTTCTTCCCGACGGCGCGGACGGCTGGTTTCAAAAAGGTACTTTTGCAGGCGTTCCTCCAGTTCGGTGCTGGTAAGATTGACGAAAAGCTCGCCATCAATAGCCAGGGCGATACGGCCCGTTTGCTCTGAAATTGCGATGGCAGCGGCATCCGTTGCTTCCGAGATGCCCAGCGCGGCCCGGTGCCGAAAGCCGGTGGTAGTTGGAAGTTCGTCGTTTTCAGAGGCGGGCAAAATACAGCGCGCTGCCCGCAACCGCCCATCGATGATGATGGCTGCACCATCCCGCAGTGGGCTATACTGACTGAAAATGGATACCAGCATGCGCTTCGACAAAACCGCGTCCAGCAACTCACCCGATTGCACGTATTTTTCCAGACCGTCATTTTTGCCGATCACCAGCAAGCCGCCCGTAAATTCGGAGGCTAGCACTTTGCACCCTTCCAGGATTGGTTTTAAGGGCGTAGACGATTCAGAAGCGCTGGTTTGCCCAAACCAGCGACGGAACAACTGGCTGTTCGGAATGTGCGTCGATTTACCGATGATAAGCAGAAAGCGCCGAATTTCCTGCTGAAAGATAATGATCAGCGCCAGCGCACCCACACTGATAAAATACTCCAGAATGGTAGTGAGGAGTTGCAGGCCAATTGCTTTGACGGTCAAATAAAACAAGTAAACCAGCAAATACCCCAGAAAAACGCGGCTGGCTATACTGCCCCGTACAATGTAATAAATTTGGTAGAGTAGGAGGGCTACCAGAAGAATATCCAAAACATCAACCCAGTCGATGTCTAAAAAAAATACACGGAGGGCAACTATCATTGCGAATTACTTAAATCAGACTCAGCATGAATTTAATAATTTACATAATTAATAAACATAATCCTAGTTGAGCTGAGATTGATCAAAATTCAGGTGTAAAACTAATTTAATGGCCTCCGCAGCTTCGCGAACGTCGTGAACGCGCAGGATGGCAGCGCCCTTTTGCAAGGCTACCGTGTTTAAAACCGTTGTTCCATTGAGAGCTTCATCAGCCGTGATGCCAAGCGTACGCCAGATCGTTGTTTTTCGGGACAATCCCACCAGGAGAGGCGCTTCAAAACAGGCAAACGCGTCGAGTTGATTCAGAAGCCGGAAATTCTGGTCGGGGGTCTTGGCAAACCCGAATCCCGGATCAATCAAAATGTCTTTCTGCCCCAACGCCCGAAGTTTACCCAATTGCTGTTGCAATTCCAGAATTACGTCGGGAATTAAGTCATTATAGGCTGTAAACTGGGTCATTGTCTGGGGTGTACCCCGCATGTGCATCAGGACGTAAGGAACCCCCAGCGCGGCCACCGTTTCGAACATTTCCGGGTCCAGCGTTCCGCCAGCGACGTCATTCACTAAAACGGCGCCTGCTCCAACGGCTTGCCGGGCAACCTCCGCCCGGAAGGTATCAACCGAAACAAGTGCCTCTGGAAAAGTTTTATTAATTGCTTCGATAACAGGCAAAACGCGGGCGGCTTCCTCCGCTGGACTTAAGGTGGCCGCTCCCGGGCGGGTAGAGTATCCGCCGATGTCGAGAAAGGTTGCTCCGTCGTTCAGCATCTGTCCCGCACGCTCCACGGCGGCTTCAACGGAGGCAGAACGGCTGCCAGAAAAGAAGGAATCGGGGGTTATATTGAGAATACCCATCACCCTGGGAATCGTCAGATCGAGAACTTTTCCCCGAAGGTTGAGCGTTTTTTTCGTAACTTTCGACATGATTTTACTTTCTGGTTTCGAGCTTCTGGCTAGTTGGTTTCGACTTAGGTAGAACGAACGGTAAAGTCAATAACTGGAAATTCGAAACTGGAAACTCGAAAACTTACAATTACTGTGCTGCAAACAGAAACTCAATATCGGCAAGTCATTCAATTCTGCAAAGAGGTTTTCCAGAAAAAGAACAAAGATTATGGCACGGCCTGGCGGATCCTTCGGCTGCCTTCCATCACCGACCAGATTTTTATAAAAGCGCAGCGCATTCGCACAATTCAGGAAACGGGGAAACAGCGCGTTGAAGAAGGCGTAATTCCTGAATTCATGGGCATTATTAATTACTGCGTCATGGCGCTGATCCAGATCGAATTGCAGGATTTTCCGCAAAAGGATTTTGAGAACGACGAGCTAAGTGCCCTATACGACCGGCAGGTCAACGGCGTTATGGAACTGCTCTTTGCTAAAAACCACGATTACGGAGAGGCCTGGCGCGACATGCGGGTCAGCTCCATGACGGATATCATCCTGATGAAGTTACTGAGGACGAAGCAGATTGAAGACAATGAAGGCCAGACGTTAATTTCAGAAGGCGTGGATGCCAATTACATGGATATCATTAATTACGCTGTTTTTTGTTTGATTAAGTTAGGTTTTACGGATACGGTTCAAGTATGACAACCCCCACGCTAGCCCATTCAACGACACGCAAATCGCCGTCCTGGCCGCGAATTATCGCCCAGGTTGCCCGGTTTATTGTGGCGCTTATTTTTACTTTTTCAGGACTGATCAAAATCAACGATCCCGTTGGAACCGAAATAAAATTCGGAGAGTATTTTGAGGTCTTTGCGGAAGATTTGCCGGCAATGGCGGGCTTCTTCCACGGTCTGATGCCTTACGCTTTGATTTTGTCGGTGTTTTTCTGCGCGGCAGAAGTTGTGCTTGGCGTTGCACTGCTGTTTTCCTACCGGATGCGCACCACGGCCTGGACCTTACTGGCCCTCATTGTTTTCTTCACCTTTCTGACTTTTTACTCGGCCTACTTCAATAAAGTGACCGATTGTGGTTGCTTCGGAGATGCGATAAAGCTCAAACCGTGGACATCGTTTGGGAAAGATGTTTTTCTGCTGGTCTTAATTTTAATCATCATCTGGCAACGTAAAACCTTCCGAAAAGCGCAGACGGGTGTTCTGGTCTTGTTGGCCGCTTTGGCGTCTATCGGAATTGGCTGGTATGCCATTCAGCATCTACCGCCAATTGATTTACTGCCTTATGCCGTCGGTAAAAACATTCCGGCGCAGATGCTGCCTTCGGAACCGCTGCGTTATAGCTACATTCTGGAAAAGGATGGCAAGGAATATGAACTTGATAAATACCCGACCGATACAACCTACCATTTTAAAGAAATGATTTTGCTGAATGAAGCGGCAAAACCTAAAATTACGGATTATCGGATCTGGAACGAGGAAGGTGATTTGACGCAGGAGACCTTCAAAGGCGCTAACTTATTTCTGATTATTAAGAATGCTACAGACATCAACCAGGCATCGATGCCCGCTATCCGGCGCTTGCTGAGCGGAGTCGGAGGAAAAGGAGTTTCAGCCATGATCCTGACCTCCCTCGGTGATGATGAAATCAACGATTTCCGGCACGAATACCAGTTGTCTGTTCCTGTCTACAAAGCGGATGCAACCGTGCTAAAAACGATCGTTCGCTCGAATCCTGGCCTTTGGCTGATAAAGGACGGTGTTGTGCAGGGAAAATGGCACCATAATGATACACCTGAAGCGGAAGAAGTAATTAAACTGGTTAAATAACTGGACGTGAATCCGATCAATGAATTGGACGACGCGGTTGTCCAGACGAAGCCCTCTGCAGAGATAGGCATGAAGAATATATTTTTGGTGGGTCTACCTTCATCTGGGAAAAGCACCCTCGGCAAACGGCTGGCTCGTGAACTGGGCTATCGCTTTGTGGACACCGACAAGCTCATTATTCGGGAAGAGGGGAGAAGCATAAGCGATATTTTTCGGGACAATGGTGAGCCTTATTTTCGATTGGTTGAAAGTCGGGTATTGCATACGATCAAGCAGGGCGAGAGTCTGGTGGTAGCAACCGGTGGTGGAATGCCGTGCTTTCATGACAACATGAGCTACATCAAACAGATGGGACTTAGTGTTTTTCTGGATGTGTCGCCCGAGGTTATTCTAGAGCGCATGCATCATCATCGCGCGGATGATCGTCCTTTAAACCGCCTGGATGATCCGGGGTTACTAGAAAACCTTCGCCAGAAATACACCGACCGGCGTCCATTCTACATTCAGGCCGATATCCACGTTAGTGGAAATGCCGATACGGCTACTGTTCTGGAAAAAATTGGCCATCATCTATAAAAAAAGTCCACTCGTTTGAGTGGACTTTTCTATGAGGCTAGTATTCACTCTGATTAAAACAGAACGCCTAGGGTCAGCATGGCATTCGTTTGTTGGTTAGTAATGAGAGCTGAGGGGCCATTCTGTACCGTGTAGGGTTGCTGAGCAGACTTAAAGTTGACAAAGCTCCCCGCCAGGTCGGCAAAGAAACGATCATTCCGTACGCCTAATCCAGCCGAATAAATCAACTTATCGCGGTCTGAACGGGCCAGGGCATCAAACGTTTGCTTGTATGGATTTGGATTATAGGCAACCCCACCGCGAACGCGTAGCAAACCAAAACGAAACTCAGCGCCTGCCCGGAAATTAACCACGTTGTTGTAGGTATTCTGCACCTCCGCCTTCACGTCATTGCGAAAATCGAGGTTATCCTGTGAGTTGTATACATTCGTACGAACCCGCATACCCGCATACCCAACGTATTCGGCGGTGGCCGTTAAAAAGCCAACTTTTTTCTCGCCCAGAAAATAAGTAGCACCCGCCATTGCCCGTAAAGGACTCGTCAAATCATACTCAAAATCGTTGGGGAGAACCGAGATATTTTGGTCATCAGGGACAAACAAAACGGGGTTGCCATTTTCAATCCGGGGAACCCCAATAATATCCGTCGAAAGAGACTGGTTGAACGTTTCCCGAACGCTGGTAAATGTTGGACTAGTGACACTCGCGCCCAGTTGCAGCTTATCGTCCGCTTTCCAGATAGCACCCAACGAAAAGTTGATCCCGCTACCTGTAACGCTTAAATCCTCATTGCGGTTGATTTCTCCAATTATGTTACCACCCACAGCGTTTTCCCGGTAAATTGTGTTGTACTCGTAGCGTAAACGAGTCAAGCCGAGCGAGGCACCGATGTAGAGCTTATCATCGTAATTCCCGGCATAAGAAAACGTCCACTGATTATGCGCACCGCTTGAGGTAAACGTTTCGCGCTGGTCAAATGCATTATCTCGGCGAACCGTTGGAAAATCAGCATTTGGATAACCCACGTCATAACGACTATAAGGAGCCCCATCGTCATTTGGGTTTGCCCTTAAGGTCGGATTAAACAGGTAAAGCTGGTAAGCGGCCGCCGTCAAAAAATTGGCTTCTCTCGATGACTGATTAAATTGACTATCCAAATACGCTGAACTATACCCTTGTTGCGTTGCATCAGCCGCGAAGGCGTCGGCAATGGAACTGTTGTTGTTGCGCCCTTGATACGAGAATGAATTGTGCAGATTCACCTGCCGCGAATACGTAACGCCAAGGGCAGTGCGACGCCAACGGCGGTTCTCATTCTGTGAGTTGCCAGCCAGGACTAATCCAAAATGACCAATGTTCGGATTGGTTTTTGAAACAGACGGTGTTTGGTTGCCCAGGTAATTGCTTTCCGTATTGGTAATGGAAAGGGATGGGCTTATGCTGAATTCAGAGCGATTGTAAAAACCAAGTCCAGCTGGGTTACCAAAAGTAGTACTGGCATCACCACCAAGCGCCGCGTGATTACCGCCTAAGCTTCGAAACCGGGCCGTTCCCGTTTGTTGAATTTCTGAGTATCGAAAAGCATCACCAGCGTACTGGCCGAAGGCTACTCCTGTTGTTAGAAGCAACCCCAAAAGACTTATTTCCTTCTTCATAAAAGTTAGCAGAGCATAGTGGATGGAATTTTTCGGTTGGACAATTTAGCTATGCCGCTGGTTTAATTTGTCCAACCAATAATAAAACGAAAAACCCCGCCAATTGTAGTAATCGGCGGGGTTTTTTTATTGAACTGATCTAATTAGCAAGGATACGGATTAACGGGGTCCGCGTGAGCTACCACCTGAATAACCGCCACCACCACCGGATGAGCTACCTCCACCTCCACGGCTGCCACCTGAGTAGGATGGAGTAGGAGCGCTGTAAGAAGGCTGCGATTGCGTTCTTGATGGACTGTATGAAGGCTGTGAATTGCTGTTTGAGCTTCCACGCGATTCATAGCTTGGACGGCTATAGCTTTGCGATTGCTGCTGCGGTGCGCTATACCGGTAGTTGCTACCGTCATTGCTCCGAGGCGCAGCGGTATAGGTTCCCCGGCTATTACCCCGCGATTCGGTGTTACGAGGACGCGAGTAGTAAGTATCCGTTGAGCCTGAGTTGTTGTAGCTTCCGCCACTTGTCCGGCCACCTGCGTTGTTCGGGTTTGCGTAATAATAGCTTCCGCTGTTATTGGCACGGCCACTAGCCGAGGTTCCACTGCGGTCACGGTTGCTAGAATAAGAAGGTGAGTCATACCCAGAAGCACGACGACCACCGCTGTTCGTATTGCCCGAACGAGGTGAATTTACGAAATTATCGTTGTAACGATCCCGCCGGTCTGTACCACGAGCACCTACCATACGGTTTCTGGCTGCCCCGATGTTACCGTTGTTGTTCACAATAGCTACACCGCGGTTATACCAGCCATTTCCGCCGCCGTAGTAACCACCGTATCCGTATGGGTTATAGAAGGAGTCGTAGAAGCCATAACCACCACCCCAACCACCTCCCCAGGGAGAATAGAATGGATTACCACCATAGGCGAAAGAGCTACCCCAGAATGGATCGTAGAAACTACCCATTCCCATGCCGCCCCAGCGGTTCATACCCCAGGAATTGCCCCAGCCCCAAGGCGAGACTCCAATGCCAAAGCCGATACCCGACCACAAGCTGGCACTGTTCCAGCCCCAGCGGTTCCAACGCCAGGAGTTGTTCATGGCCGCATAGTTGGCCGAGTTAAAGCCATCCACAAAACCATCGTTGTAGTTGCTTGTATTCCAACCTGGATCAGCCGAAAGACCACGGCTTATTTTGCGGGTCGACAAATCGCTGTAATACTCATCACCCCAGGCCATTTTCTGTTCGTCTTCCGACTCGAAATAGTCTGGGTTATTGCTCTTCCGGCGTGCTGGTTCTTCTGATAATTGACGGGATTCCCGTTGCTGCTTGGCCACATAGACTGCTCCATCGGACGAAGA
The DNA here is from genome assembly GCF_021484805.1 of Tellurirhabdus bombi. NCBI lineage: Bacteria > Pseudomonadati > Bacteroidota > Cytophagia > Cytophagales > Spirosomataceae > Larkinella > Larkinella bombi. The sequence continues at coordinate 4,155,218 of NZ_CP090557.1, read as the reverse complement.
TCCGTAGAGATCGTCTACCTCACCCCCGTTTTGGGCAAGTCGTTGGCCAGTGCTACACCCCACCAGACTGAGGAAAGCGGCTAGCGCAACATATGGTAATGTACGTTTTGCTTTCATAAGGAACGCTACTAAAAGGTTCGGAGAAAAGGTCACTCTATTGTTATAACACAGAATTGACCCGTTTGATTACAAAAATACCAGAAAAACCTATCTTTGCAAGCCCATTTATGAATGGCAGAATTAAATTATTTACTTAATTTTTTGCCTGCTTTTTGCTGGTATTCTTTATCCTTAGACCCGCTTTAGGGAGCAAAGGTTTAAATGGCTTCAATAAAAATTATTCAATTCTGGTACTGAGACAATTACGTTTTAATTTCCTATGGCAAAAGCAATTCCTTCGCGCAGCGAGAACTACTCGGAGTGGTATAATGAACTAGTAAAAAAGGCTGATCTGGCCGAAAACTCAGCCGTTCGCGGGTGCATGGTCATCAAGCCTTATGGCTACTCGATCTGGGAGAAAATGCAACGGGCATTGGACGATATGTTCAAGGAAACAGGGCACACAAATGCCTATTTCCCCCTTTTTATTCCTAAATCGTATCTGAGCAAAGAGGCATCGCACGTAGAGGGTTTTGCAAAAGAATGCGCCGTAGTGACGCATTACCGGCTAAAGAACGCAGAGGACGGTTCGGGGGTAATCGTGGATCCGGAAGCCAAGCTAGAAGAAGAGCTGATTGTTCGGCCAACGTCGGAAACGGTAATCTGGAGTACGTACAAAAACTGGATTCAGTCTTACCGGGATTTACCCCTGCTCATTAACCAGTGGGCCAACGTGGTTCGCTGGGAGATGCGTACCCGCTTATTCCTGAGAACGGCAGAGTTTTTGTGGCAGGAAGGCCATACCGCGCACGCTACTGCCGAAGAGGCCATCGAAGAAACCAACCAGATGCTTGAAGTTTATGCCCGTTTTGCCGAAGAATGGATGGCAGTTCCTGTCATTCGGGGGGCGAAAACGGCTAACGAGCGCTTTGCGGGAGCCAACGAAACGCTTTGTATCGAGGCCATGATGCAGGACGGAAAAGCGTTGCAGGCGGGCACATCGCACTTTTTAGGGCAGAATTTTGCCAAAGCGTTTGATGTTCAATTCCTTAACAAATCGAACCAGCAGGAATACGTCTGGGGAACATCCTGGGGAGTAAGTACCCGTTTGATGGGCGCTCTGGTTATGGCTCACTCGGATGACGCCGGGTTGGTTTTGCCGCCAAAACTAGCTCCTATTCAGGTGGTTATTGTGCCTATCTGCAAGAACGAAGAGCAGCTTGCTCAACTGACGGATAGAATCAAGCCCGTCATTCAGGCGTTGAAAAAGCTGGGAATCAGCGTTAAATTCGACGACAGCGACAACAACAAGCCCGGCTGGAAATTTGCTGAATACGAACTACGTGGGGTTCCCGTGCGGTTGGCTATGGGCATGCGCGACTTCGAAAATAACACCGTCGAAGTGGCCCGTCGCGATCTGAAAACCAAAGAGACCGTGTCTTTCGATGGCATTGTGGAGCATATCCAGAATCTGCTGGTCGATATTCAGGAAACCATTTACAAAAAAGCCCTGCAATTCCGGGAAGAGAACACGTTCCGGGTGGATACGTACGCCGAATTTAAGGAGCAGATCGAAAAAGGTGGCTTTATTATGGCCCACTGGGATGGAACTTCGGAAACCGAAGAGGCCATCAAAGAAGAAACAAAAGCTACTATTCGCTGCATTCCGTTGAACGCAGAGGAAGAAGATGGAGTTTGTATCTACACCGGCAAGCCATCCCGCAAACGCGTGGTGTTTGCCCGGGCTTATTAACGATTGCCTTCTTTTATGACGACACAAACGGTGATTACGCCTGCCCATCTCGTAGGGGCGTATACGTACGAGGCTTTTATTGCCTTATCGGAGGAACTGTATGCGCAGAATCGGACAACATCAGACGCTGATTCGTACAATACCGAGCAGATTTTGCAGTATACCCGCCTGAACCTGCAACGCATCAGCCGTCTGGAGCGCACAACAACGTTGAATCCAGAATTGGTTGAGGCGGCAAGTGGAGTTCAGGAACGCTGGATTTGGATGGTTCTGGCCGAATCCTGGTGTGGCGATGTAGCGCAGAATTTACCCGTTATCAAGCAGATTGCCGATTCGGGGCAGGACATTAGTGTGCGGGTGCTGTTGCGTGACAAGAATCCAGATATTATGGACGCTTATCTCACTAACGGTGGCCGTTCGATCCCAAAACTAATTTGTTTGCGAGCCTCTGATTTGTCGGAGCTGGGAAACTGGGGTCCGCGTCCGGAAGTGCTTCAGGGTTTGATGCTGGAATGGAAAGCACAGAACCTGCCGTTTGAAGAAGTCGCCGAAAAAATTCATGGCTGGTATGCTAAAGATCACTCGCAACAGTTGCAAACCGAGTTTTTACAGTTGATCAAGCAGTGGCAGAAAGCGGGACAAACTGCGGTTTTGTAACTGAAAAATAAGCAAGGGTAATTTAGGCCGACTAGCGCCTTGCTAAAACAAGGCGCTAGTTTCAGTGTTCTAGAAGTACCCAATAGTTTTCCTCATTTATCAAAAAACGAATTTACTTATGGCACAGGCAAAAGCCGGTGATACGGTTCAGGTTCATTATACAGGTCGGTTAACCGATGGAACAGTTTTTGATTCATCAAGCGGTCGTGATCCCCTGGAATTTACCGTTGGAAATGGCATGGTCATCAAAGGTTTTGATGAAGGTGTAAGTGGAATGGAGTTAGGCGAAACCAAAACGGTAAACATTCCGGTGGAAGATGCCTACGGTCCGGCCAGTGAAGAAATGGTTTTTGAATTTGAACGTTCCATGATTCCAACGGATATTCCTCTGGAAATTGGAACAACCCTGAACATGCACCAGGATGGTAGTCCAGCGCCAATTCCTGTTATTGTACGTGGCGTTTCAGAAACAACCGTTATTCTTGACGCCAATCACCCGTTGGCGGGCGAAGACCTGATTTTTGATATTCAATTAGTGGGTATTAGTTAAGAAAAAGAAGGGGTACAGGTTGACGCGCATTAGGCAACCTGTACCCCTTACTTTTTAGTGCTGGCAGACTAGTCCAGTTTGTTGGAATGAACGGTCGACGGATTTCCCCGCACCGAAATATCGGATCCTCCCCGCGCGTATTTCTCTACTTTCCGGCGCGCATAAACCGAGGCATCACTTGCTCCCTGGGCTCTCACAACGACCTCGTTGGCTATCAGGTTTGACGCTGACAAATCGGAAGCCCCTGAAATTTCTGCCTCTAGCACATCTGTTTCGCCCGAAATAACCGAATCTGACGCACCCGAAGCTTTTAAACGAATTCGTTTGGCCCTTACATTCGTCATTTTAAGGTCCGATGATCCAGAAAGATTAATGTCTAACTGATCGGTGTTCGTAAAGCCGCTAATATTTCCGTCCGACGCTCCCGAAAGTGTAACGCCCTGCAAGCTGGGCATGGTGATGGTAATGTGCGGACTTTTCCGATTCTGGTTCGATGAAAGCCAGTTCCCCGGTGGACGATTTAGGCGGACCGTAAGCGTGTTGTTGTCGGTTTTTACGTCGAGGTATTTGGATTCGCCCGTTGGTAAATCAACCTCAACATTAAAACCGCCCTGACGAACAGTTACGTCGATAGCGCTTCCTATGTTGATCCGGTCAAACGAACGAACATTTAGTTCTTTAGTAACTTCTTGAGCCTGAATAGTAACAGTGGTCAAGCTCAGTAAACCAGAAAGCAAAACAAAAGATAGTTTCATAAAATTTGTGTGTTTGTGGGAGTTCTATACCTACTAGATGCGGCTCAGAAACGAAAAGTTGCATTGCACCTACTTTCTCTTTGTCCTTGTTGAAGAGGTCATTGCCCACAAATTCCGTATCTTTACGCAATGAATCAAGTGCTTAGTCAACAAACCGAAACGGCTGTGGAGCAACTGCCTGTGATGGAAGCGTTTTACACGCTCCAGGGTGAAGGTGCGCATACGGGCCGGGCGGCGTATTTTATTCGCCTCGGGGGCTGCGACGTAGGTTGCCATTGGTGTGACGTAAAAGAATCGTGGGATGTCAACGCGCATCCCAAACTAGAGTTGTCCGAAATCATTGACGGGGCTTTACAGTATCCGGGCCGCATGGCGGTCATTACGGGTGGAGAACCCCTTATGCATGACCTTACCCAGCTGACGGCTGCCCTTCAGGTAGCAGGCTTTCAAACCAATATAGAAACATCGGGAGTATATCCGGTTACAGGCACCTGGGATTGGATTTGTTTTTCGCCCAAAAAGTTCAAGCAGCCGCATCCAGACATTTACCAGAAAGCCGATGAGCTTAAGGTAATCATTTATAACAAGTCGGATTTTGCTTTTGCCGAGTCATTTGCGGCTCTTGTTCGCCCTGACTGTAAATTGTTTTTGCAAACCGAATGGGGACGTTCAAACGAAATGTTGCCGCTCATCGTTGAATACGTAAAAGCGCATCCGCAATGGCAGGTTTCGTTGCAAACTCACAAATACATGGATATCCCCTAGATGGGATACAAAAAGGAAAGAAAAAAGAGCGGTCAAAAAGAGGACTACGAATTTTGTTGTTCGGCGTTCTTTTTTCTTCCCTTTGTTTTCCGTCCGCTGCTCAGAACAAAAAAGCAGTTGAGCTATATAATAAAGCTGTGCAGGCCTTTGCCCAGCGCCAGGCTGTCGAAACCATCAATTTGCTGAATCAAGCGATTGAGCGGGATACTGGCTATACCGAGGCACACCTGAAGCTGGGGCAGGTGTATGAATTTACCCGGCAACCTGAGCAGGCTTTAGAGGCCTACCAGCGGGCAATTCGGCAACAACCCGACAAACCTTCGTCTGGTTTAGCTTATCAATTTGTCGGCGTTTATCTGTTGAAACGTGGGCAATACTCGCAGGTAATTCCGTATCTGGAACGATTTAGTAAGTTCTTTGCTCCGCATTCGGCGCAGGGCAAACGGGTTGAGCGTTTGTTGCAAACTGCCCGGTTTGGCCAGCAGGCCATTCAAAATCCTTTGTCCGTAAAACCTCAGCCTCTGCCTGCTGCCGTACAGGCGTATCCCTCGCAATATTTTCCGGTATTAACGGCTGATGAACAGACCATTGTCTTCACGGTGCTAAAGCCGGAAGGAGATGAAGATTTAATGACGGCTACCCGGCAGGCCGAAGCCTGGAGCGCCCCGGTTTCGCTGGCAGCCAACATCAACACGGTTCGCAACGAAGGAACGCCTTCGCTCTCCGCCGACGGACGAACGCTGGTTTTCACAGCCTGTAACGAACGGAATGGGTTGGGAAGCTGCGATTTATACATTACCAAAAAAACAGGCAATGCCTGGTCTGATCCCCAAAACCTGGGCGCGGTAATCAATACGAGCGGCTGGGAGTCGCAGCCGGCTTTGTCGGCAGATGGGCGACGGCTTTATTTTGTGTCGGATCGGCCTGGTGGTGTTGGGCGTCGGGACATCTGGTGCAGCGATTTAGGCGACGATGGCGAATGGAAAAAACCGTATAACCTAAAAACAATCAACACGCCCTTTGACGAAGCGTCACCGTTTATTCACGCCAATGGCCGGACCATGTTTTTTGCATCGGATGGATTGGTAGGCATGGGCGGTTATGATTTATTTATGGCCGACAGTACCGCGAATGGTTGGTCCAATCCGCAAAATCTGGGTTATCCCATCAATACCGCCGACGACCAGGCCGCTTTGTTTGTAACCGCAAACGGGACGCGGGCATATTATTCCCACGAAGAAGCAGGCGATAAGCAGCGGTCTAAGCTTTATGTATTTGACTTGCCGGAATCCATTCGGGAAAAAATAAAACCAGTCAGCTACGTGAAAGGCATTATTGCCGATGCAAAGTCGAAAAAGCCACTAAATGCCACCATTGAACTGATCGATCTGGCCACTAATCAGGTGGTAACTCGGGTTAAATCGGATTCGGAAACCGGGCAGTATACCGCCGTTTTGCCATCGGGAGGCGAATATGCGTTGTACGTACAGGTTCCCGGCTACCTGTTTAAAAGCCTGTCCTTTGACTTTACGCAGAAGCGGGAAGGCGAGGCACTGGCTTTGAGTGTGCCCCTGGAACCGATTGTAAGTACTGACAAAGGCGGACCCAAATCAGAAACACTCAATAACATATTTTTTGAGACAGGCCGGTTTGACTTAGCCGAAAAATCACGGACAGAGCTAGAGCGATTGGTGCAATTTCTGCAACAAAATCCGAAAGTGCAGGTCGAAATAGCGGGTCATACCGACGACCGGGGCGACGCGGCTGCCAATCTGGAACTATCGAAAAAAAGAGCGCAGGCCGTGGTAAACTACCTGGCTAAGGCCGGAATCCCCGCAACGCGCATCCGATCGGCGGGCTACGGCGAAACGAAGCCGCTTGTAGCCAACGATACAGACGAAAATCGCCGTCTAAACCGCCGAATTGACTGGCGAATTCTGTGATTGAATTTGATAATGGAGGTATAAAAGTGGATAATATAGGGCCAATGTCTAATAAATAGCTAGCTATCAGCTAATTTGTAGTGCATTATTCCTTGTTCTTTCAGGCTTGGGTAGCTTGGTTTCGCCCGGATTTTTCGCGAACTTTGCCGCTGTTTTTTCTGTATACTAAGTAAACAAAAGGTTTGGTACTCAAAGAATCCATACAGAAATCAGCTCTTTCACAATGACCACCGAAAACGTTAATTGCCTTATCATAGGCTCCGGCCCAGCCGGATACACTGCCGCTATTTATGCCGCACGCGCGGGAATGAAACCTGTCTTGTATCAAGGGGCTCAACCCGGCGGTCAACTTACGATTACAACTGAAGTAGATAATTTTCCTGGTTATCCGGACGGAGTGCAAGGCCCTCAGTTAATGATGGACCTGGAAGCCCAGGCGCGTCGCTTTGGGTCTGATATCCGGTACGGCGTTGTCACGGATGTTGATTTTTCGGGCTATCCGCACAAAGCAATTGTTGACGAACAACACGAAATTACGGCCAATGTAGTCATCATTTCGACGGGTGCATCGGCGAAGTGGCTGGGCTTACCTTCCGAAATGCGCCTGAACGGTCACGGAGTATCTGCCTGCGCGGTTTGTGACGGCTTCTTTTTCCGGGGGCATGATGTGGCCATTGTCGGTGCGGGCGATACGGCTGCTGAGGAAGCTAGTTACCTGGCAAATCTTTGCCGCAAAGTATACATGCTGGTTCGTCGGGGCGAGATGCGTGCCTCTAAATTCATGCAGAACCGCTTAAAATCATTACCCAATGTCGAAATCCTCTGGTATACCGAAACCGAAGAAATTCTGGGTGAGCAGGAGGTAACGGGTATTCGCGTTAAAAACGTAACGACGGGTGAAGAACGGATTATCGATGTAACGGGCTTCTTTGTGGCAATTGGTCATAAACCCAACACCGGCATTTTCAAGCCGTTTATCGAGCTAGACGAAAACGGGTATATCCTGACTGAAAAAGGAAGTTCGCGCACAAATGTACCGGGCGTTTTTGCCTGTGGCGATGCGCAGGACAATATCTATCGTCAGGCCATTACGGCTGCTGGAACGGGTTGTATGGCTGCCTTGGACGCAGAACGTTTTCTGGCTATGAAAGAAGTAGAACTGCATGAAGTGCAGACTGTATAATTTAATAATAACCACCCTGAGAGGTTAGTGAGCCGTGGCCAATGTCCGACGAACAAGAACGGGTTTCCGTTGAAAACCATTTTTCCTTGTTCGTGGGTCATTCATCATGGCTCATCCTTCTTTGTAAATTGAACTGAGGATGAGAACACTGGCAGTCTGGTGGCTGTTGGCCAGCTTTTTATTTTTTGGAAGCATAACAAGTGGGCAGGCGCAGGAGCGCGGAAAATTCAAAAAGAACGTTCGGATAAAACCCAAAAATGATCTGGGTTCACCCACCGCCGAGCAGCCCGAAAAGCCAGAAGAAGAATTTGAACAGGAAACATCGAAGTTACGCTTTAACAGCCAGTTTGAGCCAAAGCAGGAGATAAATCCCGTTGTTAGTGAAGATACCACCGAGATAGATGAGGGTGAGGTCAGCGTTGTCGAAATCGTTGACTCGGTACAGGTTGGAGATGATTGGGTAAAGATTGCCGATTATTATGCGGTTTGGGATTCTCGGGCGATTGACCCCTACGGGATAGATCCGCTCGAATTTGACGAAGTCATCGATCTGAAACTGTATGATCCGGCGCAGAATCGCTACTGGGCAGCTCCAACTACCGACGGTAAAGTCACCTCAATTTTTGGCCCCCGCTGGGGACGCTGGCATAAGGGAATGGACCTGGATCTGGAAACAGGGGATCCGGTGTATGCTGCTTTCGACGGCATTATTCGGATAGTAGGCTGGGATGGAAGTGGGTACGGTCGGTTCATTCTCGTACGTCACTACAATGGGCTGGAGACCTTATACGGACACTTATCCAAAGCGTTGGTGGAGTCGGGACAGTTAATTAAAGCTGGTGATCAGATTGGTTTAGGCGGAAACACAGGGCGGAGTTTTGGCTCACACCTGCATTATGAAACCCGCTACGAAGGGAATCCCTTTAGCCCAACGCATATGTATAACTTCCCGACTAATTCGCTGATCTCAGATCATTTTATCCTGACATCGCATGTTTGGGATTATTTGCGGGGTCGGGGCAGTAATGTATCGGGCTTTAAACCTACTTATAAGCGGACGGTATTGCACAAAGTTCGCTCGGGCGAAACCCTGACCAGCATTGCGCGACGCTATGGCATGACAATCTCCTCACTAGCTAAAAAGAATCATATTTCAACCCGCTCGCGGCTTCGGCCAGGCCAGAAACTGCGGGTTCATTAATTTATTATAGGCATAGCGTTTGCCTTCGCTGTTCGGCTCTGTAGCTACCTCGTATGAAACTAGATATTCTTGTTATTGCTGTTCACCCCGATGATGCCGAATTAGGCTGCTCCGGAACGATTCTTTCGCACATTGCCCAAGGAAAAAAAGTAGGGATTGTTGATCTGACACGCGGAGAATTAGGAACACGCGGAACTCCCGAAATCCGGTTGCAGGAAGCTGATGCGGCCGCGCAGGTTTTGGGATTGTCTGCCCGGGAGAACATGCATTTTCGGGATGGTTTTTTTCGGAATGATGAAGAACACCAGTTAGCCCTTATTGCAGCTATCCGGCGCTATCAACCCGAAATTGTTATCGCAAATGCCGTGCGAGATCGCCATCCTGACCACGGGCGCGCCTCAAGTTTGATTGTTGACTCTTGCTTTTATTCGGGTTTACGGCAAATAAAAACAAAGGAAAAAAACGGCGAAGAGCAGGCTGCATGGCGGCCCAAGCTGGTTTACCATTTCATTCAGGATCGCTACATCAAACCCGATATTGTGGTTGATATTACGGCACACTACGAAAAAAAGCTCGAATCGATTCGAGCTTATAAAAGCCAGTTCTACAATCCCGAGAGTGACGAGCCGGCCAGCTATATCTCTAGTCAGGATTTTTGGGATTTTCTGGATGCCAGAGCGCAGGAGTTTGGCCACATGATTGGCGTTCGGTATGGCGAAGGCTTTACCGTAGAGCGAGTCATTGGTGTACAAAATCTGTTTGATCTGGTTTAAGTGCCTAAACTGCTCGACTAGCAGTTTAGGTATACGAATTCTAAGGGGATAAACGTTCAATAATCCAGAGTCCTTCGCTTGAATTGCGGTAGACAACGCGGTCGTGAAGGCGGCTGGGGCGACCCTGCCAGAATTCGATCTGGGTAGGAGTGACGCGATAGCCGCCCCAGTGTTCAGGGCGTGGAACAGGCTGATTCTCGAACTGTTTTTCTATTTTGTTTTGTTGCTCCTCCAGCTCTTCGCGACTCGAAATAACGGAGCTTTGCCGGGAAGTCCAGGCACCAATCTGGCTGCCACGGGGGCGACTAGCGAAATAGGCATCCGATTCTTCGGGGCTTACTTTTTCAATTGTGCCCTCGATGCGGATCTGTCGCTCCAGTTCGGGCCAGAAAAAAGTAAGGGCAGCGTAAGGGTTGGCGGCAATTTCACTCCCCTTCCGGCTCTGGTAGTTGGTGAAGAACGAAAAGCCCCGCTCGTCTACTCCTTTTATCAACACAATTCGGCCCGAAGGATGGCCATCGGCATCGACCGTGCTGAGGTGCATGGCATTAGGTTCCAGAATGGCCGCATTCATTGCTTCATCGAACCAGCGTTGAAATTGCTGGTACGGATTTGTTAAAACATCTGTTGGGTCTAACCCGTTAAGAGAATACTCTTTTCGGAGGTCAGCAAGTGAAGAATTCATAGGTATTTGTGGAACCGGTTATTTTATTAAATACAGAAAAATCCGCGATATTTATATAGTTTTGCAAAGGTAATCGTTTACAAGCATCGTATGGCGAGCGAAGAACAAGAAATCACCGAACGTGATGATCTAACCCAAGAACCTGCGGATACTATTGAACTGGAAATGGAGGAAACGGCCCAGCCGGTTGACTACAGCCAGTTCTCTAAACAGGATTTTGTGGATTTATTGGACAAGCAACTGACTGCTTTAAAAACTGAAGAAGCGACGGCAACTGAGTACCGCCAGGCTGATGTGGTTTTGAAGGAGGCGCGTCCTTTTTTTGATCAGATAAAAGCATCCGAGCGAAGCAGCGCCCTGGAAAAATACATCCAGGATACTGGTTCAGAAGAAGGGTTTGAATATAAGTACGACGATTTAGTCAGTCAGTTTGACGCGTTGTACAAGCAGATAAAAGACAGGAAAAATCAGTATTTCCAGCAGCTGGAAAAAGCCAAGGATACTAATTTTGCGGTGAAGACGGACTTGCTGCGTCGGTTGCGGGAATTGGTTGAAAACGACGAGAACAACGCGGGCGATCCTAAGTCAAGCTGGAATGGTTTCAAGCAGGTGCAGGATGAATGGAAGGCGGCAGGAAATGTGCCTTCGCCCCATAATGCAACACTGTGGGCAACCTATCATGCTCTGGTGGACCGTTATTATAGCAACCGGAACATCTATTTCGAGCTGAAAGAACTGGACCGGAAGAAAAATCAGCAACTGAAAACAGAGCTGTGTGAGAAGGTAGAGGGTCTGGTTCAGGGAGCAGAAGGCAAACCTGTCACAAAACAGCTGATTGACGAAGCCAACAACCTGTTCGAAGAATACAAGCACATCGGTCCGGCACCCAAAGCGGAGCAGGAAGTGCTCTGGCAGCGTTTCAAGAAAGCTCTTGACACGTTGTATGATCGCCGGCGTGGGCAAAACGAAGAGTTGAAAAAAGAAGGTGCCCAGTTATACGAACAGAAATCAAAACTGTACGAAGAACTGGTTCCGCAAACGTCCTTTACTTCGAATAGCATCAACGACTGGAACGAAAAGACCCGGGAGGTGATGGCGCTTCAGGAGCGTTGGAATGCGTTGCGTGGTGCCATGCCGCGCGAAGAAGGTCGCGAACTAAGCAAAAAATTCTGGGCTGCCCTGAAAACGTTCTTCCACCACAAAGGAGAGTTCTTCAAGCAGCTAGAGGCCAAACGCGATCAAAATCTTAAACTGAAAACTGAGCTTTGCGAGCAGGTGGAAAGCATTCTGGAATCCGGCGAGGAAAGCCAGGAGGCAACCCAGCGTGTCATTGACCTGCAACGCCAGTGGAAGAGCGTCGGCCAAGTGCCAGAGAAATTTAAGGACTCGATCTTTGATCGGTTCAAGTCGGCCTGTGATGCCTTTTTCAATAAGAAACGGGCAAAAAATCAGGAGGTTGAGAAGGAGTTTGAAGAAAACCTGGCTAAGAAGATCGCCCTTTGCGAGCAAATCGAAGCAATGGCAGGGAGTGAAAATCCTGATCTATCCCAACTGAACCAATTTAAGCAGCAATGGGCATCGATAGGTTTTGTGCCTAAAAAAGAGATGCAGGCTATTCAGAAGCGCTACATCAACGCCATTAATTCATTGGTAGGTGCGAGCGGTAAATTATCGCCGAAGGAAAAAGAGCGCCTGACTCTGGAAAATGAAACGGAATTGGTGCGTGACTCTGGATCTTCACGGGATCTACATAAGAAAGAAGGAGATATTCGCCGGAAAATGTCATCATTGGAAAACGACATTGCTGTCTACCGGAACAATATTGAATTTTTTGCTCGTTCAAAAGGCGCTGATAAACTGCGGGCGGAAATCGATAAAAAGATTGCCGTCGCTGAAAAACAACTGGATGATCTGAAGCACCAGCTGAAAGTAATTCGGGAGGCTCAATAGTTGCCCTGAGAAGCAGCCAGTTAGCTTTTTTTAGAAAAAAATATTTAAAAAAGCTTGCTGTGAATATCTAAAACGCATACTTTTGCACCACGATCAAGGAGATAAGCAGCCAGCCAAAAGCTACTGAAGATCTCCAAAAATCAAAAGCCTCCATAGCTCAGCTGGTAGAGCAACTGACTTGTAATCAGTAGGTCGTTGGTTCGATCCCGACTGGGGGCTCTTAAAAATCAAGCACTTAGCAGAAATGTTAAGTGCTTTTTTGTTTTGCCTCGTTCACAAACTCGCCCAGCAATCAACCGTATAAACTAACACCTACTTTGCGGTTTTAATGAAGCTAGAGAAAGCGAAGCAGGCTAGCAACTGTTCATTCATTTTGAGCCTGATTAGCGCGCTTAAAATGAACAGTTGCTTGCCTGCTTTTAACTCGTTAAGAATTATATATGCTTTACCCGGAAAACACCACGTACTGAGGCCGTCGTATAAATAGGGTTCTGGGGGACAGTAAAGTCCAGGTAACTGGCCGGTTGGACTTCAAAATGGCCTACGACTATGTCTCGACCGAGGTATTCGCTCCGTGGTTCAACCGTTAGCGAGCCACCACTGATAGACGCCTGCATACCGTAAACGTGGGTATATTGAACACGTTCATTCGGCTTGTAATGAAAAGCGTTCGTTTCCAAAGTCCAATTGAAGTTTCCGGCTGGTTTTCCCTGCCACAAGACTCCCGCGGTTTCGCCGCCCGACATCGAATTAATTATGTGCCTGTCACCCTGGCTGTTCATGCCAGCCCCTGAGATGGTACGCCATTCGCCACCGTTGATTTGAATGGAAACCCCCATCGGAGCGACATAGATCCGTGAAATGAGAATCCCAATCTCCTTCCCATTTATATTTACGCGTACCGACACTTCAATTGGGTTTTTGTTTGGAATTCGACCGGGAGCCTGATATTGAGCCGTATTCTTTTCCGCTTGTAAATTGCCTTCGCCGATCAGTTGCCATTGGTCAATGTACTTGGGGTTCAGCAATAGGCCGGTTTCATTCACTAACGCTGCTTCTTTGCCTTCTGGAGTTAAGGGGCTGAGGGCGTCCTTCTTGAAATAGTTACGAACAACTAGCGTAACTTTCTCACCGGGGTCGATTACTTTGATTCCAGGTTCTAGCTGTAAGAACGCTACAAAACTCCAGTCGCTAAAATGATTTGTCTGGATGGACACCGTACGGTTTGTGGTAGCTATTTTAGAGTCTCCAACAGCCATCCAGACCCGGTTATCATTCTGGTAGGCGATGCCCAGCGCTTCTGGTAGAGTTCCTTCTAAATCGTCAGCGGTATACTGAACAGTCATCGTAATAGGCTTGGTAAATTGCTGGCCGTGGGGCGTCAGGCGGTAGGCTTCTCCTTTCCCCGCAAAGTTTGTATTATTCAGAGGCTGAAGGCCAATTGTGACGTCGCTTGCTAAGGCTCCCGCCGGAATCTGGACCTTGAAACGCCCGTCGGCTGACTGAATGGTTCCACCACCCGCACCAATGATCTGGCTAATGGCTGCACCGCTGGGTTGTCCAACTTCCGTTGCTGTACCTGTTTGTTCAATGGGCGCCGTATCTGGAGGGGTAACCGGCGTAATAGGGTTTTCGTCCGGTTTACAACTACTAAAAGCGGACGTAAGGAGAGCCATGATAACTAAAGCCCGTTGCGAATTCTTCTTGAAAAAATGCATGGTGTTTGTTTGACTTAAAATGATCTGAAGAAGGTGTCCGGTGTGCCGAACAGTCGCAAAATTGGGCACTGGATGAGGGTATAGGAAGTCAATTTTTATTCAAGCAGCACAGAATTTCACCGAAGCGGTACGAATTCCACGCTAAGCCGCCATGCCTTATTAGCGGGTAAATAATGGCTGGAAAAGCACATGAAAATGGAAAATTCTAGACCGCAGATTGGTACGGACGAAAAGGCATTAAGGCCAGTTCCAGCCTAGATCCCTATCTGATTGCTTAAGACCTAAATTGTGCTGCTTCAGATAAATTCGATTCGGTAATGGGCCGGGGAGGGTACAACTTTGTGTCATCAACAACCTGATCGCAGTCATTCCAGAACCTGTTCAAGCGTTGAGGTTGTGCCCAGATATTAACCCCAATCACTCCTTTAAAAACAGTACCATCATGAAAACAACAAATGCAATGAACACGAAATCAACCGTAGCCCGTACCATTACCAATCCTGTCTTGAGAGATTCAGTTACATTCATCGAAACCAGCCAGGAATCCAACGGAGCCCATACGCTGGTTGATGTAACACTAGCGGCAAAGGGGGGGAATTCACTTCATTACCACGAAGAGTTTTCGGAAGAGTTTACTTGCCTGGAAGGTGAGCTAAGCATTCAGGTAGGTAAGGAGATTATCCGCCTGAAGCCGGGAGAGTCGGCCCTGGCCCCCGCCCGGAGCAAGCACCGCTTTTTCAATCAGACTGCTGAACCATGCCGTTTCCAGTGCCGGATTGAACCGGGCTGTCCCGGCTTCGAACAGACGCTCCAGATTTCTTACGGATTAGCCCGGGATGGCCAGGCGTCGGCGCAGGGGACACCCCAAAATCTGTATGCCCTAGGATACACCGTGATGATCAGTGGCACCTACCTAATAGGCTGGATGGCTACGCTCCAACCGTTACTAAATTGGCTGGGTCGGCAGGCCATCAAAAAAGGAATCGCTGCCGAACTACAACGCCGCTACCGGACCGTTTGGTGAGCTTAAAAGCAGGCTACGCGCTCGTTGTAGCCTGCTAACTTTTTAGTCAAATGCGCAATTTTGGTAGCGTTTTACCTTCTTCATGTATGAAACAGTGGGCGCGGTTCGACCGTTACGACATTCTGGTTTATCTGATCAATTATCCAGCGGTTATTATTGCCAACTACATTGTTTTTGGGCCGGCCTATTTTCTGGATAAATCACTGTTTATACCAACTACACTAATTATTAACGCCTGGGGTCTGGTTGTATTCGTGATGCTGACGCTGTGGATGAAATACATGCGTTTCTGCTATGGCGCTACCGACCAGTTTGGCCAGCGACTCTTGTATTCCATGTTAGCCTATGTGGGTGCAATGATGGTGATGATTTTGCTGCTTTACTGGATCTATGACCAATTAGGTTACCCTTATAAACCCGAAACGATTCCCTGGCTGCTGATGATTGGAATGGCAACGAATGTTATTTCGGCGGGTAGCCATGAGTCCATTTATACGTATAACCAGTTGCGGGAAAGCACCCGGCGTGAATTTGAACTCAAGCAGTTGCACATGCAGCAGCAAATGGATGTCTTGAAGCAGCAGGTTAGTCCGCATTTTCTCTTTAACAGTCTGAATAGCCTGGTTGCTCTCATTGGTGAGAATCCCCGCCAGGCTGAGGTATTTGCGGAGGAGCTAAGTTCGGTTTACCGCTACGTACTCTGGGCTAATGAGCAAAATCTAACCGATTTGAACACGGAATTGGCGTTTATTCGCTCTTATGCACATCTGCTACGTACGCGATACGGTACGGGCTTTCAGATTATCACAGCGGTAGACCAGCGCTTTGGCCATTACCAATTACCGTCCCTGACCTTGCAATTGCTAGTGGAAAATGCAGTTAAGCACAACGTGGTGTTAACCAGTAAACCCCTGAAGGTCGAAATACGTACTGATGCGCTGGCGAACCTGCACGTGTGCAATAATTTACAGAAGAAAAAGCAAGGGGTTGTCTCAAACGGGGTGGGCTTAAGTAATATCATCGCCAAATATGAAATGCTGGGACAGCCGTTTCCTACCATACGTCAGGAAGGCGGCCAGTTCACGGTTGCTTTGCCTTTGATTCCAACCTAAAGGGGCAGATCAGACGCCTTTTTGCTTATTTCAGAAGGCACTTTGCCGCTTCGAAAACAAATCTGTTTGGAACCTTGCCCCAAGGTATTTTATCTTAAAGCCTCAATTCAGAAGTTAGTTAATTGCAGACCCAGTATGAATGTCTTAATTGTTGAAGATGAAGAGTTGGCAGCCCGTCGATTAACCAAGATGCTGGCGGAGATCGATCCGCAGGTACGGGTGGTGCATACGGTTCCAAGTGTGGAAACGGCAGTTGCCTACCTGCAAACTCAACCAGAACTGGATTTGATTTTTATGGATATTGAACTGGCTGATGGACAAAGCTTCGAGATCTTTGAACAAACGCCGGTTACTACACTCGTGGTCTTCACAACTTCCTACGACGAATACGCCATCAAAGCCTTCAAGGTCAATAGCATTGATTACCTGCTCAAGCCCATCAAGCAACCCGAACTGGCGGCGAGTTTGCAGAAACACCACCAGCTCAATCGCAAGCCGGAAGCCGCGCCGGTGCAGGTTGTGGCCATTGATGCCCTGGTGAACCAACTGCGTCAGCAGACGCAGCTGCCGGAATACCGCCGTCGCTTTTTAGTTCGGCATCTCACGCAGTGGCTGCCCATTGAAGTGAGCGAAATCGCGTATTTCCAGGCGGACGAAGGCGTAACGTTGTTTCGCACGCTTACGGGGCAAAAATACAACATCGATTATAAGCTTGATGAGCTGGAAGCCATGCTCGACCCCGCCTTGTTCTTTCGGGCCAACCGACAGTTTCTAACCAATATCAATTCCATTCAGCAGATCCATTCTTATTTTAATCACAAGCTCAAATTAACGCTGCAACCGGCTCCGTCAGGCGAAGTATTGGTCAGCCGGGAGCGGGCCACCGAGTTTAAGAAGTGGATGGGGAAATAGCCCGTCCTTTTCGGCCACAAGGCTGTAATTTCGGCTTATTAGTCCGGCGGAAAGTTGCGAAAATAATCGTCCTAAAAATGTAGGAAATAGCTTTATCCTCGGATTGTTTTCAAAGGTAGAATGCGTCTTGATAAAATACTTATTTTTGACGCTACATTCACCGAAATGGAAACCCCAACGATGAGAACTATTTTAATGTTTATTTCCGGAGTAACGTTTACTCTGGCTGCCTGCGGGCAAACGTCTTCTGAAAAAACAAATGCGCTTAAGGGTGATGGGGCCCCGGTAGAAACCAAAAAGCCCAACTCAGACTATAAATCGGCATTTCCCGGTCAGACAAGAGTGGCGGGTGTAAAAACAAGCACCGCTTACGAAGGCAAAGTACTGACCAGTGACCTGAAAAGTCCTTGGGGTTTAACCAGCCTTCCCGATGGCCGACTCATCATCACCGAGAAAAAAGGCACGATGCGCATCGCAACGGCAGCAGGGAAATTGAGTGAGCCAATCACGGGCATACCCGCCGTCAATTCCGATGGACAGGGCGGCCTTCTGGGGATTCGGGTCGATCCCGCGTTTGAGCAAAATCGCATGATCTATTGGGTGTTTTCAGAAGCCCTTCCCGAAGGAAATCTGACGGCTGTGGCCAAAGGAAAGCTTTCTGCCGACGAGAAGAAGATTGAAGGTGCTACCGTGATTTACCAGGCTACTCCGGCTTACAAAGGGACACTGCACTACGGCGGACGAATCCTCTTCGACAAAGCTGGAAATCTGGTGATCAGTACCGGAGAGCGTTCTGATAAAGTAACCAGACCCCAAGCGCAGGAACTAAATTCCAGTCTGGGAAAAGTAATTCGGATTACCAAGGAAGGTAAACCCGTAGCTGGAAATCCGTTTGAAGGCAAAGCCAACGCTAAACCAGAACTGTATTCATACGGTCACCGGAATGTGCAGGGACTCGCTTTTCATCCAGTAACGGGCGACCTGTGGGAACATGAATTTGGTCCAAGAGGTGGCGATGAACTCAACCGGATTGAGCCAGGCAAGAACTACGGATGGCCTACCATTACGTATGGTATAGAATACAGCGGCGACAAAGTAGGCACGGCCATTCAGCAAAAAGAAGGCCTTGAGCAACCTGTTTATTATTGGGACCCGGTTGTCTCACCAAGCGGAATGACGTTCTACAGCGGGGATAGAATTCCGGAATGGAAAAACAACCTGTTCATTGGTGGCCTTAGTGGGATGCACATTGTGCGGCTAGTGATCGAAAACAATAAGGTAGTCGGTGAAGAGCGCTTACTGGCCGATCAGTACCAGCGTTTCCGGGATGTTACGCAGGGCAAAGATGGCGCCTTATACGCCATTACAGACCAGGGTAGATTATACCGAATTGACAAAAAATAAGGCCTGATTTTCAGCGTTCTCAATGCCGCTTCTGAAAAAGAGAAAACCTAACCTTTAGTTCTCGGTTCTACTTCATCGTTAGTGGAAGGTACTATGAAAGATTCGCTTGACGCCATTTCGCTGCTGGCTATTTTTGAAAAATCGGCCAATTCTTTAGTGATTAAGGCGGACCCGCCCCGTTTTACGATCTTAGCCGTGAGCGATAAATACCTTGAAATTTCGCGGACTAAACGGGAGGATATTATCGGTAAAGGCGTATTTGAAGTTTTCCCTGACAACGAAAGTGACCCAAGTGGTGCATTGAGTGCCTATAAGGCATTCATGAGCGTTATTGAGACAAAAAAACAAGTCGATTTACCCGTTTATAAGTACGATATTCTGGTGCCTGAAACTGGCCTGTTAACGCCGTTTTACTGGTCAAACACCAATGTGCCTATTTTAGGTGGTGATGGACAGGTCGCTTTTATTCTGAACACGACAGCGGATATTACGGATAAAGTCCTGCTTCAGCAGAAAGAGGAGTTGGGTAGAAAGGAACTTGCGCGCTATCAGCAGCGTCTTAATGAACTATTTACCCAAGCGCCCGTTGCTGTTGCTACTTTGATAGGCCCTGAACACGTTGTTGAAGTTGCCAATGAACGCATCCTTGAAATTTGGGGTAAGAAGTCCGAGGATGTGCTGAATAAGCCAATTTTCGAAGGGCTACACGAAGCGAAAGGGCAGGGGCTGGAAGAGTTGTTGACCCGTGTGTATCATACGGGTCAACGATTCGTGGCCTATGACCGGCCCATTACCTTACCACGTAACGGACAGTTAGAGGAAAGGTACGTCGACTTTTTGTATGAACCCCTTCGGGAAGCAGGCGGAACAGTTACGGGCATCAGTGTGGTTGCGATTGATGTTACCGATCAAGTGCATGCCCGGAAGAAAATCGAAGAAAGCCAGGAGCGCCTTAATCTTATTTTAGAAGCGTCTGGCCTGGGGAACTGGGATTTTGATATAGTTCACAAGCGCAGTACGCGTTCGCTGCGTCATGATCAGATTTTTGGCTACGAAAGCCTTCAGCCGAATTGGATACATACAGACTCATTTAACCAGATCTATCTGCCGGATCAGCCAAGAGCCCGTCAGGAATTTGAAAGAGCCTTTAAAACAGGTTCCTTACAGCTGGAAGTGCGAATTGTCTGGCCGGATCAAACGCTACACTGGATCAAAATTTACGGTAAAATCTTCTTTGACCAGCAGCAGAACCCAATCCGGATTGTCGGCACCGTGGCTGATATTGATTTAGAGAAAAAGCAGGCAGAACACCTGGAAGAGCAGGTTACCCAGCGTACCCTTGAGTTGAGTCAGGCCGTTCAGAACCTGCAACGCTCCAACACAAACCTGGAGCAATTCGCCTACGTAGCTTCCCATGACTTGCAGGAACC
The DNA here is from genome assembly GCF_021484805.1 of Tellurirhabdus bombi. NCBI lineage: Bacteria > Pseudomonadati > Bacteroidota > Cytophagia > Cytophagales > Spirosomataceae > Larkinella > Larkinella bombi. The sequence goes on along the minus strand of NZ_CP090557.1, from coordinate 4,135,304 downwards.
GCTGCGTAAAATTCAGTCTTTCAGTAATATTCTAGAAAGCCAATACACGGCTGAGTTGAGCGCAGACGTGGTGAGTTTGATCAAGCGGATGGCTTCGGCAGCAGAGCGAATGTCAGGTCTGATACGGGATCTGCTAACCTATTCCCGACTCACGACCCATCAACAGGCTTTTGTGCCTATTTCTTTGGGAGCATTGATCCATCAAGTGCTGGAAAATCTGGAAGTGCAGATTTATCACGAAAAGGCGCATATGCAGATCGACGATTTGCCCACACTTAACGGGGATGTTTTGCAGTTGAGTCAGCTCTTTCAGAATCTAATTTCCAACGCCATTAAGTTTCACCTTCCTGATGTCGTGCCTCAAATACACATTGGCTACCGTTTGGTTTCGGCTACTGAACTGCCGCAGAACCTAAAACCAGCCAGTCAGGCAACGAGCTTTCATCAAATTAGCGTTGCTGATAACGGTATTGGCTTTGATGAAAAGTATCTGGACCGAATTTTTGAGATTTTTCAACGATTGCACGGACGTTCTAATTTCTCTGGAACGGGTATTGGATTGGCAATCTGTCAAAAAGTGGTTATTAATCACGGTGGAGCCATCACGGCAAGCAGCCAACCGGGAAAAGGAGCGACATTTGTTGTGTATCTGCCCGCATAAAAAGAGCCGGTAACGCGGGAATGGTTCCTCTGTTACCAGCTTGTATATCAATAATTGTTTTGAGTAACAATTCCGGTGTTGCCATTACCAGCTTGCTGAAGCTGAACCAGACCATCGATCCCTGTTTGAATAATGGCTAATTGGTTGGAATTTCCTAGTTGGGCAACCGGAGTGCCCGAGCCACCCAAACCACTCACTTCGTGAAAGCTGCCCGATTGGGTAATGGTTGCAGCGTTGTCGTCGCCATACTGTTCAAGCAGGGTAGTCTGGTAGGTATTGTTCTGAGTAACAGTAATATCATTCCCATTTCCGGTTTGTCTCACGCCTGCCAGGTTACCTCCATCGGGACTATCTCCATTCTGGGCAACGCGGATGGAATTGCTGGCACCAAATTGCTCAATCAGGGTCCGGTTCAAATTATTTTGCACACTCACCTGGACAGAATTGCCTGTTCCGTTCTGAAAAATATCAACCAGATTCTCGTCGCCACGAATGGCAACACCTGTGTTAACCTTATCATTAAAGGTGCCTGATGTATTGCCGAATCCTGATTGAGTAACAAAGAGGTCATTGGAACTGCCTTGTAGGCTAGCCGTAAAGACGTTGTCTTCACCGGATTGGTCTAAGCCGACGTTATTGTCATTCATGTTGCCAAACGCATAAACGCCAACAAGATTCAGATAGCTCCAGTTGTTAACGCCTTGCTGGTTTACGTCAACTTTATTGCCATTTCCAAAAAGATCAGCAGTAGACATATTGTAACTTCCGACCTGGTTCATGGTAACAAGATTATTCTCACTATTGTCAATTCCATCAACCGAAGTTGGCCCCGATAAAAATAGGGAGGAAGCGTTTGAGAAGCCCAACTGGGTTTGGGTAGTCGTATTACCAACACCGCCGGCATATAGAAAACTGTAATTGGCCCCCATCGCGGTTGGGTCAGGCGAAGATGGTGCCTGCATGATGGTACTTACATTTTGAAATCCAACCTGGGTAGCATGAGCCGAGTTTCCATAACCATGCTGATCAAGAGTTAAGCGATTGGTCTGGGCAGTCGCTGCGGTGGCCATCATAAAGAAAAGGAAACCCGAAAGATAAATTCTTCTCATAAAACGTCGTAGTGCTGTGAATAGATGATGAGACAATTGCTATCAGCTTTAAGAAAATGCAAAAGATAAATTTTTATTAAGTCTGATTATGCTCTATCTGTAAAGCTGGCTCAATATAGAAAATATTTATACAGACAATATTATATAGGTTATTCCGTCGTGGCATTCCGATTAAATGGGCTTACTTTTATATATTAATGTCTGATAAATAAAAGATTATTATTAGAATAGTTAAAAAATGTTCAATTCTAAGATTGGTTTTTCTTGAAATGATGATCAAAAAAATAGGCAAGCTTTTGGGCTTGCCTAAGAATAATCAAGAGCTAATGTGGCTATTTTTTTACCGCTAACTGAGGGCGCATGCTAAGTGGCTTTTTCAAAATATACTGCGCTACCAGCGGATAATGATCAGAGAAAGTAATGCTCGGCATGGTCTGGCATGATTTTACCTGCCAGTCAGCACTAAAAAATTGCTGGTCAATACGGGCACAATAGGGGTGGCGATTAAGCGTAAAACCAAGCCCTTCACCCGCCTCTTCGAACGCATTTCGGAAACTCAGACTGAGTTTGCCGTACGAGTAGCTAAAAGGAATTTCGTTGAAATCGCCACAGATAATCACGGGATATCGACTCCCAGCTACATATGATTCTACTTCTTTAACTTGTTCGTCCCGCTTCTCAAAGCCTTCTTTCAAGCGTTTGAACGTATCAAGTATTTCAAAGGTAAAAAGATTGAAATCTTCATCTTTCAAGGCATCAATCGCTTGGTTAATGCGTACGCCCATAGACCACAAATGAACATTAACAACCCGAACAGTATCTAGACCATAGGCAATATCAGCGCACAAAAAGCCATTAATATCGGGTCCGTTATCACGAGCCCAGATGCGCCCATATTGATTAACAATTGGATAACGAGAAAAAAGGGCTAAGCCAATTTCTCTATCTGCGTCAAAGCAGGATAATTTAGCTAGCTTATCAGTGTATTGATTTTCAATTTCTTTGTTAGGGGAGTATTCTTGAAAGCAGGCGATGTCAGCTTTTAAATCAGCAAAATTTACATCGTGAGTAGGGTTTTCAAAACATTCACTATTAAAACTTAATACTTTTAAGGCGGGCGCTGTAATCAAATCAGCAGTTCCATTACCGGTTCCAAATATTCGTTTTGCGACAGGTAAAGTAAATAGCACCCAAACAATTCCCGCTGTAGCAATAACCTTTTGCTTTTTATAAAATAGGTATATACAAGCTACAAAGCCTACTACTGTCGCTACTGGTAAACTCATCATCACAAAGCCCGTTACCCAATGACTAAAAACGGGATGGTAAGAGAACGCTACCGTAATAAATAAATAAATAAGGGCAGAATAAGAGTATGGAAACTGACGGTATTTACGAAGGACTAATTGGCTGTATTTAATTAATATACTGCTTGAAAGCTTTAAAAACTCCCCTAGAGCTATAATTAGTTGTTTAAAGTTCATCTATTTATAATTTGGTGAGTTACTTTTTAATCAATATACAACTAGCTATCAATAAAGAGGCTATTTTACTTCAAAGCTACCATTGCCAATATTAAAGCCTTCGGTGTATAGCTCAATTGTATATTTGCCTGGTTTATAGTCAAGGTTTCTACGATAAATAACGTCTACCTTTTGATCATTGTTTTCAAAGTAAACCGGTTGCCTTGCGCTATAACCAATTTCATCTCCATTAAAATAAAGGGTTCCGCCAACACCGTTTTCACTCAAAACGCTACCATTGGGGTCTAAAATACGAACATAAATATCCTTATTGTTTTTGTAAGCAACTGGATTGGAAGGCATAATAAAGGATATTTTCAGCCGATCAATGCGTGAAGCTTTATAAGAACCGCCGCTACGTTCTTTGCCTTTGGAAGACAAGGCTGCTGTTTGTATATTTATGGCCTTCATTGCCGAAGCGAGTGTGACTTTATATTTCAAGTCATCATTCTGAACCGTGTAATCAGCAACAGTTTTTCTAAGGGCTTCTTTCTCCGATTTAAGATCTGTTATCTCATTAATAGCGATTTTCTTTTCTTCTTCCAGAAGACGCGCTTTGCTTAATAAAGAGCCATTCTCTTCTTTAATTTTACGTATATCTTCCGTTTTAGATACTAGAAAATTTTCATAGTCTTTGATTTTATTTTCGTATTTTTTTACTGAAAAATCAAAGTCATATTTAAATCGTTCTTTATCTCTTTCCAATTGCGATTTGATATTCTCTAATTCCGCAATACTGCCCCCCAATTGACGAACTTCTATTATCTTTTCATCCAAAACTTTAGAGATCGAGTCCAATTTTGTTTGAGTGCTGGAAAGCTCTTCAACTTTTGTAGTTAGTGATTTTTGCAGCTCAATGGTCTCATTTCTGGAGCCTAGAAATAAGTAGCTCAGAAGGGATAAAACGCCAACCAAAACGCCTATTGTAACTTTAACTATATCCTGATTTGAACTGGTGCTTTGACTTGTAACTTCCATAATGAGAATGCATCACTGAAGGTACAAAGAACGAGAAGTGAACTTAAGGGGGACTTAAACTGACTTTAAATTTACCTTAAAATGTGGCGGCGCTAGGAAAGATTAACGTGAAAGTGGTGCCTTTTGTAGTAGAGTTAACACCAATCTCACCCCGGTGAATTTGCGTGATCTGTGAAACGATGGCAAGGCCAACACCGTGCCCTTTACTGGCTTGAGCAGTTGCGTTACTGCGGTAGAAAGGTTGAAAAATGAGCGCTAAATCAGCCTTTGGAATCTGGGGGCCCTCATTAAAGATGGAGGTCCGAATTTTGCTCTTCGAGGCAGAAAAGTCAATAATAGCTGTTTTGCGAGGGGAAAACTTGCAGGCATTATCCAACAAGTTCATGAAGAGGACTTTGAGCGAAGCTGGATTGCCCTGGATCAGAAGTGCTTCTTCATCTTCTGGAAAATCGCTGAAATTTATCTCGATCCGGTAATCTTCGTGCCACTTTTGCAACTGCATTTTGGTCTCCCAAAGCAGCTCATCCATTCGAACCGGCTCTAATTTCAGGTGGGAGGAATTGGCTGCCGTGTTTGCTAAGTCCAGCAGCGTATTGGTCAGTTGGATTAGTGTATGCGTATCTTCCTGTAGCGAGTGAAGGCTTTTTTGATAAGCTTCCGGGCTTCGTTTTTGAATAAGAGCAACGTCTATTTGTGAATAAATTTTGGTGAGGGGGTTTTTTAATTCGTGTGAGATGTTCGCAATAAATATCTTTTGGGTCGTTAATGCCTGTTCAATTCGATCTAGCAACTGGTTAAAGGTAGCTACTAATAAACCAATTTCATCGGAGCGATTAGGATGCTCAACCCGTTTTTCTACATTAACCGGTGAGATAGCGTTCACCTGGTGAATAATGGTAGACATAGGTGCCAACGCACGACCTGCAAAAAACCAACCCGAAATTCCCAGTAAAAGGATTCCGGCACCGACCATGACAATCAAGATCTTTTTTAAATCGTCAAGCGCATCCTTACCTGTTTGATCAATACCGCTGACAATGACCCAATTACTTTCCCCTTTATTGGGCAAATGGATGGCCAGAATTTGGTATTCTCCAAAGTGAATATAAGTGGTTTCTTTCCCCGCAGTCAATTGAGGGATGAATTGTTCATGAAAGCGAGAATTAGCAGGATTCGTGGAGAAGATTATTTTTTTTGATGTATCGTTATAAATAGATATTTTTTCGTTGCTAAGTGGATCGTTGTTTGATAAATCAACTAATTTCAAAACGGCTGAATTCGTTGCTTTTAAATCAAAAAGTAGCGCAGTTGTAGTGAGAGCACGGTCTTGAAGGCGCTTGAAAAAACGTTTTTCAAGATACAATTTACTGAAAAAATAAACCCCTACTGAAAAAAATAATAAAATGGCCGTAACTAAAATTACAAATTGGTAAGTGAGCCTTGTACGGATATTTATCATCACGAGATTATTTTCATAACGTACCCCATACCAATTTGAGTATGAAGCAATTTAGGGTTAAAATCTTTGTCTATTTTTTTTCGTAAAAAGTTAACGTAAACCTCAATCACATTGGTGCCTGTATCAAAAGTAACATCCCATATTTTTTCAGCTAATTCAGCTTTGGAGATTACACGGCCTTGGTTGCGCAAAAAGTATTCAAGTAAGCCAAATTCTTTCGCCGTTAATGTAATTTCTTTACCCCCGCGAATCACTGTTTTTGTATCTGGATTTAATTCAAGGTCCGCAATTTTTAAAACATTTTCAGTTTGAATCAAACCTGTATTACGGCGCGTTAACGCGCGCACACGGGCCATCAATTCTCTAAATTCAAAAGGTTTTACTAGATAATCATCTGCACCTGAATCAAGACCCGCAATTTTATCGTCAAGCGTTCCAAGAGCCGTTAACAACAAAATAGGAGAAGAAATATGGGCAGCACGCAACTTCTGGCAAAGTTCAAGCCCATTAATTCCTGGTAAAATTATATCTGAAATGATTAGTGAATAAGAGTATCGGTTGGCGAGCTGAAAGCCCATTTGCCCATCATAGGCTATATCTACCTCCCATTGATGTTCTTCTAATCCCTGTCGAATAAGTTGGACAGTTTTTACTTCATCTTCAATAACTAATATTTTCATAACGAACGACTTTCCTCTGCGCCAAAAATAGGGGATTTACAGCGATTAAGTATGCTAAAGTAGTCTATGGCTACTGATCTCTAATGAATCGAATGAGGCGAAGGGCGCGATAACCAGAAAGTAAGTACCGGTATCTTAGTAGTATACATTCGATAACCAACATCGGTTCCTTCAGCGATTTGATAGCGATTTCACGGGCACACGATAGGGATAAATCTAGCTATGTCGCTTTTATTCAATACGGACCGAACGCCCAATTATACTTTTGCCCTCGGTTATAATTTTGTTTAATCTCACCATTTTCAATCAAATGCGTACTTTATTGATTGGCATTCTTTCCTTAGGGATGCTTTTTGTAATTTCTAGTTGCGATGACCACCGGGAAGTTCCCGCTCCGGGGCAATTGCAAGTGACTGATTTTGCGTCTGGACTGCGTTCTCCGCTTGGAATTACCTTTGATAACAAAGGGCAGGCATGGGTTACAGAAATTGGCGATCCGCAGGTAGGTGGCCGGGTTTCGCTGATAACACCCGACGGGCAACGACATACGGCAATCACTGGATTTAATGCGATCATTGATCCGGCAGAGGGGCCTTCGGGGTTAAATCATTTAGCGTACAAAGATGGCTTTCTGTATATTTTGCATCGCGTTGATAGAAAGCTGTTTAAGGTTAATATTGCTTCATTTAAGCCCGGAGATCAGCCGTTGAATGCAGCACAACTGGAAAGTATTGATATTGGCGCTTATGTGCTCAAGTACCCCTTTACGGAAGATACCAACGATTCGAATCCGTATAACCTTACCTTTGGAACCGACGGAAATAGCTACGTAGCAGATGCCGCTGCCAACGCCATCCTTAAAATAACGCCGTCGGGCAACGTTAGCGTATTTGCCACCATTCCGGGCATTCAGAATCCTACGCCGGTTGGGCCACCAACCATCGAAGCCGTACCAACCGGAATTGTGTTTGATGGCCAAAAATTTCTGGTAACAACCCTGCTAGGTTTTCCTTTCCCGGCTGGTAAAGCGCGCATTTATCAGGTGGATATGGCCGGAAAGGTCTCTCTGTACAAAGAAGGATTTACGAGTCTGGTTGACATTATTCTTGGGTCTGATAAAAATCCGCTTGTTCTTGAATTGGCTGACTTTGGCCAAGGGTTTACTCCAAACACGGGCCGTGTTGTTCGGTCAGCAGGTGGACAAAACACGCCATTGCTAACCGATTTGAACATGCCTACGGCGATTGAACAAACTGCTAAAAAAACCTACTTTGTGGTTAGTATGGGCGACGGGAAAATCAAGAAAGTAACTTACTAAGTGACTCTAAGTTTCTTACCCACAAAGCCCCGTCAATAACTTGGCGGGGCTTTGTGGGTAAGAAACTAAAGTTCTATACAATTACGAAAGTCTTGCAGGGCGGTGTGGCATCTGGAAATACTGCTCCTGGTTCATCCACTGCACACGGGGCACATTGCCCGTAAATTCCTTAAAATCCCGGATGAAATGAGCCTGGTCCGCGTAGCCAAATCGATAACTGACATCCGCCCAGTGCGGTACCGTCTTGGTCTGGCTAATGTATTCGTAGGCACTTCGGAAGCGGATGATCCGGAGATACGTTTTGGGTGAGGGACCAAAATTAGCTTTAAAACTTCGCTGTAGCTGGCGTTCGCTGATGGACAAATGCTCACTCAGGTCCTCAATGGAAAGCCTGCCCTGAGAGTGCCGAATAAGCTTGGTCGCATCGTATAAGTAACTCCGCTCCGAAGGTACATTTTGTAACTGAGCGTGGAGAAAACGTTCGGCAATCTGGACAACGGTAGGTGTATCAGGAATACCCTGGAGTTGATCTATTAAACGAATAATTTTCTTACCTAAGAAAATGTCCAGATCGGTGAAATCGCCAAAAAGCGGAGCGGCGGGGCTTTTGAACAATTGAAGAAGGCCTTCGGGTTTGAGTCGAATGCCGAACAGTCTTGAAGTGCCAACTGATTTCCACTGATAAATATTCCGACAGATACCAACCAGAAAAGCGTGGGGAAGCTGCTGCCAGTTCCCATTATTAATTACGTGGCACCGGTTATCATCCAGATGAATAATGATTTCTAGCATTCCGTAGGGCAGACAACACTGCACGGGCGATTCATCCTGGCTATTTCCCCGAAAGGACTGAAGCCAATAACAGTCAACAAAAGGTTTTAGCGCTACCGAAGGAGTCAATTCCTGGTAGTTTATGAGAAGAGACGACGGATTCATTAGCTGTTGTTAGGGGCATTTTGGGTTGAATTTAACCCCAAAACTAGCCATGACCTTCGCCGGTCATTGAAAAAAACCGACATTTTCGTGAACGGTCAATTGGTTAGCCATTTTCTGCGATTGGAAACAGAAAACTTATTACCAGCGAGTTATAAGGGCCCGAAGCCAGACCGTTCTTTTGCCGTGTTGAGGGCATTTCAACTAGTTAAGCGTATGACCCAGCGTATATTTGGTCACCACTTCTGGTTGAATTTCCTGATCCAGTTGCGCCCGCCGTTGCGTTGCTTTTGCTTGTAACATCAACACTGGAATCCGGTACAGATATGGATGAGCTTTTAATTCGCGTAATAAATCCAGGCTCTCGGCACAGGCTTCTACCAAAATCATGCGCGGTAACAACTCAGTCGGGAGAGCTAATAATTCCGTGAGTAGACTCTGTTTGAGGCGCCGCACGGTTATTTGCGTATTTGGGTAAATAAGCTGAAGGTTCTGGCTAATCTCGGGAACTAGCTTCTCCTTACGTTCAGAGAGAACAAGAATGTTTTTCATAGAGGAAGATCAAAGGGTAACTACATATATCCCATAAACTGGCCATGGTTTTGTCTGTTTTCAGACAAAACCACAATATGAGGGAACGGCCCGCTTTCTTGTCTAATGGCCCAGAGGGGCTTTTTTGCCCGTTGTTTTTAGGGATTATCAACTACGCATTCACGCATTAAGTATACTGGACATTGATACACAACTTACGCCCAGCAACTTGACCCGTAAGCGAACTGAAAACCGAACAAGAAGCGCATTTGGCTCCAAGAAAAGGAGTTTGAAGCCGAGCAGAATCGGTGTCGGCTGGCACACAAAGAAAAGGCCAGAACCGAGCATCATTACGCTCAATCCTGGCCGCACTCACTAGCGTCTTAGCAACTTTCCCCTTCAAACGGTACAACGATTTGAAGGTTGCCCATCTGGGCGAAAAGGCTTTATTGTTTGTCTTGTAAGGAATCCGGTTTAGCTGCTTGCGTCTCTTCTTTGCGTTTTGCCTCTTCTTTGGCGCGTTTCCGGAAATAGCCCCGGAACAAGAAATTATGCTTTAAGGCTTCCAGATTTTCATCCAGTTTTACACTACCACTGTTAAGGTTTCGCAGTGTACCTTTGAGGTTTTTGGCCGCTTCTTCGTCGTTCAGTAGCGTTCCCAGTGTGTTGTTGTTAGACGTAAGTTTCGTACTGGCTTGCTCGAGGTTATTGGCCGTAGCGGTAGCAGCCATCGAAGCTTTTTCAAACTGAGCAGCCGAGGAGCGTAACCGGTAGAATACGGCAGTATCGGTAACAAGGTCGTTGGCCAGGGCCCCTTTGTTATTTAGTTTTTTGGCGTAGTTGGAAAGCGAGCTGGAAACCTGGGCCGTATTTTGGGAAGCAAGCTTTAGATTACTGACGGTCGAGCGAAAATTGTCGGCCAGTAGTGAATCAGTCAGAACGGCCCCAACCGTTCCTTTTCCCTGTTTGATTTTACCGATCAGTTCCTTGAAATCCTTCGTAACCCGAAGCAAATTCTGGTTATTTTCCTGTAAGGTTTCCAGCATTTCATCGGAGCTCAGGGCGGGGCGTGATGCAAGGCGGTCGCCTTCTTCAACCTGTTCAACGGAAGTAGTGCCTCCAAAAATGACCACGATTTTATTACCAATCAAGCCTTCCGAGCTGATCGTAGCCAGTGAGTTTTTTCGGATATAATGCTGAGCTTTGGTTTCAATGCTCATTTGCACATCAACCTGGGAGTTTCCGACAAAGCTCATTTTTTTGACGGTTCCAATTTTAACCCCTGAAAACCAGACGTTATTACCAACCTTGAGGCCACCAACGTCATTAAATACAGCATCAATCCGAATGGTGCTTGTGAAGCGCTTTTGCTGTCCTCCCAAAACCAGGATACCTGTGACGAAAATCACGATACCAAGTAAGACGAATATTCCGACGATGACGGAACGTTTGTTATTTTCTCCACTCATTTTCGTTTTAGTTTTTAGGTTCGCGTTGCTGTGGCTCTGGTTCGCATTGATTGAATTTCGCCAGAAACCCGCACCTGCTTAGTTCATAAAGTTGTAATCATAAAAAGCTTTAACCCGCTCATCTTCCGCTTCGGTAAACACATCTTCAAACGTTCCCTGTCGCTGGAATTTCCCGTCCAGCAACATGGCTACGCGGTCACCGACGGATTTCGCGCACGTTAGGTCATGCGTGATTACAATCGACGACGCATGGTGTTTTTCCTGAACCTCGTTGATCAGGTTATTAATTTCGATGGATGTAATGGGGTCAAGTCCTGCTGTTGGCTCATCGTAGAGCATAATATCAGGTTTCAGAATCAGCGTCCGGGCGATGCCAATGCGTTTGCGCTGGCCACCCGATAATTCAGAAGGCATTTGATTGATCGTCTGGGACAGACCAACGTCTTCCAGGGCTTCTTCTACGGCCTGGTCAATATCGCTGCGGCTTAGGTTGCGGACATTTCGGACCAGCGGGAATTCCAGGTTTTCCCGGATAGTCATACTGTCGTATAAGGCGCTGTTCTGGAACGAAAAACCAATTTTCAGGCGTAGCGCGTCCAGCTCTTTACCCGAAAGTTTATCAACTTGTTTGCCCAGAACGTTAACTGTACCGGCGTCGGGTTTTAGCAAGCCCGCAATAATCTTGATCAATACTGATTTTCCCGTTCCTGAACGACCCAGAACTACGACGTTTTCGCCCTGGTGAACCGTTAAGTCAACGCCCATCAATACATGCAGATCCCCAAACGATTTTTTCAGGTCCCGAATGGCAATAACTTCAACATCTTTATTAATCGGAGTAGCTTTCTTGTTTTCCATGTTTTTAAGTGGCACGTAGGGCGGATACAATCTGTAGGGAGAGTAACTCTTCAATGAAAATCAGAAACATGGAAGTCACAACGGATGCATTGGCTGCTTTTCCCACGCCTTCCGTTCCTTTTGAGGAATTATACCCTTTATAACAACCGACGACACCAATCGTAAAGCCAAACACAAAGGACTTTATGATCGAAGCAAAAACATCCAGGTAGGAAATGGCATTAAAAACCTCTTCTACATACGTAGCGAAGCTGGTCTGTTCATTTAAATTAACGTTGATGTAGGCACCCATCAGTGCCAGAAAAATGGTATAGAGCGTTAGGGTCGGAATCATAAAGGTCGTTGCCAGAATGCGGCTCACAACCAAGAACTTGTAAGGATTCGTGCCCGACACTTCCATCGCGTCAATCTGTTCGGTTACTTTCATGGAACCTAATTCAGCCCCGATGTTGGAACCAACTTTTCCCGAAGCAATCAGGGCCGTGACCAGCGGGGCCAACGCCCGGACAATCGCAATCGAAATCAGGGAAGGAAGCCAGGAGGTAGCGCCAAATTCAGCCAATGAAGGACGCGACTGATTCGTGAAGACAATTCCAGTGATAAAACCCGTTAACGAAATAAGTGGTAGTGATTTATATCCTACCTCATAACATTGTCGGAGAATCTCCCGCCCTTCATAAGGAGGCATAAATACTTCCCTGAAAAACTGGCCGATAAAAGCCGCAACATTGTATAAATCAAGAAATATTTTATCTAACCGGCGAGATACAACCGGTTTTTCAGGAGCAGTATCGCCAGGACTCGTTTTGGAAGAGCTCATTCCCAAGGATGATGGTGTTAGCAAACAACTGTCATTTGAGCAGATGTATCATTATAACTGCAATGTTGACGATGAGTTTGAATTTGTTAGGAAGTAGAATTAAAAGGAACGGAATGTCTGAAATTTGGGTATTATAAATGAAGTAGTTACATTCACTAAAAAACCGCTAACTTTCATTTATTCATTTTGAAATTCACAGAATTTGGCTTCAGCGACCAGTTGCTGGAAGGCATCGAAGCCATAAATTACGAAACGGCCACACCAGTTCAGGAACAGGTAATACCACGTATCATAAACGGCAAGGATTTGATTGTTTCGGCGCAAACCGGAACGGGCAAAACGGCGTCTTATTTGCTTCCCATCCTTCAACGCATTCTGACGGAAGAACCCAGCGACCACGTCAAGGCGCTGGTAATTGTTCCAACCCGCGAACTCGCGATTCAGATTTCTCAGAACCTGGAAGGGTTTTCCTATTTTACGTCCGTAAGTTCCATTGCGGTGTATGGGGGCGGGGACGGAAATACGTACGCCAATGAACGGCAGGCTTTGTCGCACGGGGCGGATATTGTGATCTGTACACCGGGCCGCATGATCAGCCACCTCAACATGGGGTATGCCAAGATCAAACACCTGAAATATCTGGTACTCGACGAAGCCGACCGCATGCTGGATATGGGTTTTCATGAAGACATCATGAAGATCATCTCGTTTTTGCCCAAACAACGGCAAAATCTGCTCTTATCAGCTACCATGCCTCCGAAAATTAGGGAGCTGGCCAAGAAAATTCTGTACGAGCCAGACGAGATTTTTATCTCGATTTCCAAGCCACCCGCCCGGATTGTACAACAGGTCTTTGTTGTTTATCAAACGCAGAAAATAGCCCTTGTGCAGCACCTTTTGAAAATGCATAATTTCCCGTCGGTGCTGATTTTCTGTTCGCGAAAGGAAAATGTAAAGCAACTGGCACGGGAGCTTAAACGCGCTAAATTTTCGGCCGAAGAAATTCACTCAGATCTGGAGCAGAATGACCGTGAGCAGGTTTTGTCACGTTTTCGGAGCCGCCAGTTGAGTATTCTGGTTGCTACCGATATTCTGGCTCGCGGCATTGATATCGACAACATCAGTCTGGTAATTAATTACGACGTACCCCATGATGGGGAGGATTACGTACACCGCGTTGGCCGCACCGCCCGCGCCGAAACGGATGGAATTGCCTATACGTTTGTGGGGGAAACCGAACAACGGAAGTTTGGAGCCATCGAACGCCTGCTGGGTGAACCAGTGCCGCGCGGAATTGTACCCGAAGAATTAGGAGCAACCCCAACGTTTAATCCTGGAGCGGCAAAACGCAGCGTAGGCCGGAAAAATAATTCCGACAAAAAACGGCGCTCGAAAGGACGGAAACCCAAAGGGTCATCCACCAATTCGGCACCGTCGAAACAGCCGCAAGAGTAAGGCTTAAACGCCAGTAGCTACTGCTTTCATTCGTTCAAGACCCGTTTTTGCCACAAGCAGCGGGTCCTGCGCAAAATAGGTTTTGTTGAAAAGCTCCAGAGACAGGATAATCGTTTGTTCGGGGTTTTTCAGCATTTTCAGCATGTTGCGAATCGGAGCGATGCCATCGCCCGGATAAACGCGGTCGGCATCGGTAATGGCTTCGCGCGCCGGCGTTGCGGGGTAGTCGTTGAGGTGAAAAATTTCAATTCCCGGTTTTCCCACAAACTTCAAACTTTCTGGCGGCGACCCACCTTTGTGCAGGTGGTAAACATCCAGCAGAAGCCGTGCAGATGGATGGTGGCTTTCCGTAGCTACGTAAAGAACCTCGCCAACCCGACTCAGGTTTTTCGAAAAACCCCACATTTCCAGGTGGGGTATAACGCCCGTCTGATCACTCATTTCCAGAATAGTCCGGTATCGTTCGGCGGCCTTTTGCAGGTCTAGCGCAGCGCCTTGAGTGGCACCCATCGGCGGAGCGGCAATGCGGCGGCAACCGATCTGCGCCAATAATTCCATTTCCCGTTTGAGCTGGTCAAGGCCTTTAGTGCGGGTCGCTTCATCATCAACAATCCATTGTGCAAAGCCAATCGCATTTTCAACCTGCAATCCCAGATCAGCAAGTAATTTGCGGGCTGTAGCCACGGTACCACCACCCGTCAGGTATTTCTGCAAGCTATCCACCCAAATTTCAACCGAGCGAAATCCGGCTTTAGACGCAACTTCCAACTCTTTAGCGAAACCAAGCTGCTGGCCGCGTATGGTGCTCAGATTGAGGCACAAGGTGAAATCATTTTTCGCTTTTGGGGGAGTGGTCTGGGGAAGCAGGGAACTGCCAGCGACCAGACCGAGAGCAGAAAGAGTTTGACGGCGGTTTAGGGTATTTCCGGACATGGTAATGATTAATAATCCTTATGAAGCGTAAAGATAGTAACAGCGCAAAATTACCCTAACCGGGCATTGCGATTAGCTACTAGCCAACTTTCTCCTTAAAAAACTTCGTGGTGCGTTCCCAGGCTTGCTTGGCGGCCACTTCGCTATAACGGGTGGGAGCGGTATCGTTATTGAACGCGTGTTGCGCTCCCTCGTATACGTACAACTCATAAGGAATTTTCGCTTTTTTGAGCGCCTCTTCGTAAGCCGGTATGCCCGCGTTTACCCGCTCATCCAGACCACCGTAATGAAGCATTACCGCCGCTTTGATCTGCGGAACCTGGGCCGCGTCGGGCTGACGACCGTAATAAGCAACGGCGGCTTTTAAGTCTGGATAGTTGACGGCCAACTGATTCGACATAGCACCGCCCCAGCAAAAACCAACGCTGCCTACTTTGCCATTGCTATCGGATCGGGCTTTTAGGTAATCCAGGCTTTTGGTAAAATTGGCCAGGTTTTTTTGCGTATCCAGCTTGCCAAATAATTCCCGAACCTGCGCCTCTTCAGTGGGTGTCCCCCCAAAAGGAGACAGGGCATCGGGCGCAAGGGCCAGAAAACCAGCCAGTGCCAGCCGTCGGGTCACGTCTTCAATGTGTGGATTGAGTCCTCTATTTTCATGAATAACCACCACAGAGCCGTATTTTCCGTTGGCCTTCGGGCGGGCCAGATAGCCTTTCATGGAGCCTTCGCCGCCCGGATAAGTTACCCGTTCCGTGATGAGTCGGTCGTCCTGCCCGGAGATCGTTTCGGCGTGGGCGTAGTTAATTTCCAGCAGTGGCAACACCGTAAGCGCTGCCCCCATGCTACCGGTTAGCTTTGCCAGCCGTTTCAAAAAATCATCCCGCTTGAGGGGCTTGTGGGTGTATTCATCAAAGAGGTTAATGATGCGCTGATCCATTTCGGTAAAGATTGAGGGAGAAAGTCTGAAAGTACGAAAAAAACAGAGGATCCGTGCATTCTAGCCGTTTTTGATTAGCTGTCGTATTTAATAGCGAATTTATAAGGTAAAATAGTTGCCTAGTCGGTTGACTAACAGAAGAAAAGGTGAGATATTAACACACTAAATCCTTGGCAAATGAAGACGCTAGCGCTACTCATTCTGGTATTGCTGACCACTCCGGCAGTGTGCCAGCTACCCATTCATTACCAAATCAAAGGAAAGCTCACTTCGTCAACCGACCGCAAAGTTTACCTGGCTAAACGGGACGCGGTAATGACCCACGGACGCAAGGCAGTCATGCTGGATTCGTGCGTGTCGAAATGGGGCTATTTTTTCTTTAAGGGTACCATTCCAGAAGCGAATTATTACGCCCTTCTGGTCGAAGGAACGAGCGGCTGGAAACCGTTTATTCTGGATCGGAATCTGATTAGCATAACGATGAATGCCGATTCAGTTTATGACGCTACGATCAGCGGGTCGCCAACCATGGACGATGAAACTTTGCTGGCTAATGAGAGAGAACCTCTAAGAAAACGCCTTGTTGCTGTACTCAAGGCAAGCGAGAAAGCCAGACAACAGGCGGATGCGGCGGGTATGGCCAAGTGGAAGAAAGAGCGGGCGACTATAACCCAGCAGATCAATGACCACACCCTGAATTTCATTAAAAAGCACCCGACTTCCTTCATCAGTCTGTTTGAACTAAACGCCCAACTGGATCAAATTCCCAAATCCATAGCGCTGGATTTGTGGTATAGCCTGGATGCTTCGCTCCAAAGTCATTCGATTGGCAAAAAGATTTTTGAAAAAGTAGGCGACAAGTCGGAGAAACTAACGAAAAGGCAACCCGCTCCGAATTTCACCCAGCCCGATTTAAAGGGAAGACGAATAAGCATAAGTGATTTTCAGGGTAAAGTGGTGCTGGTCGATTTTTGGGCCAGCTGGTGCGAACCGTGTCGGGCGGAACGGCTAAAGTTAAAAAATCTTTATGATCGCTACCGAGACAAAGGCTTTCATATTGTGAGTATATCTTTGGATCAAAATAAGCTTGCCTGGAAAAAAGCACTGAAGAAAGACGGCTCAATCTGGACCGATGTAGTGGATTTGTCGGGCGGTAAACAAACGGTAGCCGAACGGTATGGTAATCAGACGGTTCCTACAAATATACTGATTGACCGAGAAGGAAACGTTATCCGGAAAGGGCTGCACGGCGACGCATTAGACAGCGAACTGGCGGGACTTTTTCGGGGCCATTGAGCAGTAATTCAGAAGTGGCTTACTCTTTTTGAGGCATTGCACAATCCTTATTTGCCATGAACAAGTCGGAGCATTCCTCAAACCGGAGACGTTTTTTAAAGAACCTGGGTGCTGTTGGTACACTGGGCAGTGTATTGCCCCCAGCGGTTTTAGCCGCCCAGCCAACGCTGCAATCGCCCAGCGCCGAAAAAGGCCACGTATTTCTGTCAGAACCTTATTTGCAGCAACCCGCTCCGGATTCGATGACGGTGATGTGGATTGCTAACTTACCTTCTTACAGCTGGGTTGAGTACGGCGAAACAAGCGCGTTGGGCACCAAAGCCCACCGGTCTACCGACGGAATCATTGACGCCTACAACCGAATTAATCAAATTAAGCTAAATCACCTTAAGCCCGCGACAAAGTACTACTACCGCGTTTTTTCAAAGGAGATCGCGGAATTCAAGCCGTATAAATTGACTTACGGTAATACCATCGAAAGCGATACGTATAGCTTTACGACTCCTGCCGTATCGCCTCAGGCCGTGCGTTGTTTGATTATGAATGACGTTCATGACCGCCCCGAGACGATCACGCATTTGCTCAGCCTTAAAGGAAATGACCCTGTCGATTTTGTGTTTTTCAACGGCGACATGTTTGATTACCAAACCGATGAACAGCAAATCATTGACCACATGCTAGCGCCCTGCTCGGCTGGTTTTGCCCGGGAAATTCCCTTTATGTTTGTTCGGGGAAATCACGAAACGCGCGGCAAATACCGGAGCGAACTGCAGCATTACTTTGGCAATCCGCAGGGACGCCAGTACTTTAGTTACACCTGGGGGCCAGTTCATTTTACGGTCATCGATACGGGTGAAGACAAGCCCGATGCTGAACCAGTATACGCAGGCATTGTCGATTTTGACGGCTACCGGGCGGAACAGGCTCGCTGGGTCGATCAGGTCATGCAAAGCAAGGAGTTTAAAAAAGCAACATACCGGGTGGTTCTGATGCACATTCCAACCTTCTATCACAACGGTTGGCACGGGCCTACTCATTGCCAGCAGCTATTCACGCCCTTATTCAATAAACACAAAGTTGACCTGTGCATCAGTGGGCATACGCACAAATACGGCGTTCACGAACCCGTTGCCGGCCAGCATGCGTATCCCATCGTTATTGGTGGAGGTTCGAAGGACGGAAGCCGGACGTTGATCAAACTAAAAGCGGATGCAAAGAGGCTGAATTTAAGCATGCTACGCGATGATGGTCAGGAAGTTGGTGCTTATCAAATCGCAGCAAAACGCTAGACTTCTCTAGTAAACCAAAAAGAAAAGAGATTTATCGCGAAAGAAATTGGAACCGCAAATTTAGGCTGTTTCTTGACGTACGTTGAGTAGTTATGCTTAGGGGATAGCAAAGTGATCTTGGAAAGCGCTGAAGCAGCTAAGTCTTTATGAACGAATGAAAAATAAATCTTCCAAAGTTGACCAAAAATGAAATAGTTTAAAAAGATCAACATAAACTTCCTAAATTAACCGTCTAAACTCTTTGTATTGACTTTTTAGACAGTTTCATGCGTTCCCAAGAATGGTTTGGCCGGACTGGAAAAGACGGCTTTATTTACCGCGCCTGGATGAAAAACCAGGGCTTCCCTCATCATCTTTTTGAAGGTAAACCAGTTATCGGCATCTGCAATACCTGGTCGGAGTTAACTCCCTGCAACGCTCATTTCCGAGAATTAGCCGAAGCGGTCAAGCGGGGCGTCTGGGAAGCGGGCGGGTTTCCGCTCGAATTTCCGGTAATGTCCTTGGGCGAATGCCAGATCAAACCAACGGCCATGCTGTTTCGGAATCTGGCCAGCATGGATGTAGAAGAAAGCATTCGGGGGAATTCCATCGACGGTGTAGTATTGCTGTGTGGCTGCGATAAAACGACGCCCTCGCTGGTGATGGGCGCTTGTAGCGTGGATTTGCCAACGCTGGTTGTATCGGGTGGCCCTATGTTGGCGGGGCGTTACCAGGGCCGTAAAATTGGAACCAGTGACCTTTGGCGCTTTGCCGAAGATTTTAAAACGGGGCAGATGTCTCAGGCGGAATTCGTGGCCGCCGAAGCCTGTATGGCCCGAAGCCAGGGACATTGCGCCGTAATGGGAACCGCTTCTACAATGGCCGCAATGGTTGAGTCGCTGGGGCTGGCTTTGCCCGATAATGCCACCATTCCGGCTGCGGATTCCCGCCGAAAAGTATTGGCCCATTTATCGGGTATGCAGGCCGTTGAACTCGTGAAAGCGAACATCAAACCGTCTGATATTTTAACTCGCCAGGCTTTTGAAAATGCCATCATGGTTAATGCGGCGCTGGGAGGCTCCACCAATTTTATCATTCATATGCTGGCTATCGCCGGGCGCATGGGCGTTGACCTGAATATCGACGACTTTGATCGCTTGTCGGCCCAAATTCCGTTGCTGGCCAATTTGCAGCCATCAGGAGAGCATTTTGTCGAAGATTTGTTCTATGCGGGAGGTTTACCGGCCATTATCCGTGAATTGCGCCAGTTTCTGCACAACGATGCCATGACAATCAACGGACATACAATTGGTGAAAACTGCGCCGAGGCCAAATGCTACGACCCAACCGTAATCGCCAGCGTTGAAAAGCCGTTTAAACCGGAATCGGGCATTGCCGTACTAAAAGGAAATCTCTGTCCGAATGGTGCGGTGCTGAAGCCATCGGCGGCTTCTCCCGAGCTCATGCAGCATACGGGCCGCGCCGTTGTCTTTGAAAATATTGATGATTACAAAGCACGGGTTGATGATCCAGATCTGGATATCGATCCATCCTGCGTGATGGTCCTGAAAAATGTGGGTCCTAGAGGGTATCCCGGCATGCCTGAAGTAGGCAATATGCAGCTACCGGCTAAAATTCTGGCGCAGGGTGTACACGATATGGTCCGAATTTCGGACGGTCGTATGAGCGGTACGGGCTTCGGAACGGTGGTGCTTCACGTATCGCCCGAGGCGGCTGTTGGCGGGAATCTGGCTTTGGTGCGGGACGGTGATTTGATTACGCTGGATGTAGACAAGCGGCTTTTACACCTGCACGTGGATGACGAAGAACTGGCCCGTCGGCTTGCCTCTTTTCAACCCGTTGCGCTGGGCTATGACCGGGGTTATGTAGGGCTGTATATTCGGCATGTCACCCAAGCCCATGAAGGCGCTGATCTTGATTTTCTGCGCGGCGGTTCAGGACCCGTGGTAAAGAGAGATTCGCATTAATTTACATATTATAGATTAATCTATGTCTGTGGTAGAAAAGAGCATTTCGGAACCGGAGTTAACCAGTAGAGAGTCTGTAGTCGATATTAAGAAAAACCGGCTTAAGAATAGAATAATCAGGGAGTTATATAAGTCGGGGACTTCTACGATTGCCCATTTAGCCCGTTTACTGCATGCCAGTGTTCCGTCCATAACTACCCTGATAGAAGAACTGATTGGTGAAAAATGGTTGCTGGAAATAGGGACTGGCGAAGCGCAATTTGGCCGCAAACCCGTGTTATTTGGCTTAAATCCTTACCGGCATTTAATCCTGATATTGGATATCAATACGCACGATACCAAGTTGATTATTTTTAACCTGAATAACCAGATTATCGCTCGTCACGAAGTTAGCCTGCAACTGATTGATAGCACCGCCTACCTAAAGGATTTGTACAAATACACCGAAACCTTTCTGCAGGAAGCAGCGGTGGATGCTTCGGATATTTTGGCCATTGGTGTGGCCATGCCGGGCCTAATCAACCCGGCTCTAGGGGTCAATTACACGTACAAGAAGCTGAATTCTCCCAATATATCGTTTGGGAAGTTACTGGAAGATCATTTCCAAACGCCAATTTACATCATCAATGACACCAAAGCGACCGTTTTAGGCGAACACCGATTTGGGCTGGCTAAAGGCAAAAATTATGTTTTTTCCATCAACATCGATTGGGGCGTTGGGCTTGGTATCCTGCTAAACGGAGAGGTCTTTCAGGGGGCGTCGGGCTTTGCCGGGGAGCTTGGCCACATCCAGTTGAAACCCGATGGGGAGCTATGCCACTGCGGTAAGGTCGGCTGTCTGGATACCCTCGCGTCGGCTTCTTCACTTGTTAAACGCGTGCGGAAAGAATTGGAAGCAGGTCAAGTTACGAAACTGATTGAATACAAGGATAATCTGGATGAGGTGGACGTAGAAAAGGTAATCCAGGCGGCCAAGCAGGGCGATAGCTATTCGATTGATTTGCTCTATGACATTGGTATGGAACTCGGAAAAGGTCTGGCCATTGCGGTGCAGTTGTTTAACCCGGAAATTATTATCATTGACGGAGTACTGGCTAAAGCAGAACGCTTTATTACTAATCCGCTGGAACAGGCCATTCATAAATTCTGCCTGACTGATTTCAAGAATAATTTGACAATTGAGATTTCGCAGATGGCAGAAATGGCAAAACTATACGGAACGCAGGCTTACGTGATGGAGCAGGTGTTGGAAAGTAAATAAGAATCCGCCGATTGACTAAAGAGTGAATGAGTAATATACATACTTTTCAGGGCCAAGTCGCTATTGTAACCGGGGCGGGGCAAGGTATTGGCTTTGCGATTGCCCACGAACTGGCGCGTCATGGAGCTGCCGTTGTCTTGAACGACCTGGATCCGGAATTAACCGAAAAAGCAGTAAATCAGATTGTCAATGCAGAAGCGACGGCTATTAACCCGGGATTGTGCATCGCTTTTTCCGGTGATGCGTCCGATGTTGATTTTCTGGATCAGTTAGTAGAAAAAGCCATAACCACCTTTGGCAAACTAACGCTAGTGGTTGCGAATGCCGGAATTACCATTTTCGGCGACTTTTTCAGTTACAAAGCCACTGATTTTCAACGTGTCGTAGACCT
The DNA here is from genome assembly GCF_021484805.1 of Tellurirhabdus bombi. Taxonomy (NCBI): domain Bacteria; kingdom Pseudomonadati; phylum Bacteroidota; class Cytophagia; order Cytophagales; family Spirosomataceae; genus Larkinella; species Larkinella bombi. The sequence continues at coordinate 4,113,436 of NZ_CP090557.1, read as the reverse complement.
CAACCTGCGGGGTAGTTTTTTTCTGACACAGGCCGCTGCCCGCCAAATGCGAAAGCAGGGAGAAGGGGGCAGTATTGTGTTGATGTCGTCCGTTGTTGGGCATCAGGCGCATCCGGGGCTGACGGCGTATGGCATGACCAAAGCTGCTTTGGAAATGCTCGCCAAAAATTTAGTGATCGATTTATCCCCGCATGGCATCAATATAAACGCCATTGCCCCCGGTGCCACACAGACCGAGCGGACCATTAACGATCCGACCTACATTCCAATTTGGTCTAAAATTACGCCAATGGGCCGCCCTGCAACGGTTTATGACATAGCTAACGCCGCCTTGTTTTTACTTTCACCTGCTTCGCGCCACATTACAGGGCAAAGCCTTGTTGTTGATGGGGGCTGGACTGCCGTGAGTCCGCCGCCCGTTTAAAGAGCGTAAAAATAATTGGCCAAATTACTCAGTAGGGAGTTTTGGTAATTGAGGATACTGTTTGTACAGTTGCTCGAGGCCAGCGTCAACCTGGCTTATTTTCGAGTTGATAAATTGCGTGTGCTTCCAAAGCTGAAGCGAAAGCGCCTGGGACTCTTCAGGGGTTAATTTACTTTCATCTTCGTCAGGACGGGAAGGCATATCTTCGGTCAGATTCACCATTGTTTCTACCAGGATATGATGAAGCTCCTTAAACATCAAACTACTGGCTTCATCAAGGGGTGACTGCTTAACGTACAGATCAATATCGTTGAGCAGATGATAACGATTGTAAAGCTCCTGAGCAGCTTGCCCCCATTTCGCTAATACATCGGACGGAACTTCATTATCGTTTACCGAGGGTGGGATGGATGGATTCATCTTTACCAAATGCATGTTGAATGTTTACCGCTGTTGGGGCAATATCTGTGCCAAACCCAGGCCGATTTCCTTACTAAAATGACTGTGCAAGCCGAAAAAGGTAACATACAAGGGCTATAATAGATGATGCGTAAACAAATGGATTTTCTTTAATTACCCGCAAGAAAGTAAGACTCTAGTGCCTTTTGGAGTAGCCAAAAAATACAAAAAAGAGCTTCTAAGCAGACAAAAAATAAAGGTTAACTAGCTAAAATTAACCTTACTTGTCGTAAATTAAAAGAAATGCAAGAAAAACTTAATAATCGGTTTTCTCCTTTTGGGATACCGGATCAATAAATGGCTGTTATTTAGGAATTGATGTCTGATTATCAAGAGCTAATAAAGCGAAAAAATATTTTATTTTTTTTGAGAATAGACCGCAAAAAGGCGTTTTAGAAGATTTTTTAACAGTTTTGGCTTAACGTTGGTTAGTATATATGAGCGCTTTGCTCAACCCGTAAAGCGGGCATTTCCTATAACCATAGATAAATAAAGCCATGAACGAGACAACACTAAAAGGTCGCTGGAATGAAGTAAAGGGAAAACTGAAACAAGCATACGGTGACTTGACCGATGACGATCTAACCTACGCTGAAGGCCAGGAAGACGAGCTATACGGTCGTTTGCAACAAAAGACAGGCAAAACAAAAGATGAAGTTAGAAAGATGATTGCTGATCTGTAAAACAGAGTCACAATAAACGTTTAAAGGCCTAAGCGGGTACCCGCTTAGGCCTTTAAACGTTTACCCGTAAACGTTATTGAACTTTGGTCCAGGTTTGGGTTTTACCCAACAGAGAAATGCCTATAAAGCCTCTAACGTCAAGCGTATTGGCATTCTTTAACGTCATCTTGCAGCTGTACTCCTTGCCATCTTCAGGATTGTATATTTTGCCTTCATCCCACACGTTATCGCCGTCATAGATAAAGCCTTTCATTACATCCAGCCCCATCAGCGCACGGTTTCGTAATGCAGGGTTAGGATTTTTGGTATCTGTTTTAGGCTTGTTGGTTGCTGGATCGTTGGGGTCTTTCAGCCAGATCAGCTTACCAAAGTATTTGTTACCCTGTTTGTAAATCTGAATATGACCACGCTTGGTTCCGTTAAGCCACGTGCCAACTACGGCATCAGGGTTAGTATTTTTTGGAGTATAAGCGGTTTGAATAGTAACCAGCACAATGGCTGCAACCAACCAGCGAAGAGTCATTAATTGTTTAATTGATTGTTTAAATTTGTACATGGTAACTTTAAGGTGAATAAATACAAAGATGCAAAAAAGTACGAATTAGGTTCAAATACCCCATTTCTCCTGCTTGTATAACCGAAGCGTTAAGGATTTTGATTATTAAAACTAATTTTGTGCCCTGCGCAGTTGTTAGAGTAATTCGCGAAGAAAATGTTTAAACGAGATCCCAATAAAAATTATCCTACTGAAGTAGAGTCACGGATAATTGTTCGCTTTCAGGACTGCGACCCACTTCAGCACCTTAATAATGGTAAGTATTTCGACTATTATTTCAACGCCAGGGAAGACCAGGTGGCCAAACAGTATGGCTTTGATTATGGGCAGTTGTTTCGGGAGTTTAAGACAAGTTGGGTTGTTTATCAGCACCAGATTGCATACGTACGACCTGCCTTAGTGAGCGAGTGGATTCGGATCCGATCACGGGTTATTTTTTATAACGAAGATACCATGGTCACGGAATCATACATGACGGATGATGCTGGCCACCAGTTGAAAAATGTGCTTTGGACCACCTCAAAATACGTGAGCATCGTCACCGGGAAACGCGTTCCGCACGAGCCAGCCGTGACGGAGTTTCTAGAAACGATCTGCGCCCGAAACGTAGATTTTCACAACTTGGATTTTACAAGCCGTATTAAAAGCATTAAAGAAAGTCTGTCTCTATAGGTTCGATAAGGGCTAATAAAATACCTCAGTCTTGTTGCCTTCCAATTTATGGATTACCGGCATGGCCACCGAAATTTGCTCTTCGCCCGTGAGTGGATTTCCGCGTAGATAAAGTTTTTCCAGCCTCGGAAGATTAGTGAAACCTGCCGGAAGCTCCTGTATGCGGTTGTTGCCCATATCCAGGTCTCTCAGGGCTTTTAGGCGCAACAACGATTCTGGAACGTAGCTGAAAGCATTGTTACTGAGGCTAATAAGTTGCAGACGGCGGGCCCGGTAAAGCTTAGTAGGTAAGCTCGCCAGGTAGTTATGGTGCGCATAAAGTTTTTCCAGCCGACGCATTCGGTTCAGGCGCTTGGGGAGTTCGCCTAACTTGTTCTCGGAAACGGCCAGTTGCTGCAACCGGCGCAGGCGGCAAATTTTATCGGGAAGGCTCTGAAGCTTATTATGGTATAAATCCAGAATCTGGAGTTTTTTCAGGCGGCCAATTTCTTCCGGTAGGCTCGATAAACCGGCATTATAGAGGTTTAGATCCCGTAGGCGCTTTAGTTTTAAAAGCGGCTCCATATTTAAACCCGCTGAAAATTGATTGTGTCCCAGCCATAAACTAGTTAGCCGTCGGCAATTGGCAACCGATTCGGGAACCCGGCTTAACTGGTTGTACTGCAGGCTCAGAAAAGTCAAATGATTGTCTTCTGGAATTTGCAAGGTTTCGGCCTTGAGGCGGTTGCCTACTAAATACAAGCGTTTAAGCTTTGGCAATGTAAAAACACCTTCTGGAATTCGGCTAAGCTCATTTCCGCTTAAATCAAGCTCCTGCACATTCGTAAATCGGTAAACAACTTCGGGAACTTCCGTCAATCCCATTTTCATCAGCGAAAGCCTTTTAACTGTGTCGGGTCGGGTCGTGAGCTGTGCCTGTTCCAGGGTCGTAATTGTGTTTGGCTTGAGGGCAACCTTGACTAACTTTTCTTTTTTAAGCGAGATGAAGGTTCTTACTCGAAAAGCGCTCGTTGCCGTAAATGTATATTGATAGGTGCTTAACCAATTGCAGAAGGTCTCCTGAATTTGTGCCGCCTGATTTGCTGTTGGGGCAGTGCCTATAAATTCATACGCTGCCTGATCAATAGCTCCGTTTGGTTTTATATACAGGGACACATAGCAAGCGAAAGAGCTATTCTGAATGAAGGCAAGCTGCTGAAAAACCTTTTGTGCTTCCTTCTGAAATTTTTCGGTCGCTGCCAGTAAACGACGCTCATCAAAACTCATCGCGTAAAACCCGCCGAGTTGTAATTGCCGATTCTTAATTTCCGGAAATAATGCCTGCGATTCCAGGTAGTTCTTCTCCAATTGCTTGCGTTGTGTTTTGTGCTCATCAGGCGTTAGGCAGACCGATTGAGCGAACGAATAACCGGAAATCAAAAGCAGAATGAAAGTCAGGGCAGTTTTCATCGTAGTAAGGAAGTAACGTAAACTTTAGGTAAGTAACTATAAAAATAGTAGAAGCGCAAATTTTCCAAAAAAATTAAACTTGAAAAAGAAACTAACATTTAATTACGAAATATTTCGTAGGTAACTTGACTTCTACAAATTCTTTCGTATATATTTGCTACGAAGTGATTCGTATAAAGAATCAAACTTATTGTTTGCTATTTATTTCATGTAGGTATATGAAGCCAACTGACTCAGAATTAGAGATTTTACAAGTTATTTGGGCCAAGGGTCCCAGCACGGTGCGGCAAGTAAATGAGGAATTAAGTCGAAGCAAAGAGGTGGGTTATACAACGACGCTGAAACTCATGCAGATTATGCACGAGAAAAACTTGCTAAGCCGGACGGAGGAGGGACGCTACCATATTTATACCGCTCTGGTTACCGAAGGGGACACGCGCCAAAACCTGCTTGATCGATTTGTTGAAACTACCTTTCGTGGTTCGGCGGCTCAGCTAGTGATGCAGGCATTAGGTAATTCTAAAACGTCTAAAGAAGAGTTGGACGAGATTCAGAAACTCATTGATCAGCTTAGTAAAAAATCTTCCTGATTAAGTCTAGACATCAAAAATTTTAAGCGACATACTCATGAACTATCTTCCTATCATACCCGACAACATCGTAGCGGCGTTTGGCTGGGCATTGTTCCATTCGCTTTGGCAAGGCTTTATCTTAGTTGCCCTCTGGACGCTGGTCTGGCGAAAGAGGCAGACCGGTACTCGCTATACCTTGAGCGTGGTAACGTTAGCGGTGCAGCTCCTGGCCTTTTTGGTAACATTTGCTATCGTCTATGAACCACGCTTGTCTGTGCCGACTTTTGCCCTCAGTGAGGTAGGTAAGGGTACGCAATTGGTAGGAGTTTCAACGACTAAACTGAACTGGCTGACTCAGTTAGAAGGCATCCTGCCTCATATAGTAACAATCTGGTTCGTTGGTGCAACGGTGCTGGTACTTCGCCTGGCGGGAGGCTGGCTGTTGGTGCAGCGGTGGACAAAGCAAGGAGTTCAGGCAATACCGCCAGTCTGGCAAAACCACCTGGACCGCATGGCACGGGATATGGGAATTTCTCGCTCAGTTCAGTTAGTTGAGTCCGTTCGAGCAGCCGTCCCGATGACAGTCGGCTGGCTCAAACCAGTCATTTTACTACCCGTGGGCCTGTTAACTGGACTTTCAGCGCACCAGATTGAAGCAGTATTGGCGCACGAACTGGCCCATATTCGGCAATATGATTATCTGGTAAATTTACTTCAGTCCTTGGTCGAAGTAGTGTTTTTCTACCACCCGGCAATCTGGTATTTATCGGCTAAAATTCGGGATGAACGCGAGCACCTTTGCGATGAGATAGCGATTCAGGTAACAGGCCGGCCAGTTGAATATGTCCAGACCTTAGCGGCGGTCGAAGCCATGCGGACTGTGCAGCCTAATTTGGCGCTGGCTTTTGGTGGATCTAAACAGCATTTGCTGGATCGGGTAAAGCGTATTTTGGGAGCAGCCGATGAGCCTTCATCGTCTGGTTTAAGCGTGATTGGTCTGATTGTTAGTTTCGTACTGTTGGGTGGACTTGCGATTGGTAAACAGCCTATCTCGGCTCGCTTAGGGATGAATTCAGTCCTGTTTGAAATGCCTCTAACCAGACAGATAGGGCAAGAGAAAGTAAATCCAGACACAACGAGGCCGAGGAGTGAGCAAGAGAAAATTAAAGCGTTGGAAGCCCAAATTGAGCAGCGGGAAGAGTCGATGAAAAAGCTCGAGGCAGAGCTTAAGGTCTTGGAGGATCCAATAGGGAAATGGCAAGAAAAGCTCAGTACTCAAGAAGTCTACCTACCCGAGTATTTGGTAAAAGCCGACTACGTTGTAAATGAAAAAGTATACCAAAAAATAGAACAACTGGCGGCTGAAATAGAGCAAATAGCTGGCCAGCTGGAAAAAGCAAATGGTATGGATCGGCTCAAGTTGCAGGAGAAAATAAAAACTCAGCAAGAACGCATAAATGTAATATCTAAAGGATTAGTCATTCCTACGCAGGGGGTGGAGAAACTACAGCAGTATGTTAAAAAAGAAATTCAGCCATTGAGGGATTCGCTGGCTCTTGTCGTTGATCAATTCTCAAAAGTTTCGGCAGAGCACTGGAAACAGGCAATGGTGTTAGAGCGCTTGCAAAGCAAACTGCATAAGTTAAGAGTCCTGGAAGACGACATAATTGAACCAGTTGACGTGCCAATTCCACCAGCGCCAATAAACCCACCTATACTTGTATCCCCGGTAGCACCCGAAGTTCCCCGATTACCCAAAGCGCCTCAACCAGCTAAACCAAGTAAATCGTTCAAGTCAGTCAAAGCACCAGAACCCGCTTCGTTACCAGACCGCCTACCAACGGAACAGGATTGGCGAAAGGCTGTTTCGGCCACCAAGCCAGTAGCGCCAGCCCAGCTGCCGAAAGTACCCAAAGGAGAAGAAGCAAGCACGCAAATGCCATCTCATAGCAGAAATGTTATTGTGGAGATTATCGATAGCGTTCAGACAGATAAGGGGCAATGGACGTTGGCAGCCCATGAGTTTGCTACTGTCATACTAAAAAAGCGAACAATCTGGAAGCGCGGGCTGGACTATCCCGCTCGTTCAATGCCGGAATAAAGCCAAAAAAAGGCTGCTTGGTTACGTCTAAGTGGCCTTTTGGTTATTTCACCGCCGCCCGGCGCAAACGGTCGTTAACGGCGCGACCCAGACCCTGATCGGGAAGCAATTCGGCGATAATGACATCAATATCCAGCTTGTCGAGTGCGCGCATACTGGCAAACAATTGTGTGGTCGCTTCGGCTAGATCGCCGGTTGGCGACAGCACCCGCTGGTTCTCGGTTGGAATCGAAGCGATCGGAGCCTGAAAAGCCAGCACGCCGATGCGGTTGGGTGCGTATTGATCAAGGGCTTTTTCAATGGGTTGCACTAAAAAGGGCTTTCGGGGTGCGTAGTGGCTGCTGAGCATACCCGGTGCCTTTGGGTTGGACGTCGAATGGCTGCGAACAGTTAATGGACCAACTATACTTTCAAGCGTTTCGAGCGCCATGCCACCCAGGCGATAAATAACTGGACCTTCAGCCGAAAAACCAATGATCGTTGATTCGATTCCCACCTGACAGGCCCCTCCATCAAGAATATACGGAACCTGATCGCCCAGCTGATCGGCAACGTGCTGGGCCGTGGTCGGACTGATGTATCCAAACGGGTTGGCACTGGGAGCGGCTAGCGGAAACGCAAGTGACCGAAGCAGTTCGAGCGTAAGTGGATGATTGGGCACCCGTACAGCAACCGTATCAAGTCCGGAGGTTACCAGATCGGGAATTAGGGGCCGTTTCGGTAACAATAGCGTTAACGGGCCGGGCCAGAATTGATTAGCCAAGCGCTGGGCCAGTTCTGGAATGTCCTGCACAAAGTCGGCGGCTTTCTCCAGAGAATCAGTATGAACAATCAGCGGATCAAAGGAAGGACGGTTCTTTACTGCAAAAATCTTAACAACGGCATTGGTGTCCAGCGCGTTGGCAGCAAGACCATAGACCGTTTCAGTTGGGATTCCGACAACTTCTCCTTTTTCCAGCAGGCGTTTTGCCTGATTAATGTCCGTACCGATTTGCGTCATGGATGCAAAGATAACGCAAACGAGAAAAATACGCGTACCATTCACCAGAACCCAAATTAGGCCTGTAAAGACGTACTCTGAATAGACGCCAATTTTAAAAGCACCATTGCTTAATATTCTTCATCAACACGCTGGAAATATTTGATAATTCATAGTAGTTTTAGAACGATTATGCATTATTAGCATGATTGATTGTTTCTAATCACTTAACCTATGGATGTATTTCAAATTAAGAAAGCTCCGGTAGTCTATGATATTGTCATTGTTGGGTCGGGAGCTGGGGGCGGTATGGCAGCCTATATGCTGTCGAAAGCAGGGGCAAAAGTAGCCTTGCTAGAGGCAGGGGGCTATTACGATCCTGCTGATCCAAAGTATATTACTCAGTTGAAGTGGTCGTATGAGTCGCATCGGCGTGGGGCAGGGACAACCCGCCCTTTCGGTGATTTTGACGCGGCTTACGGTGGTTGGGAGCTGGAAGGGGAGCCATACACGGCTAAGCCAGGAACCGAATTTCACTGGTTCCGGTCACGGATGCTCGGCGGACGGACCAACCACTGGGGACGTATTTCGCTGCGGTTTGCTCCGGATGATTTCAGACGTAAATCCATGACAGGAATCGGAGAAGACTGGCCAATTGGCTACGATGACATTTCTCCGTATTATGATAAAGTAGACCGGCTGATTGGAATTTTCGGCTCTAAAGAGGGCATGAAGAACGAACCGGATGGCATTTTCCTGCCGCCGCCCAAGCCTCGTTTGCATGAATTAATGATTAAAAAAGCGGCAACGAGCATTGGTATTCCGGTGATTCCGTCGCGGCTTTCTATCCTGACGAAGCCCATCAACAATGAACGGGGCGCTTGCTTCTACTGCTCGCAATGTGGTCGGGGTTGCCAGGCTTACGCCGACTTCTCGTCCTCTTCAGTACTGGTTATTCCGGCGATAAAAACAGGCAATGTCAACCTCATTACGAACGCCATGGTGCGCGAAGTCCTGACAGATCCAGCGACGGGATTGGCAACGGGCGTGAGCTATGTTGATACGCAGACATTGCAGGAAATGGAGGTAAAGGCGAAAGTGGTGGTGCTGGGCGCATCCGCCTGCGAATCGGCTCGTTTGTTGCTGAATTCGAAGTCGGCTCGTTTCTCCAATGGCTTAGCCAATACAAGCGGCGTGGTCGGAAAATACCTGAACGATTCGACGGGAGCCTCGCGCTCTGGATTTATTCCGTCCCTGATGGATCGCAAGCGCTACAACGAAGATGGCGTTGGCGGGATGCACGTTTTCACGCCCTGGTGGCTGGATAACAAAAAGCTGGATTTCCCCCGTGGTTACCACATTGAATACGGTGGCGGAATGGGAATGCCGATGTATGGTTTTGGCTTTGGCATGGAAGGACGCAACAATTTAGTGCCGGGTCGGGATGGAAAACCTAAAGCTGCGGGTGGTTACGGAGCCGGTTTGAAAGACGATTTCCGGCGGTTCTACGGAGCTGGTATTGGCATGGCTGGCCGGGGTGAACCAGTTCCTCTGGAAAGTAACTATTGCGAAATCGATCCGACTAAAGTGGATAAATACGGTATCCCGGTATTGCGCTTTAATTACAAATGGTCGGATTACGAAGTGAAGCAGGCTAAGCACATGCAGGATACGTTCGAGGAGATCATGCACGCCATGGGAGCCATACCGCTGGGATCAAAACCTGGTCCTGAAAACAATTATGGCCTCGAAGCGCCGGGTAAAATTATCCATGAGGTCGGTACGGCCCGGATGGGAAATGATCCTAAAAACTCGGTTCTGAACAAATTCCAGCAGGCACACGATGTGAAAAACCTGTTTATTGTGGATGCCGCGCCGTTCCCTTCGCAGGGTGACAAAAACGTAACTTGGACTATTCTGGCCTGTTCGATGCGTACGTCAGACTATATCGTTGAGCAGGTAAAGCAGAAAAATATTTAAACCCAGAAAAATAAGGCTTATGAAACGCAGAGATTCTCTCAAAGCTTTAACCTTCACCAGCTTAGGTTTTGCTGGGTTAAATCCTCAGATTGCCGCAGCGGAAAAAATAATAACGCCACCGGGACCTACTCCGCTAAAAATTCCGGGTGGTCGGCAGAAATTCGAAGCGGAACGGGATGCTAAATTGCTGGCTGAGAAGTTCTTTACTCCGCAAGAGTTGCAAACGGTAGCTGTGCTGTCGGACATCATTATTCCTGCCGACGAACGGTCGGGAAGTGCGACGCAGGCGGGGGTTCCGGCATTTATCGAGTTCATGATGAAAGACCAGCCTACCTGGCAAACGCCCATGCGGGGTGGACTTCGCTGGCTTGATAACCAATGCGTTAAACGTTTCGGTAAAAAATTCGTGCAGGCAACCAGAGCGCAGCAGATCGAAATGGTTGACGACATTGCGTATCCGGAGAAAGTAAAACCCGGAATGAGTCAGGGCGTTTCTTTCTTCAACATGATGCGGGGCTTTGTCGCTTCTGGTTTTTTTACCAGCCAGATGGGAATTAAAGACCTTGGCTACATGGGAAATACCCCCAACCAATGGGAGGGAGTCCCGGAAGACGTGTTGAAACAATACGGCCTGAGTTACGATAAATAGATAAAAAAAGACAAACAGAGGGTTTTTGAAACAGTTGTTTTCGGAAGCCCTCTGTTTTTTTATGACCAAAGCCAACCATGACCTCACGAAGAATTTTCCTGCAACAAGCTAGCCTGAGTGCCGTTACTTTAGCGGCAAGCCCTTTATTTTCACCGCTTACACTAGCTCAGTCTCCCAAAAAGGACCGTTTGGGCGTAGCATTGGTTGGCCTTGGTTATTACAGCACGGATTTGCTGGCGCCTGCCCTGCAACAAACCAAAAAATGTTATTTGGCAGGAATCGTTACGGGCACGCCTTCCAAAGCAGAGCAGTGGATGAAGAAATACAACATCCCCGAAAAAAACGTCTACAATTATCAGAACTTCGATCAGATTGCAAACAATCCGGATATTGATGTAGTCTACGTGGTTCTGCCGCCTTCCATGCACCGGGAGTATGTTGTACGGGCGGCTAAGGCGGGAAAGCACGTCTGGGTTGAGAAACCAATGGCTGTGACGGAAAAGGAATGCCAGGATATGATCAACGCTTGTCAGCAAGCTAAACGAACGTTAGCTGTTGGCTACCGGCTGCAACACGATCCAAATACGCAGGAATACGTGAAGTTGTTGCGGGATGGCAAGATTGGAAAGATCAAGCTGGTTAGCTGCGCGGCGGGTTACTACGACGCCCGTACCGATCATTGGAAGCAGAAGAAAGAAATGGGCGGTGGGGTGATGTACGATATGGGCGTGTATGTTTTGCAGGGTGCTCGATTAGCGACGGGAGAAGAACCGATTGCCGTGACTGCTCAACAGTATACGACCCGACCCGAGGTCTATAAAAATGGTCTTGATGAAACGACCATGGCGCAGCTAGTCTTCCCAAGCGGAGCGCGGGCTGCCGTGCAAACCAGCTATGGCATGAACATGAATTATCTGTACGTAACAGGTGAAAAAGGGTCGCTGCGCATGGAGCCCTGGCAGGGGTATTCCGGGGTCAAGGGAGAAACATCGAATGGGATTAAAATTGATCATCCTTACCAAATGCCCTGGCAGCAGGCCAAGCAAATGGACGATGATGCTGAGGCAATTATGAGCAATAAACCCGTCATTGCGCCCGGCGAAGAAGGAATGCGGGACATTCGCATTGTCGAAGCCATTTACAAAGCGGCTAAGAGTGGCCAATCCGTGAAATTGACCTAGCTTACAGAACTGCCTGTTCCAACGTTTTTAAATTCTTTTTGGCTTCATCGTCATCGGGCTTCAGAGCAACCGCCCGGTGCAGGTCAGTGTTAGACCAGGGTGTAGGTAAACAAACAACCCCGACGAAAGCCGGGGCGTTGGGCAAAATACACGCACGGTAAATTTAATATGGTGAGAAAGTCGTAAAGCATAACTCAGGCAAGCGCCTCAGTTACTTATCTAAAAGAGCCGTTTTAGGAAACAAAGTCACACTTCATCAGAAAATAAAAATCTTGTAAACATATCTGTTGGCTAGAAGGTTAGTCGAGAAGCCTTATCATTAAAAACAAGAACTATGACGGGACAAAAAAAGCCCCTTTCTGAGGTACTCGGAGTCGGGCAGATTGAGCCGGAAATAAGCGCATCAAATCTGATCAATGTAGGCTCGACAGAGCGACTCCTTTCGGCGGCTGGCGGAGCCTTATTGTTTACATACGGACTGCGTCAAGGGTCGTTAAGTGGGTTATTCTTAGCGGCTGTTGGGGGTGGACTTATCTTCCGGGGCGCATCGGGATATTGTCCGTATAACAACGCCATTGGCCGCAATACCGCAGAAGATGAAAAAGTGGTGGATGCCATCGAAATAACCAAAAGTTTGACGATCAACAAGCCCCGTGCCGAGGTATATAGTTATTGGCGAAAGCTGGAGAATTTGCCGATTTTCATGGAGCACCTGGCCGAGGTAAATGAGATTGCGCCAAAACGCTCACACTGGAAAGCGAAGATACCGGGGGCTGGTTTTGCGGGCTCGCTAGGCACAATCGAATGGGAAGCCCTTATCATCGATGAAGTCGAAAACGAGCGGCTAATCTGGAAATCTGTAGAAGGTGCATCGGTCAATAATGCGGGCGAAGTCCGGTTTGCCGATGGCCCCGACGGAAGTACGCAACTAAGCGCGGTGATTCAATACCGGCCACCAGCCGGTGCTCTGGGCGAAACCGTGTCGAAGCTCTTTAATCCAGCGTTTAAAGCAATGATTACCAACGATTTACTGCGGTTCAAGCAGCTAATGGAAACAGGGTCAATTGCCCATATTACGGGTTGAAAAAGTATATTTATTGAGGTTTTGAAAAGGCCCGCAGGAAATCTCTGCGGGCCTTTTAGTTAAAAAGAGTAAAAAAAACGACCCATCGATAGGGGGGAAGCAGGCTTTTACTGTCAGGAAAGCAAATACAATCCGAACAGTAAACAGCAACTATCATGGACGTAAAGCAACTAGAGCAGGAACTGCTCCCTCTGACAACCTATGCCGTTCCGGTGATTCTGATTTCCGTAGTCCTCGAATGGTGGATAACCCGGCATGATGAGGAACACCGCTACCACGCCCGCGATTTCTGGGCTTCTCTGGGAATCGGAGCCGGGAGCCTGGTGATCAATGCGATTTTAAAAACGAGCGTTTTTGCCTTTGGACTCTTCTTTTACCACCTGATTCCCTGGCGGATTGAAACCGCCTGGTGGACCTGGATTCTGGGGTATTTACTTATTGACCTCTGCAATTATTTTGCACACTTCATTGCCCATAAACAGCGCGTTTGGTGGGCTACTCACGTGACGCATCATTCCTCCGAGCACCTCAATTTCACCACCGCCTTTCGTAATTCCTGGACGCAACATCTTAAGCTAATTTTTTTCATTCCGGCCTGGGCGTCGGGTATTGATCCGATTGTGTTATTTACCTGTTACCAGATTGACTTACTGTACCAATTCTGGATTCACACGGAAGTGATTCGCAAGATGCCACGCTGGTTTGAAGCCATTTTTGTGACGCCTTCTCACCACCGGGTGCACCACGGCTCCAACCCCCGCTTCATTGACAAGAATTTTGGCTCTTCGCTCATTATCTGGGACCGATTGTTTGGGACATTTCAGGAAGAAGACGAAGTGCCTGAATACGGTCTGACGAAGCCTATTGAGTCTTTTAATCCGGTTTACCTAAATTTTCACGTCTGGATTGACATCTGGCGGGATGTGCGGCAGGCAAAATCGGTCCGGGCTGCTTTATCTGTACTGTTCGGGCCTCCCTGATCAAAAAAGCCCAACGAAAACTAGTTTCGTTGGGCTTTTTTGATCTTGTATTTTTATTAGGCAACTGCCTCGTACAATGTGTCCCGTTGCGCCTTCACGCGTTCGTCGGTCAGGTATTCATCGTACGTCATCAGCTTATCCAAGTGAGCATTTGGCGTGATTTCGATAATGCGATTAGCAATTGTCTGCACAAACTGGTGGTCATGCGAGGTAAAGAGAATCGGACCTTTAAAATCGATCAAGCCGTTGTTCAGGGCCGTAATGGACTCCAGATCAAGGTGGTTGGTCGGCTCATCCAGAATGAGAAGATTAGACGATGAAAGCATCATTTTTGATAGCATACACCGTACTTTTTCTCCCCCCGATAATACGGTCGATTTCTTCAGTGATTCTTCGCCGGAGAATAGCATCCGACCCAGGAAGCCCCGAATAAAGCTCTCGTCTTTTTCTTCCGAATATTGACGCAGCCAGTCAACCAGATTCAGGTCATTCTGGAAGAATTTATCTTTAGCTGTATCATTAGGGAAATAAGAGGGCGTGATGGTAACACCCCATTTAAATTCACCCGAATCAGCTTGTTTGTCACCATTCAGAATATCAAACAGTGCCGTTACGGCCAGACCATCGCGACTAAAGAAGAATATTTTATCCCCTTTCCGCATGGTGAACGAGAGGTTCTCAAAAAGTTTCGTTCCGTCTTCGCCCGTATACGTCAAGTTTTCAACCGTCAGGATCTGGTCACCCGGTTCACGTTCCGGCTTGAAGTTGATGTACGGATATTTCCGCGATGAAGGGGCAATATCGTCGAGGGTCAGTTTGTCCAGCAATTTCGCCCGGCTGGTAGCCTGCTTTGACTTAGAAGCATTGGCCGAGAAACGACGAATAAATTCCTCAAGTTCTTTCCGCTTGTCTTCCGTGCGCTTGTTTTGATCCTGGCGTTGTTTCAGCGCCAATTGGCTTGATTCATACCAGAACGTATAGTTTCCGGTATACACCTTCACCTTACCAAAATCAATGTCGATAATGTGCGTACAAACCTGATCCAAGAAGTGGCGGTCGTGGGAAACCACAATCACCGTATTTTGGAAATTAGCCAGGAAGTTTTCCAGCCAGATGCTCGATTCAACGTCCAGGTTGTTGGTTGGCTCATCCAAAAGCAGGATGTCAGGGTTACCGAAAAGTGCCTGCGCCAGCAAGACACGCACTTTCTCCGAACCGTTCAGATCAGCCATGAGGCTGTAATGAATGTCTTCCTTAATGCCAAGCCCGCTCAGCAAGGAGGCTGCGTCGGATTCTGCATCCCAGCCGTTCATCTCGGCAAACTCCGCTTCCAGTTCGGCGGCTCGTTCGCCGTCAGCATCGGTAAAGTCGGTTTTGGCGTATAGCGTGTCCTTTTCCTGCATAATGTTCCACAGGCGTTCATTACCCATGATAACCGTTTGCAGAACCGGAAATTCATCGAAAGCGAACTGATTCTGTTTCAGAACCGACATCCGCTCACCCGGAGAAATAGACACCGATCCACTCTGGGGATCAATTTCGCCAGCCAGAATTTTCAGGAAAGTAGATTTTCCCGCGCCGTTAGCGCCGATAACGCCGTAGCAGTTTCCCGGCGTGAATTTGATATTTACGTCATCAAACAGCGTCCGTTTGCCATACCGCAATGAGACGTTTTGTACTGAAACCATTGCTTAATTCTTTCTTAAATGTAAACCAGATTTCCGGCGAACCGTTTTTCCGGTTCAGTTCGGGTGCAAAGATATGCTTTTTTGGGCAGAAAAGGGAGTTTTCAGCCCATCCATAACATAACCCAGAAATGGCTTAAAGTTGTTCCCTGATCGTATGTGAGTTTATTATTTATCCGAAAGCGAGGGGTTTATGCCTTTCCATTTTACGGCCTCATTTGACAAAAGCCAGGTTTTTCCCTTGTCGTTATTTCCCTGGAAAAAAAGGTACGTTTTACCCTTGGTATCGGCAAAAATATGCGGATGGCCCGACTCGCTGGCATTCCATTCGCCAGGAGCGCCGTTTTTCAGAAAAGGCTCCTGCTGCATGCGCTCCCAATGCAGACCGTCCTTGCTGCGGGCAATGCCGATTTGCTGCGGCCAGTTGTTGTAAGCGCCGGCGTAAAACATCACCAACTCACCATTGCGTTCAATCAGGGAAGGCGCTTCGATGCATTCTCCTTCCCAGGGAAGCTCGGGTTTGAGAATAGGTCCATCCGTTGACAGCATCTTCCAGTCCTCGCGGTTAAAATTGGTATTGGCTGGTGCAGCGGCCACCCCAATCATCTGAATTTTGTAGGCCGGGTCACGCGTTGCAAAATAAAGAAGATACTGATCGTTAAAACGATATACTTCCGCATCGATGGCGCGGCCACAGTTCCAGTTGCCGGTAGGGCGGAAAATCGGGTTGGTCGGATTGCGGGTAAAATGAATGCCGTCTTCCGACCAGGCATGGCAAATGGCATCTTTAGGCCCATTGCCGTAGGTCTGGTAGAAAAGGTGAACTTTCCCGTCTTTCACTAAAGCCCCCGGTGCGCAGATTCCTGACTTTTCGTACTCGGCAGCGGCGGGGATTTCGTCAATTTTCTCCCAATCCACTAGGTTTTTGCTTTGCGCGACACCAATCCCCCAACCGTGTTTTACGCCTTGCGCATCGGTATAAGCCGGAACCGAATAATACATCAGGTAGCGATTCTTGAAATGAACCACGTGGGGGTCTTTGGCATACGGACGATTCAGACGCGATTTATCGCCGAACATCATCTTAGGTTTGGGCTTTGGTAACGTACTGCGTAGCCCGCAGCCAATTGATACGATCAAGAATGAAAAACAAACGAGTAAAAAGCGGGAAAGCATAGGCAGGTAGTTTTTCAAAAAAAGCGGACGATAATTGATTTCTACTAAAAAGAAAGTGAGCAACCAAACCGAATCGCTCAATGAGCGGGTTTCGATCTGGTTGCTCACAACTATTTACGTCAGGCCTTGCTTAGTTGTCGCCGGGGCCACCGCCACCAGGACCGCCGGGGCGACCACCGCCGGGAAAACCGCCCCGTTCCCGGAAACGCTCCCGGAAGTTTTCGCGGTTATTTTCACCTTCCTGGTTGTTATTTCTGCTGCCGCCTTTAAACTGCCGTAGCGTATACGTAAAGGTTAGCATAAAATAGCGTTGCAGAACAAGCGACTGAGTCGTCTGGAAATAGGTATCGGTCAGGTTCTGGCTGATGCTTGAGTTTTGCTTCAGCAAGTCAAATACCGCCAGTTTTAGCTCACCACGCTGGTTTTTCAGGAATTTTTTACCAAAAGCGGCATTCCAGAGCGTAAATCGTTGGTTGAAATTGCCTTCAAACGATTTGTAGTATTGGTTGTTAATATCCGTCTGGAACAGGAAGCCAGGGCCAAAAATCCAGTTAAGTCGGGCAGACGTAGTTTGCGAGAAATAACTGCTGTTCGATCGAGACTGAATCGTATTATTGATATCGTTGTAGTTCATGAAATACGATACCGAGAAATCAATCTTCTGGCTGATGTTACTATTCAACGAAATTCCTTGTGTAAAGGTCGATCCTTTTGAATAGTTAATCTGATTGTTGATCTGGCTTGGCGTACGGCTGTAATTATACCCAAAATTAACGCTCAGGTTGGTTTTGATAAAGGTGAGCGGCATACTATACGTCACAAAAGACCGCATGGTATAAAAACCATTCAGGTTGATTGGGCGCGACAGCTGCACCCCCCGGCCAATAATCGAATCGTTCGGAAGGGTAGCCGTTCCGTCGCTGATCAGAGTTGAGTTACCAATGTAATTGTTGGTGACGCTACCGCCCAGCAAGAAGAAAAGGCTCCGCGACTTCTGGGGTTTCGTAAAGGTGTATCGCGCGAATAGGTTGTGGTTATACGATTGTTTTAGGTCCGGGTTACCAGCCGTCAGGAAGAGCGGATTGGTGTTGTCGATCACGTTTTGCAACTGAGTTACCGAAGGGGCCTGGGTGTTCGTTCGGTAGAAAACCCGGACTCGGTTATCGGTATTAATCCGGTAATCCAGGTTGGCCGAAGGTAAGAAGTTGTCGAACGTAGCCCGAACGTTATTCTGGCGCGGATAGGTCTGCTCACTAATCAAATCGGCGCGTTGGTACGACAGGTCGGCGTTGAAACCGATTTTCTGATTGCGAAGGTTGTACCCGATAGCCGCCCGGTTGGTCAGGTAATCGTTCTGGAAATTGTTAGACAGCAACAGATTTGGGCGATCGTATTGGTTTGTCTCAAAATTAAACTGCCGCGTATCTCGCTCCGAATCGCTGTATTGGTACGAAGTGTTGTATGTAAACTGTAACTGGCTAACTTTATTCAGCGGCTCTGTGTACGACAAATTTCCCGAGAACTGATAGGTCGGATTGGTCGAGATCGTGCGTTGCTGAATTACTTCGGCGTAGGTAGTATCACCAAAATACTCGTTTTCCGAGAATTGAAAATTCGTGTTCCGGCGGTTAGACAGGTTGGTTCCCAGGTTAGCCGAAAAACTCCGTCCTTGTTTTTCAAAGCGGTGCCGGAAAAGAATGTTGTTTCCAAACGTATAACCGCGCCCATTAGAATTGTACCGGCTAGCCGTTGTATTCAGTGGCACACTATCTGGCAAGGTAGTCGCAGCATCTACCGTTCGGTTGGAGTTGTTGTTCTGGAAACTAATTCGGGGTGTAATCAGGATCGAGTTGCGCTTGTTGATGTTGTATTCGATGCGGGCGTCGATCCGGTGGTTGTAGTTGTCGCTTAGACTTCCGCTGTTCGATTTGTAAAACTGCCTGTTATTGCCCGGTAAAAAATATTCCCGATAGTCGAATTGTGAATTGCGATTGTTGCTGTTATTGAAAAAATAGCTTCCCCGGAAGGTTACTTTTTTCCCCCAGTCGTCCGAGAAGTTCAAGCCAATGGAGTTTGTCCGGCTAATACCGCTTTGCTGACCAATCTGGAAGTTCCCACCCCCGCCACCAAAGCCGCCGCCGCCTCCACCGCCGCCGCGTCCGCCACCCCCACCAGGGCGTCCGCCTCCGCCTCCACCGCCGCTATTAACGCCAAGCAGGTCCTGGGAAGAGAAGTTTTGCTGATTAACGTTATTGCTCAAACCGACAATCGACAAGCGGCGCGCACCTTTAAAAAAGTTAATGTTTCCACCGGCAGAATAGGCATCGTTGGTTCCGTAGCCACCGTACACCCGGCCAAACGTGCCCGTTTGCCGGTCACCCCGCGTAACGATGTTGATGGTTTTTGTGGTATTGCCGTCGTTGAAGCCCGTAAACTGCGACTGATCGCTCAAACGGTCGAATACTTCGATTTTGTCGATGACTTCGGCGGGTAAATTTCGAAGCGCTACGGATGGATCATCCCCGAAAAAAGGCTTCCCATCCACCAGTACCTGCTGCACGTTTTCGCCCTGGGTTTTGACGGTTCCGTTTTCGATGGTGATGCCGGGAAGCTTCCGAACAAGGTCTTCGGTGGTAGCGTCCTGATTCACTTTGTAAGCACTGGCATTAAACTGGAGTGTATCGCCTTTCTGCTGCGCGCCGGGCGTTTGGCCCACAATGGTCACTTCCTTGAGCGTCTTTGCGTTTTCCTGAAGCACCAGACTGCCCAGATCCTCAATCGATTGCTGAACGTTGACCGTACGCGAAAAATCCAGAAAGCCCAGGTAAGACGCCCGGATCTGGTAAGCTTGTTGATTTAAACCTGTAAAAAGAAATACGCCCGCCGTATCCGTAATCATGTATTGCTTGACGGTCGTATCTGTTTGGGAAATCAACGTGATTGGTACACCAATCAAGGCCTGATTCGCTTTGTCAGTAAATTTCCCGGTTAATTGGTTCGTCTGTGCCAGCAATGGCAATGAACTCAGCCAAAAGCCTGCCCATAAAAGGTAACGGGCAGACTTTGAACTGAATAAAGCATTTAAACAGACTATTCCACGAATGTGGCGATCTTTCATGATGCGTGAATGTAGATAGGTAACATTTGGTAGGACAGGGTATTACTTGTTTTCGCGGGGTGGGCGCTGGCCTCCACGGCCACCTGCCTGTTCTTCTTTAAATGCACCTTTCGCATCGAAAACCAGCCGCTTCCGCGTTGAGTCAGCCGCCACAACCATGACGTGATAATTCTCTTCCTTATCCTTAAAAGTCCGGCGAACGGTTACCTGGGGATATTTCTCTTTCACATAGGTTGTGATGGGAGCAGGTATAGCACTGGCTTCAACGGGGGTCATATCCCGAAAACGGCCACCGCCGCCGCCACCTTGTTGAGCATAACTTTCACTAACGACCAGCGCCAGAAGGAGCGCAGTACCTGCGATTACTTTTTTCATGGAGAAATTTGATTAAGGTTATACGGGCTTAGGTACGGGTTTGCCAGAAAACCTGCGGGTATTCTTAAAAAAATATTATTTTTCTTTGGAGCCACTGGGAATAAGTGGCTTACGAGACCGTTGTATTGCCTACTTTGCCAAATACTTAATCAATTTAGTTTAGGGCGATCAAAAGAGTTGAGTTTCTCCTTTACCCGCTTCCAGCCGCAAAACCTGGGTAACGCAGCGGGGAATTTCTTCGGGATAATGGGAGACATAGAGGAGTGTCCGTTCTGAAGACTGACAGAGTTCATCAACCAGATCGCGGAAACGGGCAATGTGCGCAGGATCGAGGCCCTGGCAGGGTTCGTCCAGAATGAGAAGGGGCGGATTTTTAACGAGTGCCCGTGCCAGAAGAACCCAGCGTTGCTGACCTGTAGACAGTTGCTCGAGTCGCTTGTCGCGGAGGGATTGGATACGCAGTAGGCTTAGCACAAAATCGGTCGATTCAGCCTGCTCCATAGTCAGTTTTCGAAACAAACCGGCGGTATCGAATAGCCCCGACGCGACCACTTTCCAAACGGGCTGCTCGCGGGGGAAATACAAATGAAGTTCCGGCGACACAAAACCAATGTTGCGTTTAATGTCCCAAATGCTTTCTCCTGTGCCCCGTTTCCGGTCAAACAGGTCGTAATCATTTCGGTAACCCTGAGGGTTATCAGCCGTAATCAGGCTCAATAAAGTCGACTTGCCGGAGCCGTTGGGACCCAATACGGCCCATTTCTGACCACGGAGAACTTCCCAGGTCAGGTTATCCAGAACGGTCTTATCGCCGTACCGGATCGTGACGTTGCGCATCCGAATGGTAGCCTCAAACGAAGTAGGCAAATTCGACAGCCAGCGGGGGAGTAAGCTGGGGTCGGTTAGCGATTCCGGTGTCGATTCGGTCAGGGCGGGCATCTCCGTTTTGGGGCCTTGCCAGCTAATGCTTCCGTCGGTCAGCTCAAGAACATGGGTGATGCAGTCTGGAATTTCGCGGGGCGTTGTAACCAGTATCAGCGCGGTTCCGGTGGTGGCGACGCGGTTCAGGATAGCGTGTAAGCGGGCACGACTGGCGGTATCCAACCCGCCAAACGGATTATCCAGCAACAGAACGGCGGGGCGGCGCAAAAGCGAACGGGCCAGCAAGGTCCGGCGGGTTTCGCCGTTCGAAAGAGAAGTCAGGCGGCGATCCAGAAGGTGAGAAATCTGCACCCAATCCGCTATTTCTGCCAGCCAGGTTTCGTCATAGGCCAGCGGCGGCAAGGTGATCGACTCGGCGTCTAAAGTCCCATACGGGCGCACCTGATTTTGCAGAACTTCCCAGACGGTTGGCGCTTCCGCAGCCGTATCGGAGGTATAGCGCTGCTGGTAAAACTGAGCTGCCGCTGCCACATTTCGGTCAAAACTATAGTCCGTTGCTACGCGTTCCACAACCTGGCGCAGCGGCCCGGTCGGATGCTGAAACTGACCGCTGTAGACGGGTAGGTTCCCGGCCAAGGCTTCGAGAAAAGAGGATTTTCCTGAGCCGGTAGCACCCAGAATGGCCCAGTTCTGACCAGCCTGGAGTGTCCAGGTTATGTTCTGTAAAACAGTTCCGGTTGGTCGGCGGATGATAGCGTTTTCTAGCTGGAGTAACGGAGTGGCAGGCATTGAAGGAAAATTAAACACGCATAATTGAGAGGGCAAAGATGCGATCAATTTTCTCTTTTTGGAAACTCAGGATTGGCCTTAATCCCAAACTGCTCGCTTGGAGAACATTATTTATACAGGTTCAACGAAATAAAAAACCAACGAGTGAGCGGCTAAAAGGGGTTTTGCAAAATAAATGCATTCCAGTCGAGGGTGGATTGATAGGTGTATTCCCGCCAGTTGCCAATCAGGCCGTCGCGAATTCGAATGCTAACCATTCCGTGGACGGTAGCGCCGTTGGTCAACGAGAATTCGCCCGAACCAACTTGCGCCTGTTCATCGAATGCTAAATGGTGCCAGATCATTTGCATGACTTTGGGTCGGCCTTTGTAACCGCCAAAAAACTCAAAAAGCCGGTCGCGGCCGCGGTAAATCTGCTTATTGGGTGGTTCGGAATAAATGGCATCCAGGGCAAAACAGTCAGCAGCTTTTCGGGCATTGTTTTCGTTCATCCCGGCGGCCACAGTTTGCATAAGCCGCATAAATTCTGCCCGACTGACCGGCTTCTGCCTGGTTGACTGGCCGACGCAAGTCGTCAAAATTCCTAGTGAAATGGTTAAGAAAAGTACGAGTTGTTTCATCGATCGGTGGTATCTCTTGTTGAAACGTCATTTTGCAGACTACAGTATTTGTAAAAGAGCAAAGTCAGTAATTGAGTAACATTTACGCCTCAACCCGGTTTTTATCAGCATCGTCAAGGCCGGTGACCGTTCATAGCAATCACTTAGGGGAATCGGTTACAAGGCCGTAATTTTGACTCATTAATCACTGAAAAACAGTCAATATTGGGTGTTATTCCTTGATTAGTTGGAAAATAGAACAGTTTCATTCTTATTTGAATCAGCAACTTATTTCTATGCCAGAACCAGAAAAAAATACCGACCTGGAAGGATTTGGGAAGAAAATTCTGAGCTTCTTTATCAAAGAAGCACCGGAACAGCCAAAGCCCGCCGCCGCGCCGTCAACCGCCCCGCCGCAGAACCCAGGACCGGTTATGCCGACGAATGTGCCTGAACCTCAGCCCCAGTCCCAGTCGGGAACAGTCGCTGCTAAATTCATCGAACATTTTGGCAGTGTTTTAGAGAGAACCAATTTGAAAGGGCCAGATTATTTTGAGTTTCGGGAAATTCTGAGCAACCTGTCTAATCTGGGCCTAAGCGAAGAAAAGCAGTTTCAGGCTGCCTGGGCAAGTTTTAGAGCGATGGCCGGACCAGCCGCTGGTGACGTTTCGGTGTTAACAACGGCGGCAGGGCAATACGTGGCGGCCCTCAACAAGGACCGCGAAGAGTTTCTGAAAAGCGTTGATACGGCCATTGCTGAAAAAGTGGGCGGGTTGCAAAACGAGCAAAAGAATCTGAAAGCCCAGAATGAAGAACTGGCCCGACAGATTCAGGAACTTCAGCAACGCATGAAAGCAAACGACGAGCGATTGTCGCAAATAAACGGGGAAGTGGACGAACAAAGCCACAAAATTACCCAAAACAAACAAGCATACGAGATGACCTTTGACACCTTCGTGGAACAGATCAAAGCAGACATCTTGAAAATACAGACTCATTTAAAAAGCTGACTATAACTAACCAACATGGCAACAACTCCTGATTTTTCACAACTGGGTGGTAATGCAGAAGGGGATAAGCGTTCGTTCTGGAGTCGTCCGGAAGGCATCGTTGGACTGCTCTTTATGGCAGCCATTGGGGCGATGGGATTGGTATATTTTAACCGGATTGTCGAGTTTTTGATCCGTGTTACCGAAAATACCTTGTACCTGGCGGGCTTACTGGCTGTATTGGGTCTTTTGATTTTTCTCATTACCAGCAAAGATGTTCGAACGGCGGTTTTCTTCCTGTTCAAAACGTTCATGCGCAAAATTGCGGGAACGGTGATTCAGCTCAATCCGATTGCGATTATGAAAATCTATGTTGATGATCTGAAAGACAAGCGCCGAAAAATGAACAGTCAAATTGATCAATTGGCGGGTCAATTGGTGAAGCTCAATAAGAAAATTGCGGAGAACAACGAGACCATTAAGCAGAAGTTTGCCGAGGCAAATCGGGCTAACACCATGACGGATCGACCCGGCATGCGCGAGGCGGCTTCGCTGGCAACCATCGAGGGCGCGGGCTTGCAGGAAATGAACGAGAAACTATTTCCGCTTCAGCGCAACATGAAAACGGTGCTGGAGTTCATGGAAAAAGTGAACAAGAGCGCCGACTATATTATCAAAGAAACGGAGATAAAAGTAAAACTGAAAGAGGTTGAATACCAGATTGTTAAAGAAAGTTCGAATGCGTTGCGCACGGCAGTAAGCATTTTCAAAGGCAATCCGGACAAAAAGTTTTACTTCGACGAATCGATGGAATACATCCAAGATGACATGAGCCGGAAATTGGGTGAAATGAAGCGAGCCATGGATCTTTCGATGGATTTTATCAACTCGGTGGATATTCAGAATGGCGTTTTGTCGGACAAAGGCCAGGCCATGCTTCAAGCGTATAATCAAGGACAGTTCAAGTTGATTCAACTCGATCATCCAGAGCCGCCGACAAGTACGCCAAAGTCGATCAATCCGCCTAAAGACGCGGGTTACCGCAACCTTTTAGATTAAATTTCTTGATCCCCAACCACTTATTCACACAATCCTAATTTCAAATCTATGCAACGACTAACTGTAGCCGGTCGGCTTTTAATAACCCTGTTGATTCTTGCGGGTATCTATTTTGGTTTACGCACGTTTGGCGGCATCGACTTGCTGAAAAGCCTGCAAGGAAAGCCCAACACGGAGCAGGCAGACGCCACAGCCACAGACACCGAATCGCCTGATTTAGCGACTGCGGAAGAGACAGGTAATTCATCGGAAGCATCCTCTTCGGCTTCGCCTAATGTGGCTACGGCTGACCGACCCACGTTTAATTTCACGCCGCCAGCGCCACAAAATGGTAAATTAAAAGGAGTGGTTGAGTTAGGGGCCAGTGGCTTCAATTCATTCATCATTCGCGTGGATGAGCAGAAAAACTGGAAGCTGGAAAAAGCTGATTTCGGCAATAGTCTTGTTCTGGAAAACATGGCGACCGACCTCGATATTCGCGAAGGTTTGAAGAAATACATTGCCGAGATGCTCAACTTTGGCGTTAGTGGTCGCGATATACACTTTGTAGTTAGCTCTGGAGCTGTCAAGGCGGAGAATACGCAAAAAATCATCAAGGCTCTGAAATCGCTCAATTACTTCGTCAATACGGTCACGGCTGAGCAGGAAGGTCGTCTGGCCCTGCGCTCAGTTTTGCCGGATGACTACAAAGACAAAGCTTTTGTGGTGGACATTGGCTCGGGAAATACCAAAATTTCGTGGGTGAATGGTGGGCAGACAAAGGCCTTGGAATCGTACGGGGCTAAGTATTTCCAGGAAGGAACGACCGACTCAAAAGTGTATGATGCTGTAAAAGCAGAGGCAACCAAAGTGCCGGAGGCAAACCGCAAAACGTGCTTCATTATTGGTGGCGTTCCATTCGAGCTGGCGAAACAAGTTCGTAACGGTAAAGAGCGCTACACCGTATTGAATACGCCCGCCAACTATAAAGGGGATAATGCCAAAAATAAAGCCGGTCTGAATATTTACAAAGCCATTGCCGACGCCACGGGCTGTGATCAGTTTGTTTTCGACTGGGACGCAAACTTCACCATTGGGTATCTTCTTACGCTGAAATGAAGAACAGGTGGCGGGTAATTTCTTTATTCGCCACCCTCCTTAAACCCCATGACGCTCCGCGATTTCTTTCAAGCTGTTTCCGCCCAACCGGCTTTACTCATGGTCTTGCTGCTGGCGATACCGGCACTGGCTATACTGGTGAATTTATGGGCGGGAGAAACAGCGGAGGCAATTTGGCGGTGGCGTTATGTTTATGCAGCATTGGTTTATCTGGCGTGTATTCCAGGTGTTTTTGCGATTACCCTGAATGCGTATCTGTTTCTGTTTGAACGGCAAAGCATTTGGTCGATGAACCTGGTGACGCAGGTGCTTCCTATTCTCACAATGGCGGGAACGCTCCTGGTTATTCGACGAAAAATACCGTTCAAATACGTGCCGGGTTTCGGGAAAATCTCGGGCTTTATGACCTTAATTGCCGCCGTGATGGGCATTTTATGGTTTATTGACCGGACGCGCATTTACGCCGTTACTTACATTCCCTTTGCGTACATCGCCATTGGTTTTGTGGGTTTGCTGATTCTGATTCGGTTTGCGTGGAGCAAGATTTTCTAGGGGCACCGAATAAGTGCTGACCAAGCGTCAATTAACTTTTTCTTATTGGCGTAGTTTATAAAATAAACGGGACTTCAGAATACGATGGAAAGAATGTTTATTGTGCACGTTGTCGCTACGGACGAATATGGCACCCAAACTGAGTCAACTATTCCGGTTAAGCTAACCGAAGATGCAGTTCAGCAGGAAATAGAAGAAGACCTGGACGAACAGTATCCACACTTAAAGCATCGCGTGACTAACATTGAGGAATTGAAAACGCCGGATGAAGTTGAAAACTGGCACAATTCGTACCTAGGCACGATTTTAGGACCAGAAAATCACCCGGAGGACCCGAATAAAAACGATTAACAAAAAGGGGAAAGACCATTTAGACGGTCTTTCCCCTTTTTGCTTTTATGGACTGAGAGAAGATTTGAAATTATAGTAAAATTTCTCTTCCTTTCGCCAGTGCTTTGTCTAAGCCTGAGGCATCAGTGCCACCCGCTGTAGCAAAGAAAGGCTGGCCACCGCCACCGCCCCGGATTTCTTTAGCTAGCTCTTTCACTACATTACCCGCGTGAAGGTTTTTCGTTTTAACCAGTTCGTCCGGGAACATAACGGCCAGTTGGGGCTTACCATTGATGTCGGCACCCAGCACCAGGGCTAGATTATCCAGCTTTGCTTTCAGATCGTAAGCCAATTGTTTCAGTGCATCCGCTGACGAAACCTCGACGCGTTCCACCAGGACATAATGCCCGTTCGATGAATGCACTTTAGTTAGCAAATCAGCTTTAACCTGCTGTAATTTATCGTTTTCAAGGGCTTCAATTTTCTTCTGTAACTGGCTACGTTCATCAAGTAAACTCTGCACCGCTTTCACAACGTCTTTAGGCGCTTTAAGAAGCTCCTTCAGTTCACTAATGACGGCAGCCTGCTCGTTAAGCAAAGTGAGGGCTTTTTCCGCCGTTACCGCTTCAACACGCCGCACGCCAGTGGCTACTGAACCTTCAGAGATGAATTTAAACAAGCCAATTTGACCCGTCGATGGAACGTGAGTCCCACCGCAGAGTTCAACAGAGTAAGCCGGATCAAAGGTAATGACCCGCACAAAGTCGCCGTATTTTTCGCCGAACAAAGCCGTAGCGCCCAGGTTCTTCGCCTCATCGATGGGGACGTTCCGTTTTTCATCCAGCGGAATATTCTCACGGATTTTCTCGTTTACGATGCGTTCTACTTCAGCTAGTTCACTATCGGTGACTTTAGAGAAATGGGAGAAGTCGAACCGCAGTACATCAGGACTAACCAGCGATCCTTTCTGGGCTACGTGCGTACCCAGTACGTCCCGCAAGGCGGCGTGCAATAGGTGCGTAGCGGAGTGATTGTCTTCAATAGCTTCCCGACGATTCGCATCTATTTTGGCGACAACGGCTTTATGATTAGCCAATACATCATCCAGATCCGTATCGTTGGAAATATGAATAATCAGGTCATTTTCCTTTTTCGTATCCGCGATGCGAACCAGCACGGTTTCGCTGCCATACTGCACTTCCAGCACGCCCGTGTCGCCAACCTGTCCTCCTGATTCGGCGTAGAAAGGAGTCCGGTCGAGCACGATCTGGTATTGCGTTCCCTGCTTGTTCTGCACTTTGCGGAAGCGCGCAATGCGCGCATCGGCTACTACTTCGTCGTAACCCAGAAACTCAACCCGGTCGATATCGGTCAACTCAGTCCAGTCGCCGGTAGAAGAAGCGGCGTCTTTCCGCGACCGTTCTTTCTGCTGTCTCAGCGCTTTTTGGTAGCCTTCTTCATCAATAGAGAACCCTTGTTCGCGGGCAATCAATGCTGTTAAATCGACTGGAAAGCCGAACGTATCATTGAGTTCAAAAACGGTTTCGCCATCGATCACCTTTGTGCCCGTGGCGGTCAAGTCTGCCGTAATTTTGTCGAGTAGCTTAAGCCCATTTTCCAGGGTTCGCAGGAACGAAGCTTCTTCTTCCCGAATCACCGTAGCGACAAAATCACGCTGGGCGTTCAGTTCAGGGAAAACGTCGGCAAATTGCATAGCTAGTGTGGGCACTAGCTTGGTCATGAATGGCTCGGTAAAGCCGAGGTACGAATAGCCGTACCGCACGGCGCGGCGCAGAATCCGGCGAATGACGTAACCCGCCCGAGCGTTGGACGGAATCAAACCATCCGCAATGGCGAACGAAACGGCCCGGATGTGGTCGGAAATAACGCGCATGGCTACATCGCTGTATTCACGTTGCGTACCGCCGTAGGTTTTACCGGAAAGTTCTTCAATGACCCGAATCGTATGCGAGAAAACGTCGGTATCGTAGTTAGACAATTTGCTCTGAATAGCCATGCAGAGGCGCTCGAAGCCCATGCCCGTATCGACGTGGCGGGCGGGCAGTGGCTCCAGTGAACCGTCGGCTTTGCGGTTGAACTGCATGAAAACCAAGTTCCAGATTTCCACTACTTGTGGATGGTCGGCATTGACTAACTCTTTGCCCGGTTGCTGGTCAATATCAGCCTGTGGCCGCAAATCAACGTGGATTTCGGAGCAGGGGCCACAGGGACCCGTGTCACCCATTTCCCAGAAATTGTCTTTTTTATTACCTAAAATAATGCGATCCTCGCCAACAATGGGTTTCCATAAATCCCAGGCCTCCTGATCAAAAGGAACGTTATCTTTGTCATCACCCTGAAAAACAGAAACATAAAGTCGGTCTTTGGGTAGTTTATAGACTTCCGTCAAGAGTTCCCAGGCCCAGGTGATTGCCTCTTTTTTGAAGTAATCCCCAAAAGACCAGTTCCCCAGCATCTCGAACATCGTATGGTGATAGGTGTCGAAGCCGACATCTTCCAGGTCGTTATGCTTACCGGACACGCGCAGACACTTCTGGGTATCGGCAACGCGCTTTGAAGGAGGCGTACCATTTCCGAGGAAAAAATCCTTGAACTGGGCCATTCCTGAATTATTGAACATCAGCGTTGGGTCATTCTTGGCAACCAATGGCGCTGAGGAAACAATCAGGTGTTCTTTACTGCGGAAAAAATCTAAAAAATGCTGGCGAATTTCACTTGAGGTCATTGCTGATAGGGGCAAAGTTTCGCGTGCCAAAGTGCAAAAACGGTAAGCCTGTTAACCCAGCCAACCTTTAGCTTGTAACTTTGTCACTAATTAGTTGGCAAATTTAAGCCAAATCTTGATTTCAACCTTGCATTCAGCTGGCGGAGATTGATTTAGTTGGCGGTTGAGGAGTAATAAATGAGTACGATCGTTTGATGACCGGGATGAGGGTGCTCGTATTTACCCTTTATTACCTGTTTTAAGAGTTATTGAAAGGTGAGTTAAAGAGAGAGCAAGCTAATAGACTGTAGCTGCAGTGCGTATTACGCCTGATGGTTTAGCGGCGTTGCGGCAGGAAGAATGAAAATGTAATTTTTTTTGCTTGCGTTTTTTTTCGATTACCTGCAAGTTTGCTGTATGGAGGAGTTGACCAAGCGGTATTATGGCATTCGGGAAGTTGCCGATATGTTCGGGGTGAAGATCTCGAAGTTGCGTTTCTATGAAAAAGAGTTTCCCATGCTCAGTCCGCGCAAAAACCGCGCGGGCGACCGGATCTATACGAAAGAAGACATTGATCAAGTTCGCGAGATATTTGAACTAGTCGAGGAGAAAGGGTATACCCTGCCAGGCGCGCGGGAGTTTCTGAAAAGTCGGTCTTCCCGCCAGAGTGAGGTAAAACAAATGCTAAGCAAATTGCAGGAAATTCGGGGCTTTCTCGTGGAAATGCGTGACGACCTGGAAACCAAATAAGGAAAAGTAAAATAAAAGGTCTATTTACCATAGACCTTTTGGAAATATACTCAGTACTGGAAGTTCTATGAACGACTCTCCTGATCTAATTTTCTAATCTCCTCATCCGCATCAATGTCGATGGTCAAGTCATCGGCTTCGCCATCATAAGCGAGCGAATTAGAGCGTTGCTCTGCTGTATTGATTGCCGTATGCGTGTCAACGTGGAGAATCGTGTCGATTGCTTCGTCTCCTCCCTGGTTGTATGGATCTTCGCTACCCATTCCTAAATCAGTGAACATCGGAGCTGTATCAGCTTCGGTTAGGGGTGGTAGCTCATTTTCGGGCAGTTCCTCATAACGATCTTTGCCAGAGCCGTCAGAGTCTGATTGGTTTTGTCCGTAAGCTCCTGAATAAGTATCGGTTTGATAGGTACCTCCCTGTTGGATCGTTCCTTGCTCACTTGGTGGATTTGAGCTGTTGTCTTGTTGATTTTCCATAATGGGTTACATCTAAATTGAATGTTTGTTAAACCCAGTAAGGCTGAAAATGTTCACACATAAAAAAAGTCTGAAGCACAGCTCCAGACTTTTTCAATTACCTAAAAATCTATAAATGTTTTAGTAAACTTCTCCGGAAGAATGAGCTTTGCAATTGGCGTATGAGCAGTCCTTTTCGACGGGTTTTGTCGATTGCCAGCATCCGAACCCGCATTTTCAGGAGCATACCGATTAGCAGATAAAGCATAAACATTCCAATCAGGATAAAAAGTGATTCGGTATTGCTGATATCCCGATGGAGTAAGAAAAACAAGATTGTATTAAGCAACGACATGCTACACAGAACAATGGTAGCACCCGCATGAGATAAGCCATTATCAATCAGAATGTGGTGCATGTGGTTCCGGTCTGCCGAAAATGGAGACTTGCCCGACAGAATCCGTACCAGAAAGACCCGGAGCGTATCAAAAATCGGAACAATAAGCACTACAATGGCAATAATTGGAGCGTTAAAAAAGGCGGTGGGGTCGAAGCGGTAAGTATTATTTAGGTTAATGAACCGAACGGCGAAGAAAGAGAGCATGAACCCCAGAATCAGCGATCCGGTATTGCCCATAAAAATCTTGCTGGTACGCGAGAAATTAAAACGCAGGAAGCCAACCAGAGCACCTGCCAGCGTAAAGGCCAAACAAGCCATGGCGAAGTGATTGGTCAGCAGAAACCAACCACCAAACGTAACGCTAGCCAACATACCAATTCCCCCGGCCAGCCCATCAATTCCATCGATCAAGTTGATGGCGTTGATCAAGACGATGAAGATGAAGCAGGTAATGGCAATCGCAAAAAAATCATTGATGTGGTGAAAACCAAAAATGCCGTATAAGTAATCAATCCGCAGATCACCGAAGAAAATAAGAATCAGGGATGGAAGAACTTGGAAAAAGATTTTTTTATTCGGATCGATGCCAGCTAGATCATCTTTAATCCCAATAAAAAAGAGAATCGTCATGCCCACAATCGACAAATTCGACCGGTAGATATCCGTTTGATCAATGGCTGGCCAGAGAAAATAGCTAATAAGCATGGCTGCGAAGACTGCTATCCCCCCAAAGGTTGGCGTTGCTGTTTTATGCGAAGACCGCACGCCTGGTTTTTCCATCAGGTGCTTAATCTCGCTAATTTTTATAACAACGGGTATAGAAACAACAGCAACAAAACAAGCAACCAAAAAAGACAGTAAACATTGGTATAAACCAAGTTTGAACAGCTCGTCAAGTAGCTTATTCTCGATATAGGCAAATAGAAGATCTAAATTCATACGTATAATGTCTAATTGAGACAACTAGGACAAGCTACAACCACGGAAACCAACGAAATGTAACCTTTTCTCAATTTTAGTACAATGTATTCTTATCCAATGATTGCTTAAGCATTACCAATACTTTTTTTATTTAATGGTCCTGGTGGTTTTTACTTAAGTATAAACTGAAACACCTTCCTTAAAGGCTTGAGCCACAAGGTGAAAAAGTAGGGTTTTAATTGGTTAACTTCCCATGCTGCTTTGTCCTCCCGATTGGCAGCTAATCTATTTTTTACGTTGCGGTTACTAACGCCTCCGGTACGCATCACGACTAACACCTCCTTTAGGTAGCTGGTTTTGACTTTGTACTTGTGTAAAAACCGTAGCATCAGCTCGTAATCGGCAGCACTGCGAAATTGCTGGGTAAAAAAGCCGTATTGGTCGTACAACTCGCGCCGCACGAAAAAAGTAGGATGGGGCGGCATCCATCCCCACAAAAAGGCACCATCCTGATAATTGCCCGCTTTCCAATAGCGAGTTACGCGGTTTGTGTCTTTCTGATCTACATACACCAAATCGCCATATACGGCATCACTGCTGTTTTGCTTAAAAGTGGTCACTACCTTTTCAATGACGCGGTCGTGGCGATAAAAATCATCCGCATTCAGAATGCCAACCACATCGCCGGTTGCCAGCCGCAGCCCTTTGTTCATGGCATCGTATAAACCCTTATCAGGTTCCGAAACAACTTGGGCAATTTTGGGGCCAAATGATCGAATGATTTCAAGGGTGGAATCCGTAGACTGTCCATCAATGATAATGTATTCGATATTGGCATAACTCTGCTGCAACACAGACCCAATACAGTCTCGAATGGTTGCAGCTCCGTTGAAAACTACGGTAATTATAGAAACCTTCACGCGCTAATTTCTCTTGTTCGAACTTTTACCGCTGGATTACCTTGGTAGATCCCGTAAGCTTCCAGCGATTTGGTAGCTACCGAGCCAACAGCCAGCACGGCATGGGAGTGGCAAACAACCCCCGGGCAAACGACCGATTGAGCTCCAATCCAGACACCCGTTTCCAGCGTAATTGGCTTTACAATAAGATCAAACTTTTGCCGGCGGTAGTCATGATTACCAGTCAAGAGCATAGCGCCCTGGGAAAGACAGGCATTGGCGCCAATTTTGATAAGGGCCAAATTGTCAATCCAAACGTTTTCTCCTATCCAGACTGAGTTTTCAATAAAAAGTAACCACGGATATTTAATATTTACGCCCGGTTTGATCATTACGCCTTTTCCGATCGTAGCACCGAACAAACGAAGGATACTTACCTTGATAAATACCGGAATTGGCAAATGATTGTGGACGAAGAGGATATTGCAAATAGCCCAAAGTACAATTTTCCACTTTGGCCCTGGTTTGTACCAACTGTTGTCGTAAGCACTCAGATCAACCTTGCCCAGCGACGGGGTTTCGCTCGCCCGTTCGCGCTGCATCTGGGTGCCGTCCGACGGGCTGAAGGTCTTTTCCATATTCCGTTCTGAAAAATTCAATGATTGCTTCTTTATCTTTTCCTACCCGATGATACACTTCATACAGCTTGGCATCAACTAAAAATCGGTACCAAAGCCCCTGTAAAAAGTGCCAAATGAACCCTTTGCGGCCATCCAGAAAACCTAGTCGTACAAAGTAACGATAAAA
Organism: Tellurirhabdus bombi; assembly: GCF_021484805.1. Lineage (NCBI taxonomy): Bacteria > Pseudomonadati > Bacteroidota > Cytophagia > Cytophagales > Spirosomataceae > Larkinella > Larkinella bombi. The sequence goes on along the minus strand of NZ_CP090557.1, from coordinate 4,080,055 downwards.
AAAGTACAAAATAGGTCGGGTAAACAAAGGAAGTGAGGCATAACGGATTTTCAGAAAGCGTGTCCGCTCAGCCTGCGATCCAAAAAAGGCCGGCTTCACCCGTTCCGACTCGTCAAAGTTATAAAGTATATTCAGGATATCAATCACTTCCCGGATGGCGTAGTTGTTATGTTTTTGCGTCCACCAGGTTAAATTATTGAGTGTGTGATCGACAATATCGTGCTGAAAGTTCAGCGTGCGGCCTGAAGAAAGTTTAATGTGCTCGTCCATCCAGGACTCTTCACAAATGCCCTGACCGCTACGCCACAAACGCAATAGCCAGATCGGATAATAATCGCCGTGCCGAATCCAACGATTCATGAAAATAACCCGGCGTTTGACGTAGATGCCGCTTACATCGGTGGGAAGCGTAGCGAGGCGGTTCCGAATTTCGTCGGCTAGTTCAGGGGTGACGTATTCGTCGGCATCCATCCGCATAAGCCACTGGGTCTTGAATGGAATGTTACGAATGCCGTAATTGAACTGGGTCGCGTAATTTACCCAGGGATTTTGCACCACCACGGCGCCCATAGACCGGGCAATTTCAACAGTCTGGTCTGTTGAGTAAGAGTCAACAATGAAAATATGTTCGGTAAAAGGCTTCAGGCTGGCAATACACCGGCCAATGTGCTTTTCTTCATTATGCGTTAAAATAATAACCGAGATCATGAACGTGTGGCTGGATGGGCGGCTCGTGGTTGTTTTGTTGATAGAACCGATTCGTACTTTGCTAGTAATTGTTTCCCAACTACTTCAATATCGTATTTTTCCCGAATCAGTCGGGGGGCATTTAACCGCAATGTTTGCCGATAAGCTTCATTTTGCAGCATGTTTGATAAGCCAGCAGCAATCTGTTCAGGATTTGTCTCCACAACGCAGGCTGCCGTCTCTTCCGCTAGAATAGAACCATAACCAACCCGGTTGGAAACCAGTGACGGCACGCCAAATAGGAGCGCTTCCAGGACAGCCATGGATTGGCCTTCGGAATAGGAAGGCAGGGCAAAAATAGTAGCGTCTGTTAAGGCGGCCCGTTTAATTTCACCCGTTAAAATGCCTACAAGTCGAATGTGATCCTGTAATTGATACTGCTGGATAAAAGATTCAGTTTGAGCCAAATAGCCATCATCGGAACCCGCAATGACTAACAAGGCTTCCGGCTGACTGGAAATAATTTGCCGGAAACCTTCCAACAGAATGTCAAGCCCTTTTTTATGATTAATCCTGCTCAGAAACAGAACGATAGGGCGAGTGTCCGGGATGCTAAACTGCCGACGGAATGTTCCCTTTAACGGAGGATTATCAGCTTCGGCTAACTGAATACCGTTAGGAATTTCAATAACATTGGAAGGAAGGTAGCCAAAATAATCCGCTAATTGCTGGGCTTCTTCTGGATTGAACACATGAATCAGTTGGGCCTGAGCCAGAAATTTCTTCTGCATCAGCTTATCCATCAGGCTTTTTTTCCACTGGCTTTGCTGACGCGCCCACGGATCGAGAACGCCATGAATGGTTACAACAATCGGTGGCGTATCTTCAAAGAAAAAAGGAGCGATGCTGGCCCAGTGCCAAAGTCCGTGGCAATGAATGATATCATACTGTTTCCGGTTTTTTTTCAGAAACTGATAAAGCTCAAGCGAAAACTCCCGGAAAAAGCGACTGATGGGAAGCGTTCGTTGGCAAGTAAACAATCGGCTGCCGGTTGGGGCTGGATAAGGTTTGTCGTTGGGAGAAACCGGACTTAAAATATCGACCTGATGGCCCTGTGCTACCGCCACCTGGGTGTGGTCGTGTATCATGCGGGCCGGGCCTCCAATATCCCAGGTGTAACTACAAATATGTAAAATGCGCATGGCAGCAAGATTAGTGAGAATCAACGAGTCTGGCAGACTGAACCCCTGATTTACGCTGAATGCCCAAAAAGCCATCCGCCATTTCGTCGGCTACATTTTCGGGCGAATAGGGAGCAATCATTTGACGTGATACGGTGCCCATGGCGCCCAAATGGTGCTCTTCCGCAAAGCATTTTGCCAATAATCCCGCTAATTCTTCTTCCTTATACGGATCAAAAGTATACCCATTTTCTCCTTCCTGCACCAAGTCAGGAGCGCAGCCACAACGATTGGAAACCAGCACCGGCAGCCCACAGGCCATCGCCTCATTAACAACCAAGCCCCAAGGCTCAGAATAACTTGGCAAAACCAATACGTCGGCCAGCGCCAGATAGGCCGGAATTTGGTTCCAGCTAACACCCGGTCTGAAATTGACGTGAGGTATGGCTAGCTGGCGAACTTTTTCTTTCAAGGCATCACTGTCCTCCCCATCACCGACAATCAATAATCCCCAGTGACTAGCGTTTGGGGTTTCCTTGGCTTTTTTGAAAGCTGTAAGAAGCGTACTGATGTTCTTCAGGCGGTCAATTAACCGACCCACAAAAATGATGTTTTTCTGAGGTAGGTTCTCTTTATAAAGCGTTTCTTCCCGATTTTGTAAAGCCTGCTCATAAAGCTGTTGGTAGACCGCAATATCGATTGAGTTTTTTCGGGAAAGAATCTGTTCCGGACGCGCACCCAGACTAAGCATGTATTCAGCAGCTAAAGATCCGTAGCAAAAAAAGCCGTCTGCTTGTCGAATAATCAGCTTTTTAAATGATTCTTTGTAGGATTGCCGGTGGTTATCGGACTGGGTAGAATCAATCGATAGAATAATTTTTATGCCCTTCAGTTTAAGGATGGGAAATAGCAGGAGCATAGCCGGATCAAAATAACCCGTTAAATTAATCACATCGGGCTTAAAATCACGAATAGCCTTTAAAACACCCTCAAAGCGAGCTTTGAATGGCATATCTTCAATACTACCCGGAGAAATAACCTGATAAGGATACTGGTGAATGGAGTCATCAGGGCCGCCTAAACTGGCCCGCGAACGTTCACTAACCGCCAGATGGACCACCAACAAGTCAGAGGGGGTATTCTTGTTGCTCAAACTCTGAAAAAGCGCCGAATAAATACGGGCTTTATAGTGAGTCCAGAGGGTCGTGTGAACAATAAGAATTCTCATGTTATACGTTTGGGCTAAGTAAGCGGGCGGGAAGCAAGTTTTCAACGCCCATAAACCGGCTCATTAACAAATAAGGAAACCAGAAAGTATAATCATACGGTCGGCCATTCGTGAAAATGACGACGAACAGATAGAAGTAAAAATAGCCCAGGAAGGTGGAAAAAGGATGCAAATTCAAGCGAATGGAACGAATTGCCAGAATGAGCAATAAAACATTCAAGCCTGCAAACAGCACAAAACCGAGAATGCCGTGGTTTACCAGCGCTTCCAGCACCGGGATATCAAGGTAAATAAATTTGTAGCCCTGGCCCAGAATTAACCAGTGAAGGTGTCCCTGGTAAACTGCTTTGAAAAAGTCCAAACTAATTGTTCGTTGGACCGAAGAGGCATCAAAAGTAGCTACCTGATTATTCACTTTCATCCCAAGCAGCGCGTAAACATTGTCAATGTTCTTGGTAATGAATGTATCCACATAACCAGAAAGAATGTGGTAAATTGTCATGTTGCGGCGAATGAAAAACACAATCACGCCAAGAGCAATCGCCATGACAAACAAGGAGGCTGGCCGTCTCAGCATCCGGAGGGCTGACCGGATCTGCGGCATCCGAACATTAAAGATGCAAAAGATAAAGACCATAAGTGCCAAGGCCACAAAGCTGGATCGCACCAGGGTCAGAAGCTGAACACCAAGGTTGAAAACGGCACTCACAAGGCACAGTGTTCTAATGTAAGCCGGCGTTTTGGGCCTAGACGCCCAAACCAGCGAAGCAATCAGACCTATCAGTGCATTTTTGGCGAAAGGGTGAGGGTTACCGCTGTGATCGTCATCGGTACTATAGGAAATAGAAGCTCGCTGACCTATGTGCCAAAATGGGTCGCGTATCAGCGAGTAAATCAGCGCAAAATTGGAGACAATGGCAAAGAGAATAAAAATTGGGACTATATCTTTCAGGACTTCATTAGGAACGTTGATCAGCAAAAAGATAAAAATCAGTGAATAGGCTACATAAATCAAATCCGTTGCTTCTCGCGTATAAGCATAGCTCATAAAAAAGAAGTAATAAAGCAACGTTAGAAAAAGAAACCCCAGCGAGAGCATCAAAGCCAGGTAATTTGGCTTGTAAAGCTTACGAAGAAGAGTAAATGGAACCATTAAAATTAAGCCCAATGCTAGAAATGCAGCCGTAAAAACGCTGCTTCCCGGGGCCAGCTTCAAGGTTTCCTTAAAGAAAAAGATGAGCGGATTTCCATCAACAACGATGCAGATTCCGGCTGCCATCCGCATATAATCCAAACGGGATATGGATAACATACAATTATTTTAGAGTTAATCGGTGCCAGATGTACCGGATGTTGCCTGCCGCGACAAATGCGGTAATTTTTCGGATACGGCAGTACTGGCGCCAAAAACGTTCACTTTTAGAACTAGTCAACAGGGGTCGGTATTTTTCTTTGATGATCTTGCTTTCCTGATCGCCAACTTGTGAAATGGTCGAAGATTTGGCATTATCGTGATCGCGAAAACCGCCCCAGAGTTTTGTCAAACGTTGCATGCGCACGTCTGGCTGAAGGCCATAACGCGTAATGACTTCGTAATCAAAGGCAAACCGAAAGGATTCGTCAAAGTAGCCGTAGCGATCAAGCAACGTCCGCTTAAAAAAGAACGACTGATTATGAACCTGCATGCCTTCGTAGATTTGGCATTCGGCGCAGAAAGGAAGCTGACGCAGCTCTTCTGTAATGGAATCGTGCTCGTCAATCTTATAAATATTACCGAAAAATATATCTACATCCGGTGACTGGCGATAGGCGTCGGCAACGGTTTGAAAAGCGTCGGGTGCAAATAAATCGTCTGAGTTCTGGAAAGTAACAATCTCACCCGTTGCCCGGCGAAATCCTTTATTGATGGCATCCACCTGTCCCTTGTCTTTCTCACTAACCCATCCCGCCAGATAGCGTTCGTATTTGCGAATGACCTCCACGCTATGATCCGTTGAGCCGCCATCCATGATAAAATACTCCAGATTCGGATAGTTCTGATTCAACACGCTCAGAATGGTTCGCTCCAGAAAATCAGCCTGGTTATAGGAAGGAGTAACTACGGTCAGCTTCGGATACGAGCTATCCTTTGCCAACAACCGTTCCGGAGTAAAGAGCGGTTTGGTAACAAAGTCTCGTAGCGATCCTAACGATTTTGAAGTAGCGATGGCAGTCACGAAGCAAAAGTTAAAGCAAGCGGTTGCTGACAGAAGCGCAGAAACCAGATTGTATTTTTTGAATAACTAGGACAAAGGTAATGAACCTGATAGAGAATAACGAATCTAGCGATGCATCGGCTTCCACGAATAACAAGTCCTACCAGAAACTTTTGGAAAACAAATGCTATTCATAAGTTCTGCCGTGTTTGATTATCTTTTTCGTGGAACGTAAACCGTTTCGATATAGTGTACCGTTTGCCGTAATTTGGTAACTAGAGCGCCCCGTAAACCACTTAACGGATACCGATATTGCATTGGCTGCTTGCCATAAGCCGGTGAAATTTGGCTTAATCCCGCATCATATTGACGGAGTGTCGCCTGATAATCGCGCAAAAGCGCCTGAACGTCGGGGTACTGGCTGGGCTGAAAACGCGTTTGCTGGCTAAAAAGGACGGACTGATTGATTAATCCTTCAAAATTTACAAAAGCCAACGGGTGTTTGTTTGCCGCAAAACCATTCGCCGTTCGTTGCACGTTTCGTTCGGGAAGATTCCAAAGACCGACTTGCCAGCCTGGATTTTTAACGATCCCCACCGAATTGTAGAAAACCATGGTGAGCATAAGCCAAAGCTGGTCGAGGCACATGGCCTGGCAATAATCAATGTAAGCCCGCTCCGGCACCCGGCTAGACCACCAGCTTACAAAATGATTGGCTTCGTCTGACCGACGTAATGCCAGAAATCCGCTGTGGAACAAGCCCACATTTTGGAGGTGCTTTTCGTCGGGATGTTGCTGGTCACCGGGCGGATTAAGTAAATGCGGAGTTAGTAAAATAGCCTGATCCTTGTACGTGGTTTCTAGTTCCGTCAGAGGCTGGTACAGAAAAACAGTCGGATCGAGGTAAACAAATTGATGGATGTCCGAATAGTGTTGCCAGAAATGAGCCAGGAACAAAGGCTTACTGGCTTTTAGAAATTCAACCGGATTATATTGTTCAGATAAAGTACTCCAAGTCAGATTTTTAGGCAAAGAAATAGCCTGGAGCGCTATGATTTCCACATCTGTTTTAAAGCCAGCCGGTAAGTTCGCTGGCTCGTCGCAAAGGCCAATCACAAAACGATCATTCGGATGATAGCGCTTCAAGCTCTCGCGCAACGCCAGAGCCTGGGGTAATTGCTGAATCGTCGCTATCGAAAAAAATAAAGTCATAATGTCAGAAACGTGTGGACGACCAAAAGCCAATCCGTTCGCATTTAGTTAGCAACGGCTTGTTGCAATTTTTCTTCCACCGCCTGTTGAACCCATTCGTACGGTAAATCGGCGCAGGGGTAGCCTACCCGGTTCAAAATAGTAAGTCCTTCGCCTCGTTTGTAACGCCCGGAATACGGCATGTATTCGGTGAAATCGCGGGTTTTTCCGAGTAAAATAATGGCATCAACGCCGGTTGCATGGGCTAGGTGAGCGGGGCCACTGTCAATGCCAATAAATAACTGGCTGTGCCGAATGACCTCCGAAGTTTCCAGAATCGTAAGCTGGTTACACAGGTTGATGTAACGCGGATGGGTCAACGTAATCTGGTTTTCCAGGCCAATCTCAATAACCGGATAGGGAAACGTGTCCAGCAGCCAGGCAACCAGCTGATTCCAAAGCTCCGGACGCCAGCCGCGCTCGGCATAGCTGGGGAGGCAGTGAACCACAATGGCGTTGGTAGGTAAATTCAGTGAGGCTACTTTCTCGCGAACTGCTTTGGAAGGGTACAATTGCGGTTGTCCTTCCAGGGCAGGGAGTCCGGCGGCCTGCGAAAAGACATGCAGCAAGTCGCCGTGAAAATAATAATTGGCGTATGTCAGGTTTTTGGCGTCAGCGATGGGATTCACGTGGTCGTCGCCACAATAGTAGCAATTCCGGTGCGAAAGATGCAGGTTGTAGTACTTGTCAAAAATACCCGACTGCATTAGCTTGATCCGATGACTCACGCAATACTCAACCAGATAGCCATTGATGTGCGGATTGCGTTCGACCAGTTCAACGTAGGGTTTACGCACCACCCAGATAATATGGTCATTGGGGTGAAGCTTTCGAACTGCTTCTGCGATGGGTTCGCAGGCAACAATATCCCCAAATTGTTCACTTAACAGAATCGCGATTAATTTACGATCACCAATGCTTTCTTTAAGGCGGGATAATTCAATGTAATCTCGTCCAAAAAGGTAATATTTATTCGCAATATGGTTGATTTTCTTCCGACGGTGTGTCCATAAAGCGCTAAACCGTTGCCAACTTGTCATAAATAAACGTGCCTGCTATTTCTATCGTCTCATACCCGGTGGGCCACACAAAGGTCTTCTTTAAACACAGAGGAAGCAATAGAAATTTCCCTAATGGTTTTCTAAAGTGGAAATTAGCTTGTTCAGCGGTGATTTTAAAGCTTTTCGGATTTGTTGATAATAGAGAATCTTAGGTGGCTTGATGTAAACGCAGGGATACGTTCGGTATACATCATTGCGGTTGTTGAGTAAGCGCTGTCGGTATAAATCGAACAGAGGTGCAATGTCCGGCCGGTTTTCAAAGGTAAAGCGATTCTGGTATTTCGACACATCCTGGGGCTTGTATGGACCATAGCCGCTGTAGTGGAAAAATTGCAAATCAACTTCGCCATTAACACGCCAGACGCCCTGTTCTTCACTGAAAAACCGCTCGTGCAGGTTCCAATAGGCGGCGTTGTAGCCGGGGTGCTTTTCAATCCAGACGCCTTCGTGATAAATAGGCGCAAAATTAACCCAGTGCTGATCAACGAATAAGCCTTCGCAAAGGTCTATTCGGCACTCGTAGACGAGGCGCTGCTTCCACCAGTTGACAAACCGCTGGCTTTCCGTTGTTTTCTGTAAGCCTATGAACCCCAGATTAAAAATCCCCGTGTTAAGGTGGTGCATCTCATTGGGGTTCAGCCAGTCATTCACGGGGGAGCAAATATGGGGCGTTAAAACCATGTTATACTCCGTGAGGTGCTGGCTCAACCGAGTGAGCGGCTGAAATATAATAATATCTGGGTCGAAATAAATAACCTGGGTCGCTTCCGGGTGATTGCGGAAGAAGTAATCAATATAGAAAGGCTTGACCGCCGTATTTAATTCGGTGATGTCGTAGCGATCGCACATCCCGGCAAAATCCTCGATTTCAATCTGATCCACTTCCAGCATGGGGTAGGGCGGAATGAGTTCAGCGGGTAGATTAGCCCCATCCAGTTTGTCAACCAGCCCAATGACGTATTGCCAGTCAGGATTTGTCTGTTTCAGGGAATCGCCCAGCGTGCGCGCTTGAGCCAGGTAATTTATCGAGCAAATAGTAAATGCCAGTGTCATAGTGCTTTAGCCGTCAGTTGATGAATCAGGTCCAGGAGTTGCTGCGTACTTTGGTTGCTGGAATGGCGCTCGATTACTTTCTGTTCCAGGCGTTGGCCCATTTGCTGTTGCTGAGGGGCGTTTTCGGCTAGATGCATAATGCGCTCAGCCATTCCGGCCAGATCAAGATACGGGACCACATATCCGCCATCGTCGCCAACAAGTTCGGGAGCACCGCCTGCTTCCGTAAAGCAAAGTACCGGAACCTTACTCAAGCCCGCTTCGAGCACTACCAGCGGATACGGATCTTCGCGGGAAGTCAGGGCCAAAACAGAGAAATGCGCCATGTATTGCAGAACAGCCGGTGTGGGAGCTACCAACCGGATACGGTCGGTTAAACCTGCCTTTTGTACATCCAGCATGAGCTCGTCGTGCAGATTTCCCTCGGGCATTCCCACCCAGACAAAATAAATAGGTAGCTTACTTTTACGAGTTACTAATGCGGCAAGATTAATGAAGAGGTCATTGCCTTTCCGCCACTCGGCATTGCCGCAGCCTCCCACAATAAACGCGTCGGCCGGAATGCCCAACTGTCCCATCGGATTTGGTAACTGTCGAGCCTGAGAAATCTGCTTTTGCAGACTGGGTAGATCAATCAGCGTGAACAGCACAATTTTGTCTGCCGGAACACCGTGCTGGGTCTCATAATAACGGGCGGTGGCCTTTGAAACCGTCAGTACCCGATTGGCGCGTTGAAGCAGATGACGAAGCTCAGCCGCTTGCGTATACAAGCGCACGGACATGGCTAGTTCGTGCACAAAAGCAATAACCGGAATCTTATCGGAAAGTGCTAATTGCGCGAACCAATGTCCACTCGTAACGGTGTTGACCAGAACCAGATCAATCTGATCGAGCTGAAGCGCTTGCTGCAACTGAGCTCGTTGACGAGCCTGTTTTTTTTGCCAGAGCGGTTGCCAAAGCCCTAGTTTCCCCAAAACTTTATCCGTAAATGGTCCGGCTAGGGTTGGGCTATTAGTGGCAGGTTGAATGGTCACCGAAGCCAGTTGCTTGTATTCATCCAATAGTGGACCGCCCTCGCCCAGCAGTAAATGCATCTTGATGGACTGATTACTGAGCAACCGCATGAGTTGCAGCAAAACTAACTGCGCGCCCGCCCGGTTAGCATCGTGGCCGATAAGAAGTAGGTTCAACACAATTGAATGGAATAAGCCATAGCAGAACGAATTCTGATTAGCTTCTGTAAGCTCCGTAAATGAATGGGACTAATTAATAGACTTCGTAACTAGGCTTGGGTAACTTTTTGGGAGGGTTTCCCATGTAAACGCCCCATTCCTCGGTCGGTTTATAAATCGCGGAAGCCATACCAAGCAGCGTTCCCTGCGCCACGTGTAAATAATCGCGAATGGTGCTATTAACGCCAAAAAAGCAGTAAGGTTCAATCACGCAATGCCCCGACATAACGACGTGTGAGGTGAAAAAAACGTGATCTTTTATCTGGCCGTGGTGGCCAATGTGATTGCCGCTCCAGAGCACAACATTATTGCCAATGGTGGTGAACGGTTGAATCGTGTTATCTTCCAGAATAAAACAGTTCTCCCCAATTTCATTCCCAAACAGCGTTGCTTTTGAGCTGACGTAAGAAATAAACCGATATCCTTTTGCTTTGGCCTCCAGATACACTTTTTCCCGGTTCCGGTTCATGTTCCGAGCGGTCATCGGGGCAAAAAAGTGATACTCCTCCGGCGAATACAGATTCTCTACATCCTCGAAAGGAACAACTGGTAAGCCACGGAACTGCGTTTCTTTCAGGTATTCCTGATTGACAGTAAAGGCCACAACCTCGTGTTCAGAATCATGAGCGAGGTAAAAATGGGCCAGTTCAGCCGTATCTAAAACTCCAAAAATGACAACTTTAGCCATGTGAATAGGTATGGATTAGCGAATGAAAACAACAGGTATCTTTCTGTTTAAACAAGCTCGAACTCGTCTAACATTTTCCGAATGGCGGGCACATCGTTATGCATAAGAATGTCAATGATGGACAACCAGGGAATAAATTCGCTGGCACCAGCCTGCTGGTAGGTTACCCGCTTTGACTGCAAAAAAAACAAATCAATGCCAGAATCAGCAAATAGCGATTTATCATAAAGCTCCATCCCGCCAATTGGATTGATATACCGGTTTGCTTTTTCCTGTTTACAAATGTCCAGAATGCGTTCCTGCGCCTTCAAATGATCATTTCCATAAACAGTAGAAGTAGGAATTATTTTTGTGTTAATTCCCAGAAATTGATTCAGCGTAACAAAACCTTCCTGAATATAAGCCGCAATGTTAGGTGCTTCTTGATTAACAATTTTTTCTAACACGGGAAAAACAGCCGCATAATAAGGCGCTTTCCGGTAGCTCTGCTCCATTGTTTTCAGCAGTTTGGAGCGCCATTTAGCATCACTGCTCAGTTCAATTTCGCAGATTCGACGGTTCTGGCTAGCATCTTTGAGCGGGATGGTAAAGAGAAAATCTTTGCCATTCACCAGAATCCGGTTTCGGTTAATCCAGCCTCGGTTGATAAATGCCACGTCATCATAAAAGACAAACGTATCAACGGTATTCATTAGCTGAAGATAACCAATGTACGGCAGGAAATATGGCTGCATGATAGCCAGTGTCATAGTGTGGTGGGGCAGGTTAATCACCTAGGCCGAGTTCGAAAAACAAAGTGCTTTACGAAAGGACAAAAGTGGGAGCCTATTTTAGTTTGCGTAAATAATAATCTTCTCCGGGCACAATCAGGCCGTGGATGGTTGTATCCGTTCCAAGACGTATATCACCGGGCTGCGGTTTAATTACGTTTTTCGAGAAAAACAGGTAATCAGCCTCACGCGGAATGGGTTGAACGCCTTGTTCAAACGGATTAATTGTAATCAATCGCCGCGATAACGTTTTGCCGTATAGCGGGTACTCGAAATCATCGTTGATTGTTCCCAATGCAACCGTCGCCGAATCAGGAACTAACTCGTCGAAACGTTTATAAGGCGTATAAATGTCGGGTCGGTACAAGGTCATTTCGTAGATACGTTCCCCGGCAAATGCCGACGGGCGACCGAATGCAGGGAACGGCAGGCAACGCTCGTTCAAAAAGACTGCCAACACCCCGGAAATGCTTCCCAATATAACGACTAGACCTACGTAAATCTTGCCGAGAAGGCGACCCGGACGGCTAATATCCAGCCGGGGACTGGCGAAAATCAGTCCCAAAAATAAAGCGCCTAACAACCCTGTTCCTACAAAATACCGGCCTTTAAACGGGTCGTATGGGGCCGAATAGGAGAGGGCGGCAAAGTGTAACAGCAGGGCAGCAGCAATAAATAAATGGGCTTTTGAGCGCACCACCCCAATTAGCGTCAGAAACAGCAACGGAAAGATCAAGGCAAAGCCCAGAACACCCCAGTACGGATTGACATTATAAAAGTCAAAGCGCCGGTTAAAGGTGAAAGGAACAATGGTAAAATCGGTTTCCTCGTCCAGACGCAGATGAAGCGTATCTTCGAGCCAGACGAGCGGTTTCCGCATGGCGACATTCATGTCTAAGCCCCATTGCGTATTACGCAGACCGTCCAGATTGACATGGTCATAGCCGTAACGAACAAAATTGCGAGAGCCTTCTGCCAACAGATTACGAAAACTGCCTGCCCGCTCAACCGACTGGTGCTTCAAGGCTGTTGGTGGCCCAATGGGGTGTCCAAATGCAGAAATGTTTTTCAAATACCCCGTTGGAAACGTCCACAGGCACATGCCTACGGCAATAGACAACGCCAGGCGAAGGGTACGATTAAAGAAAATACGCAGGTCGGGTGCCCAGAATACCGTGTAAATCATGATCACAAACACCGACGGAAGCAGAAGCGTGAACGTAACCTTATGGCCATACGCAATGCCGAAAGCGGCCCCCGCCAGGTATAGATAGCGATAATCCCGACTGTTGTGGTAAGAAAACAGGAAATACAACAGAGTACCCATGTAAGCAGTCAGCACAATATCGGTTTCGGTTGTGGTAGCCTGCATCAATACGTCTGGAAACAGGGCGTAGGCAAGTGCCGCAAAAAAGCTGGCCGACAAGGAGCGTGTAAGGCGTTGGGTACTACCAAAAACCGCAACAGCGGCCATCCAATAAGCAAGGTGATGAATGAGCTTAAAGGCGTTTTCAAACTTCCCGGTGATGAGATATGAATAAATCTGAAGCGTACAGACGCTTTTAGGATAAGTATCTATATTCCAGTTTGTTCCCCCAAAATGCTTCATTGAACCCCGCTGGATATACTGCATTACCCGGTTTAAATGCCCGGTCATGCTGTCCCATTCGTTGGGAACAGTAAAGAGAACCAGCAATAGGTTCGTTATGGCGATAATGCTTAGCGCAAGAAATAAGGTACCAAAGATAATTTTCAGGTAAGTGGATAAAGAGCCGTACCAATCCCGAAAAGTCCCGCGACGTTCCTGAAGCAATTCACGAATAGCCCAGCGCTCCTGATTAGGAACCAGCTTACTAAAAGCAAGACGAAGAAGGGTTGTCGTCAGAAAAACGGAGACAGCCCAGGCAGGCGTAGTTGCCGTTAAAGAAAGCCCCGAAAGAACAAACCCAGTTAGGATAACGCTTCCAGCGAACAAGATAAACGAAACCAGAATCCATTCGGTAAGCGAACGCCGAGCGATACCGGCTGCTGTGTTGCCAATGTAGAAAAGGAAAAGGGCAAATGCGAGCAGGTAGAGGACTGTCATAGATAATGGGCAATAGTAATTAAAGACAGACTTCACGAACAGAAACTGCTGGTGAAAGCCTGTCTTTAATCACTTACTAGAAACTCTTGTTAATAATGGTACAAATTCGATCAACATCCGTTCTATCCAGATCAGGATACATTGGCAAACAAAGCACCCGTAGCGACATATCTTCCGAAACCGGACAGGGCTGATTGGAACGACTGCCGTATGCTTGAATAAAAGGCAACGTATTCAGCGACGGATAAAAATAGCGCCGAGGAAAAATCTTCACTTCATTCAGCGCATCCCGTGCTGCCAGCAACTCAGCTTCCGTTGTGAAGGTGATCGGGTAGTAGGCGTAGTTGTAATCAAGGCCTTCAGCTTGCGCAGGTTTGCTAAGCTTATCCCAGTTCAGCTGGGCATCATACCAGCTGAAACGTTCTTTTCGGGCGGCAATCAGATCAGGAACTTTTGGCAGGACACAAAGGCCCATCGCCGCGTGGAATTCCGAGTTTTTGGCGTTGATTCCAATATCGAAATAATCATCATTGCGGTGGCCAAAGCTCCGGTACAAACTCAATTTTTCGGCCAAGGCATCATCGTGGCAGATAATAATTCCACCCTCCACAGTATGAAACACCTTGGTCGCGTGAAAGCTGCACGTAGACACGTCTCCGTAAGAAAGCAGCGACTGGCCGTTATAGTTTGCTCCAAATGTATGGGCGCCGTCGTAAATAACCTTAAGATGGTGCTTATCGGCTATCTTCTGAATGGCTTCAATCTGGCAGGCGTTTCCGTAAACGTGAGTTGCCAGGATGGCTTCCGTATCCTCTGTAATAACCCGCTCAATTTGCGCCGGATCGATGGTGTAATCCGAAGGGAGTATGTCAGCAAAAACAGGCGTGCATTGCTCCCAAATAATGGTATGGGTCGTGGCACAATACGAAAAAGGCGTTGTAATCACTTCTTTCGTAATGTTCATGGCCTTAATCGCCATCTGAAGAACGACGGTACCGTTACTGCAAAAAAACAAGTGTTTTACACCCAGGTAGTTTTTGAGCTGCTCTTCTAGTTCTTGGAGAAGTGGCCCATTATTGGTTAAATGGACGCGTTCCCAGATGCCTTTTAAATAGCCGACATAATCGTCTAAATCGGGCAGGTATGATTTTGTTACGTTAATCATTCAGAATTTTTTCTTCTACCGACTCCATATGAAATTGAAACTGTGGCCGAACATAACCCGGCCATTTACCGTACCAGGCTACATTTTCGCGGTAGTCTTCGATATCAAAAACAAGTTCTTCTTCCAGATTGAACAGCGGTGTAACGGTGTCTTTCACAATCATAACCGAGACGGTGTAACTGCCATCGTTAAGGAAGTAACCCGGCACCCGCAATTCGCCACTGATCAAACCCTTGTTATACTCCTGGGAGGGTGTTCCAACGTTGAAAATACACTCGCCAGTCATGGAGTTGAGATGCAGACTCAGGTTCAGATTCGCCTTGTCCATCATATTCCAGAACTCGACCTGGATGCGGAACGGCGTGCGAACGTCAATATGGGTCAGGTTGTCTTGATAATCGGGGATTAATTCGATGCGCTTGATGCGAACCAAATCGTTGCCCGGCGCTTCACCAGGTGTATTCCAGGTACGAACCAGACGAGTTTTAGAAACTTTACTCAGGTAATTGGCAAGTACCTGGTTGGTTTCGCCCTGCTCGATCAACTGCCCCCGCTCAAAATAGAATGTTTTATTGCAAAGTGCCTGAACGGCCGTCAGGTTATGGCTAACAAACAGGATAGTTCGTCCACTGGCTGATACATCGCGCATTTTACCCAGCGATTTCCGCTGAAAATCAGCATCACCCACGGCCAGTACTTCGTCGACAATCAGAATTTCAGGATCGAGGTGGGCCGAAATAGCAAACCCCAAGCGCACATACATCCCGGACGAGTACCGCTTTACGGGTGTGTCCAGAAATTTATGCACACCAGCAAATTCAACGATTTCGTCGAAGGAGCGCCGGATTTCGCTGCGGCTCATGCCTAAAATGGCACCATTGAGAAAAATATTTTCCCGGCCCGTTAATTCGGGGTGAAAGCCGGTTCCAACTTCCAGAAGACTGGCTACCCGGCCCCGGATACGAATCTGCCCGGTAGTAGGTTCAGTGATTTTACTCAGCACTTTGAGAAGGGTAGATTTCCCCGCTCCGTTGTGCCCAATGATGCCTACACGGTCGCCCTGCTCAATTGAAAAGTTGACATCACGTAGCGCCCAGAATTCTTCTTTTGCCCTTTCCTCTTCGCTCTTTTTGCCTTTGAATAACCGATCCATCTGATCAGAAAAAGCATCCCGAATACTCTTGGGTCCCTTGCTTTTCTTATGATCAATAATGTATCGTTTGCTGATGTTTTCTGCAGAAATAACAGACATAGTTTTTGACGGCGTTAAACAAACAGAGTAGCAATAGCTACTAAGTCTGCATTAAATTTCATCCACAAATGTGTTTTCCCGTTTACGGAAAATGTAAATGGAAATGAATAAAAATACGGCAATAAAGATAGCGGAATACAAAATGCTATTAGGATCGAAAAAGGCCCGATCTCCCAAAAGCGACCAGCGAAAACCGTCGATGATACCTACCAATGGGTTTAAGATGAAGTATTTGTAATACCAATCATTGGCAATATTCCGGCTGGTATAGGCAATCGGACATAAGTAAAAACCAACCTGTACCATAAACGGGATCAGGTGGACAATGTCGCGGAAACGAACGTTTAAAACGGCAAAAAACAACCCAATCGAAACGGCCGCCATGAGAGCCATCCCAATAAAGAATGGAAGAAAAATAAGGTGCCAGTCGGGCAGATATTGATAATATATGGCCAAGAGAACAAATAAGCCCAAAGAAACCAGAAAGTCAATAAAGCTGACAACGATGGAACTTAGGGGCATGATCAGGCGCGGGAAGTATACTTTCGTTACCAGATTCGCGTTGGCGGTTATGCTGGTACTGATCTGCGTAAAGGCGTTGGCAAAGAAGGTCCAGATTGTGATACCTGCTAGTACGGTCAGCGGATAGGGGATACCAGGATCGCCTTTAAGTTTTGCAACAGAGCTAAAGACAAAAACCATGATGATCATCGTGGTCAATGGCCGAATAACGCTCCAGGATGTGCCCAGAATGGTTTGTTTGTAGCGGACCGAAATATCCCGCATGGCAAGAATGTAGAGCAGCTCCCGATTTTTCCAGAGGTCTTGCCAGTAATGTCGCTGGGCCCGGCCGGCCTGTATAACAACTTCGTGATTTTTCACGTAAAATTTAGTTTGCCGTTCCTTGCGGTAGTGAGATGGCCCCAATGCCGCAAGGAACGTAGTTATGCTTCATTCATGATACTCCGGAACGTTTCCCGGAAGAAAATAACAACAACGCCTAGAATAAGCCCTAGTATAATACCGGCTTCGGTTCCACGCGGGTCGGTTACATCTTTAACCAACGGCAAGGAAACCGGCTCAATTACGGTAAACAGGGGAGCTTCTTTGATCAATGACAAGCGCAGGTTATCAACTTGCTGGAGCGCTCCCAAGTACTGGGATTGCAGGAAGGTTGAGTTCCGGCTAAGACGGGTCTGCTGAATCTGCCCTTCCGCAACGACCATCTGCTGGTTTTGGTCGATGTAACGCGCGAGATTGCTTTCAGTACGATTTAATAGCCGCGCCAGAGAGTCGGCTCTGTGCGACAGCACATCGTACATTTCGCGCGTTTTCTTCGTTTGCTTGACTTTGTAATCTTCCTCAATGGTTGTCAGAAGATTTTCAGCAAAAACCTTAGCTAGAAATTCCTGTTCCATCCCGACCCGTAACTCAATGAAGGAGGACTTACGGTCAGGTTGGTAAAGCGTTGTTTCTCCTTTGATACGTTCGAAAATCTGCCCCATGGCGATGTTTTCGAGTAGCGTAAACTTTGCGATTGGTTTTTTAGTGAATCGAATATTACGCAGCGTATCGTCGTCTTCCCATTCATCTTCGCGAATGCCGCCTTTCTCAATGTAATAATTAACCAGTAGATTCTTTTTTCCGTTAACGGTCACTTCTTTCAGCAACGTTTTTTCAATTACCGGCCGTGAACGAGAATAAACCAGGAAGTTATCTCCCGTGAAAATGTTGGCATCGGGAGCGCCACCTGCCAGACCAAAAGCACCGGCTAATGCACCCAATTCACCAAAGGAAGAAGAGCCGGAACTACCTCCGCCAAGGTTAAATGTAAGAACAGCCGTGTATATCGTTTTCTTTTTGGTGAAATAGTCGAGGATAAAACCTCCAATTCCACCAATAACCATGAAAATAATAATAAGCTTCCAGTTACGGAGAACGGCATTCTTGATTTGAATGACCCGCATAATAACCGCTTTAGGCGAAATTTGGTCGGGCGGTAACGTATTTACGGGCGGATTTGAATTCACCATGAGTGTTTTAAATCTGGGTACGGAATGCTATCTAAGGGTTCTGAACAAGAGAACAGTTGTCAAGAGCGCCATGACCGAGCTAGCAATTCCCGTTGCTTCGGACAGAACCTGGCGGGCTGTTAACTCATTCGTTGCTTTCTGCGGGATAACGATTGATGCGCCCGGCTCAACCCGTGGGTAGATGTTAAAGAAGGCAAATTTGCGGGTCCGGTCAGCCGATCCGTTGGCGTAAACGACATAAGCACGTTTGCGGGCAGAGCGCGACGTAAAACCACCCGCCTGTGAAATGTAGTCCTGGAAAGTCTGGTTGTTCCGGAACTTAACCGTAGTTGGCAGTAAAACCTCGCCACCAACGCTTACTGTTTCCAAACGCTTTGGAACGCGAAGAACATCACCTTCCTGAAGCAGCATGTCTTCCGAAGAGCCGGGGCGTTCCATGATTCGTTTCAGGCTGATGCCAATAGGTTCCTGTTGGGCTGAATCCCGGGTAACAACATTCACCGTTGCCCGCTGGCTGTCGTTGGCTAGCTCATTGATGGTTTGCTGGCGCATGCTGGCTTCCTGTTGGCTTAACGTTACCGTCCGAAGCAGGGTAGCACCTTCTACGTAAGCATAAGGCGTCAAACCACCGGATAGTTTGATAAGATCCGATACGCGTTGATCTTTGCTTCGAATCGGGTAAGCGCCCGGCGTGATTACTTCGCCTTCAATGGTTGCAAAAGTTTGCTCCATGTAATTAGGTGAGCGGCGAACAATAACCTGATCGAAAGGCTCCAGGTAAAACGGAGTTGCGCCCTGCTTGAGGCTCAAGTCACGGCCTACATCAATTCGGTAAATCTCGGCAATTTGAGCGGTCGTCGACGTAGGGTCAACGTCTTTTTTACGACGAGCTACCTCAATTTGAGAAGCCGCCGCGGCCTCTTTCAAACCACCTGCCTTAATAAGCAGATCTTCGAGGGTCATGTTAGCCGTGTAAGGAACTTCCTGAATCGGAATGTTTACCTCACCTGTGATGCGAATAAAAGCCAGTTCCGTCATTTCAAATTTCGACGGAATAACCACTTGGTCTTCCCGCTGTAATTCTACGTCTGGATCAACGCCGTTGATGATGTTGGCCATGTTCAGCGAGATGTTCTCTACTGCCATGTCTTCCCGCGTCCGGACAAGACTAATGCGTCCTGTAAAGGCATCGCCCCGCAACCCTTCGGCGCTTTTGATGAGCTGGCGTAACGTTTTATTCTGATTCAACGAGTAATTGCCAGGACGGAAGACGGCTCCGGTAATGCTTACCTGATTTTCATACCGATCCAGCAACTGCTCAACGGCAACGTTATCGCCATCTTGCAATGTAAATGTTTTGTAATCTTCCTCCGTTACATCCAGAACTTTCAGTTCCTTATCTGTGAACCGGGTTACTTTAAGGCGTGAGCGGTAAGCGTTGCTGGAAAATCCACCGGCTAAATCGATCAGGCGTTGCATGTTTTCGCCCGGAAGCAATTCGAAAATGTTGTTGCGGCGTACGGGGCCTGTAATTTCAACGTGAGATTTAAACGTGGTGAAACGCAGTACGTCGTTATCTTGTAAGCGGAGGTTGTTACGCTGCACGCCCATGGTCAGGAAGTCGTACAAATCGAGCGTTGCAGCTACCCGGTTGTTCCGAATTAACTGAACGGCTCTGTAAGAACCAACCTCATTGGGACCACCCGCGTCATAAATGGCATTCAAAGCCGTTGACAGTGAGGAAAGTGTATAGGTTCCTGGCTTCACGGCTTCACCAAGTACCGTTACCCGGATGCTGCGTATATCGCCTAGCGTTACGGTCATAAACGTGTTAGCTGGACCGTAAGCACTGTTTTTTAGTCCTACATAGATTTTTGACATCCGATCGCGCAGCCGGGCTTTCGCTGTTTCGATGGTTGAACCCGCTACTTGTACAGGCCCAATTCTTGGAATAACAACAAAACCGTCAGGATTAACCGTTAGGTTGTAATCCATTTCTGAACGGCCATATACATTGATGTTAAGCTCATCATCGGGACCAAGCACATAACCGGCGGGTGTGGCAATGCGCAGGTTGGGTTGAAAGGTCGTCTGGAAGTTTGGATTATTGAATAACTCATAACCAAACAACTTGCGGCGCTGGGCCAGTAATTCGCGGCGGCGGATCGCTTCGTAGGAATCGTCATCAAATAAAGGATCGCCATCTACATTATTGCGTTGGCGTTCGTTCACAACGCTATTGTCAGTGGCATCGCCATTGGCATTTCCCTCGGAACTTTGCTGCGTGGTGGTTTGGCCGACCTGAGAGCGGCCACCTTGTTGATTGCTCTGCGTAGTGGTCGTTGTTGTTGTTCCAGTTCCCTGCTGCGACTGCGACCGCGTTCCTTGTTGTTGCGCGCCGGGCTGCGACCGTGTCCCTTGCTGCTGAGCGCCGGGCAGACCACGGGGGCCTGTACCCTGCGAATTAGGTTGCATTGTTCCGGGTAATTGACCTGGTCTGGAGATGCCACCGGGAAGTTGCGCAGGACTTGCTGGAGCCGGGACCGCCTGTGAATAAGCGTTCAGGACTGTAGTTGTCAACATAATCCCAAGCACGATACGCCGTACTAATTGCATAGAAACAGAATGGAAAGTTTTTAATTTAAAATGCTGAAAATTTGAGAAATTTTGCATATTTTTAAGATATGGTAAGGGCGTTCGGGCAGCGTCACCTTACATTACTCATCAACGGAAAAGTGGATTATGTAGTATCTGAATAATTTCGACCGACAAAGTAAGTGAACTTTTTAATCAAATTAAACAGTTTTCTCTTGTGCGGTTAATTTTCACAATTTGCAATAGGGTTCTATAACTTTTCCGATGAATTTGTGAAATAACTAAGAATTATTTTCATAGTATACATTTCTTAAAAACTGGATACAACGCATTTACTAAATGGCAGAATTAAATCAGGTACAATATACAGAAGACAGTATTCGGTCACTTGACTGGCGGGAGCACATTCGGTTACGACCAGGGATGTATATTGGGAAGCTCGGCGATGGGTCCGCCGCAGATGATGGAATTTATGTCCTGATCAAAGAAGTGATGGACAACTGTATCGATGAACATGTCATGGGACACGGAAAAACCATCGACATAAAAGTGACGGATCACCGGGTGGAAGTACGGGATTTTGGCCGGGGTATTCCACTGGGTAAAGTCGTCGATGTGGTTTCTAAAATTAATACGGGGGGTAAATATGATTCAGGTGCCTTTCAGAAATCAGTAGGACTAAATGGGGTAGGTACCAAAGCCGTCAATGCCTTGTCTACCTATTTTCGGGTGCAGTCTTACCGGGAAGGAAAAACTGTCTGGGCTGAATTTGAACGAGGAATTTTAAAGAACCAGGGTGAGGATTCTACCAACCAGCGCAACGGCACCGGGGTGGTCTTTGAACCCGATAATACCGTATTTAAAAATTTCCATTTCATTCCGCAGTATCTGGAAAACATGATCTGGAACTACTGCTACCTGAATGCCGGACTGGTGGTCAGTTTTAATGGGCAGAAGTACGTTTCGCAAAATGGTCTCCTCGATTTATTACAAAATAAAACCGATGCGGATGCCCTGCGTTACCCAATTATTCACCTGAAAGGGCAAGATATCGAAATTGCACTTACGCACGGAAACCAGTACGGAGAAGAATACTATTCGTTTGTCAATGGGCAGTATACCACCCAGGGAGGAACGCATTTAGCGGCGCTGCGGGAAGCCATCGTAAAAGCCGTTCAGGAGCACTTCAATAAATCGTATGAAGCCTCCGATATTCGGGCCTCCATCATCGGTGCTATTAGTTTGCGGGTTCAGGAGCCAGTCTTTGAATCGCAGACAAAAACAAAATTAGGGTCGCTAAACATGGCGCCTGATCCCGAAAGCCCGACTGTGCGTTCATACGTGGGGAATTTCGTTAAAGAATACCTCGACAACTTTCTGCACATGAATCCTGCTGTTCGGGATGCCATGAAAAAGCGGATTGAACAGTCGGAGCGCGAGCGTAAAGAGCTGGCCGGTATCAAGAAGCTGGCCAACGAACGGGCGAAAAAAGCCAATCTGCACAACAAGAAATTGCGCGACTGCCGCAATCACCTGCCCGATGCCAAGTCTGACGACCGGTATAACACCACCTTATTTATCACAGAAGGGGACTCGGCGAGTGGTTCCATTACTAAATCGCGGAACGTGCAGACCCAGGCGGTGTTTAGCCTCCGTGGAAAACCATTGAATTGTTTTGGCCTGACTAAAAAAGTTGTCTACGAAAACGAAGAATTTAACCTCTTGCAGCACGCGCTGGATATTGAAGATGGGCTGGATAGTCTGCGCTATAACCGCATCGTGATTGCAACCGATGCCGATGTCGATGGCATGCACATTCGCTTGCTGATGCTCACGTTCTTCCTGCAATTTTTCCCGGATCTGGTTCGGAATGGCCACCTTTATATTCTGGAGACGCCCCTGTTTCGCGTTCGAAATCCGAAAAATCACAAAGAAACCATCTATTGCTATTCGGAGGAGGAAAAACTACGCGCAATGGATAAGCTGACCAAAAGTGGAAAGAAAATTGAAATTACCCGCTTTAAAGGCTTGGGCGAGATTTCACCGGAGGAATTTGGGCTATTTATTGGCGATAACATGCGCCTGGAGCCAGTAATCATGGAGAAAGAAACGTCGATACCGAAATTGCTGAGTTATTACATGGGAAAAAACACTCCGGATCGCCAGCGTTTCATCATCGAAAATCTGCGTCTTGAAAAAGACATTGAAGATGTGGCCTTAGTTTAGTTGAGAAGTTTCGGGTTTGAACAAGGACTAGCCGTTCCTTTTCCGAATTCCAATGCTAAAAAAAAGGGTGCCTTTCCGCCGTCATAAGCTGCGTTTCCAGAAAATAGGAGCGGGTTTGTGGCGGCGTTTAGTTTTGGCCCCACTTAGAGATAGGCTTACATTAAGTAGTTTTAAATCAGCAGTTTACTCCTTTTTCTTGTCCAAATTAGGGCGTTTGTCTACTCCTTTTGGGTTGAGGGTATCTTGACGTTCACGCGGTAAATTTTTTAGGAATTCCGGCGAGATTTGGGGCAAATTATTCCTGGAAGAAAGAGCAGGGTTTGAATCAAGAACTCGGGACGTGGGCATATCAGCAGCATTCCCTTTGCCGTTTCGGATGGGCATGTCGGCCGCTTTACCATTATCTTTAACGACGGGCATGTTGTCCACGTTGGCGATAGAATCAGTAACGGCATTCGACGGCTGCTGAGCAAAACTTTTTGCCGTCAACAGAATAAAAAGAAGTGGGACAAAGAATTTCATGGCCTGATTATTAGTTGAATAAAAGACCACGTTGAATCAGAAAGGGTTGCACCGGGAGACTTTTGAAGAGAAATTAAGTGGTCTTATAAACCGCGAGGCCTGTTTGCTGTGTATATCTAACCCGAATTTAGCGTCAGGATTTTTGAACTACATCCTACTTCTAAACCGATTAAAGAGCCTGAAAGAACGTATCGATGCCGAAGTGATGAGGTTATGGTACGGCGGTGCGAAAGAAAACCTGAAAGGGCAACTTACCTGGCGTTTTTCCGGGCTACGATGTGAGCGGAAATTTTTGTGATCCAGGCGAGCGAAGGCGTTCTAGCCCAAATAAGCGGGTGAGGTCATTGGATTTTTTTATAGATTAGCCACGTGAGCCAGGGCAATTTTCTTCTACTTTTGCAGGTATGGCGATAGGGTTTAGCAGAATTTTCTGATTAATCATACAGTAAATTTCTGGTAATTCCTTTTAACTAACTGATAAATAGTCTTTTGGAATATATAGGTTTTGGGTTTTATTGTTAAGCCCGAACCCCAAAATCAGAAAACGAACGAATGACCCTCGAATCCCTCCGTAATCAGATCGATGCCCTTGACAATCAACTGCTGGACTTATTAAATCAGCGGATGGAACTAGTACGGCACGTCGGCGAAGTCAAAAAATCCAGTAATGCCATTATTTACCGCCCGGAGCGGGAAAAGCAAATTCTGGATCGGCTTCACCAGCAAAACAAAGGCTTGCTGACTCCGGCGGCCATTGATGCCATCTTTCTGGAAGTGTTTGCCGTTTCCCGGAACCTGGAAATGCCCGAACGCATCGCTTATCTGGGGCCGGAGGGAAGTTTTACACACCAAGCTGCGGAAAGTCGTTTCGGAGCCATGAGCGAATACATGGTGCTGCCAACCATTCGGTCGGTATTTGAAAGTGTTGAGACAGGGCGGGCGCGGTTTGGCGTAGTCCCCATCGAGAACAACCAGGAAGGCGTGGTGAATGAAACCATTGATCTGCTCTACGAAAAAGACTTACTGATTGCTGCCGAGGCCCAGATTCCGGTTCACTTTACGTTTGCTTCCCAAACCGAAACCCTGAGCGAAATCACGCATATTTACTCCAAAGACATTGCCTTTGGCCAGTGTAGCAAATTTTTGCGGGAGTATTTTGAGGGCTTACCGGCTGAACTCGTACCCGTTGAATCGACCTCAAAAGCGGCTAAATTAGCCGCTCAGCAACCCAAAGCGGCCGCCATCTGCTCGCATATTGCGTCCAAGCTATTCGGCGTTCCTGTTTTGTTTGATAATATTGAAGATACAGACCTAAACCGGACCCGCTTTCTCATTCTGGCAAAAGACTTTAAAAACCAGAAAAGCGGCAATGACAAAACGACCATCGTAGCCCGGCTGCAAAACACAAACAAGCCAGGAGTACTGGCTGCCTTTTTGCAGGAATTTGACGCTCGAAACATTAACCTGACGAAAATCGAAAGTCGGCCTTTGCGGGATGGAGCGACGTTCAAATATTGGTTTTTGATTGAATTTGAAGGGCACGCCAATGACCAGCCTGTGCAGGACATTTTGCAGCGGTATGCTTCCGACGTGAAATGCCTGGGAAGCTACGTTCGGGCGCTGTCCTGAACAGCGTTGACCAGCTATAAAAAGAGAGACGCCAGAATCTACATTTGCTGTGGATTCTGGCGTTTTGCTTTACTGAAGCAAGAGTTTCGCCTGCTCCACGTCCATTTTCATTTGCTCGACCAATTCGGGCAGACCATTGAACTTGAGTTCAGGCCGAAGATAGTGACGAAGGTGAACCGTCAAGTGCTCCCCGTAAATATCCAGATTAAAGTCAAAGATATACACCTCGATAGTTCGATTGATGCCAGCAACGGTGGGTCGGGTTCCGATATTCATGGCTCCTTTCAAAAGCTGGTCCCGGTAAATGACATCAACCGCGTATACGCCGTTAGCAGGAATTAACTTAACCGGGTCGTCTACCTGAATGTTGGCCGTTGGATACCCGATGGTACGGCCTAATTGGCGACCTTTAACGATGGTTCCAGTCAGACTGTAAGGGCGCCCTAAAAACTGCGTAGCCGTGCGAAGGGCGCCTTCCAGCAACGCCCCTCTAATTTTTGAAGAGCTAACGCCGACCGCATCAATGTCTTGGCGGGGAATCTCTTCTACTTCGAAGCCATATTCGTGTGCATGACTGCGGATATAGTCGAAGCCCCCTTCTCGGTGGCGCCCGAAGCGGTGATCGTAGCCAATCACTAGCTTCTTCGTCCCAATTCGATCAATCAAAATTTGCTGGATGAATTCAGCCGAGGTTAATTCGGAAAACGACCGCGTAAACGGAATGACCACCAGGTTATCCACGCCGGCCTTTTCTAGCAACTCTATTTTTTCGTCTAATGTAGACAGTAATTTCAAATCCAGGCTGTCGTTGGAAACCACCGTGCGCGGGTGCGGCCAATACGTCAGCACAACGGTTTGGCCCTTGTTCGCGCGAGCAATTTCAGTAAGCCGGTTGAGTATTTTCTGGTGACCTAAATGGACGCCGTCAAAAGTGCCACTGGTTACAACAGCGTAAGAAAGTGGCTGAAACGTATCAATACCGTGGTAAACGTTCATGAAAGTACGGATCCTCTAAACTTCGCAATAAAATTTTCGATGGTGTCGGCATCTTCTACCCGAAATTCGCCAATTCGGGTACGGCGCAGCGCCTTTAGGTAAGCACCGTTTTGAAGCGACAAACCTAAATCACGAACCAGACTGCGAATATAAGTGCCTTTGGTACAGATGATGCGGAAATCGACTTCCGGAAAACGGGTGGTATCTACCTCAAAAAGCGAAACCGTAACGGTGCGGGATTTGATGTCGGCCGTTTCGCCCCGGCGTGCCTTCTCGTACAGGCGTTCACCGCCAACCTTGACGGCTGAATAGATAGGAGGAATCTGCTGAATTTCGCCCGTTAATTGCTGAGCCGCTTCCTGCACTTGTTCCGGGGTGATGGATGATACGTCAAATTCGGCATCAAAATCAGTTTCCAGATCAACGGAAGGAGTGGTTTTTCCCAGCACCAGTGTGCCCGTATATTCTTTTTCCTGAGCCTGATACTGGTCTATTTGTTTGGTTTTTTTACCGGTGCAAAGGATAAGCAGTCCGGTTGCCAGGGGGTCAAGCGTCCCGGCGTGACCGATTTTCTTGAATTTACAGGCATAACGCAATTTGTTGACCGCATCGAACGATGTCCATTCAAGGGGCTTGTCGATCAACAGAACCCGGCCTTCATCAGGGACGGGATTTGCGTCGGGAGTTTTTTGATTGGTTGTTGTACTCACGATGAAAAATTTTCACAAAGCTACAAGGTATCAACAATAAACGGTTTCATAAGGCTCATTTAATAGCTATGTAGCCACCAAGAAGCGAACTGAGCGCCAAACGAACTTGTTAGAAAGACACTCAACTAGCCTTGTCAAAAAGAAGAAGGCAGGTATTATTAATCAAAAACGCTCCTAAAAATACAACGATGAAAGTAGAAATCTGGTCCGATATTATGTGTCCGTTTTGTTACATCGGAAAACGGAAGTTCGAAGCCGCTCTGGCTGATTTTGACCACAGTGATAAAATTGAAATAGTCTGGAAAAGTTTTCAGCTCAACCCCGATATGGAAACTGATCCGAGCAAGAACATCAACCAGTATTTGGCGGAAGCCAAAGGCTGGTCACTGGATCATGCCAAGCAAATGAACGCCCATGTTACGGGCATGGCCAAAGAAGTCGGGTTGCAATACGATTTCGACAAAGCAGTCCTGGCTAATTCATTTGATGCGCACCGGTTGATTCAGTTAGCGAAAAAACACGGTAAGGGCGATGCCATAGAAGAGCGCTTGTTCAAGGCTTATTTCACCGAAGGCGAAAACACGGCTGACCACCAAACGCTGCAACGACTAGGCGCTGAAATAGGTCTGGATGCCGATGAGATTAGCCAGGTTTTAAGCAGTGATCAATACGCGGAAGCAGTCGATCGGGATATTTATGAAGCCCGGCAGGTAGGTGTGCGAGGCGTTCCGTTTTTCGTTTTTAATCAGAAATATGCCGTTTCGGGTGCTCAGGGCAGCGAGGTTTTCCTGGGTGCATTAAACAAATCATTTGGCGAATGGGAGGAGCCCAAACTGACGGTTATTGAAGGGCCTGCCTGCACTCCCGATGGTGATTGTGCCTAAAAATTAGAACAAAAGAACAAGAACGAGCCCAATAAGAGCGGGGAGCCCCTGCACGAAAAAGATGCTTTTTTGCGCCGTTAAAGCCCCGTAAATACCAGCGACAAGCACACAGCTGAGAAAAAAAGTGGCTACGTGATCGCTCCAAACGGGATCGCTAATCAGCAGAGACCAGATTAGTCCGGCTGACAAAAATCCATTGTAAAGGCCCTGGTTCGCTGCCAGGGCTTTTGTTTTTTCGAACAAATCCGGCGGGAGTGATTTAAACGTTTTTTTGCCTTGCGTAGTCCAGGCAAACATCTCAATCCAAAGAATATAAAGATGCAGCAGGGCAATGGCAGCAATAACGAGCATAGTAATGATGTTCATTTGGATCAGAAAGCGGTTGGTAGATGATGGAAGCGATGGTCTTATTATTGGATTTGGTAAAGCTAAGTTATAATTTTCTCTTGCATCAATTCTGCAATTATTTTTGTCTAAAGACTTTTTGACTTAGCTTGCTACCCGAAAGAAAAGCGTAAAATTCAGCGCTTCGGTAGGAGTATTTATGTAAATAATGGCTCTTACTGAACGCAGAAGCCTAAACACCATCACCTTCAGTATGCATACGTTTCACATCAATCGCCGCCATTTTTTGCAAGGTGCCACTGCTTCGCTCGCCCTTACCGCATTCGGAGCCCATGGAATGGATATTATTAATCCAACAAAAACGCTCCGGGTGGGATTGATTGGAACCGGATGGTACGGAAAAAGTGACTTGTTTCGCCTGATTCAGGTGGCGCCCGTCGAGGTGGTAGCCCTCTGCGATGTCGATAAAAACATGCTGAATGAAGCCGGAAAACTGGTCAGCCAACGGCAGAAATCGGGCAAGACGCCGCGTCTGTACGGCGATTACCGCAAAATGCTGGCCGACAGTAACCTGGATATTGTTTTGATTGGTACGCCGGACCACTGGCACGCCTTGCAAACCATCGACGCGCTGAAAGCTGGCGCCCACGTTTACGTGCAAAAACCCATTAGTGTGGATGTGATGGAAGGGGAGGCGATGGTGGCCGCCGCGCGAAAATACAAGCGAGTGGTTCAGGTCGGGACGCAGCGTAAAAGCACGCCCCACCTGATCGATGCGAAAAAGAACATTGTGGATGCAGGTTTGCTCGGCAAGGTGTCGCACGTAGAGATGTGCTGTTATTACCACATGCGGAATAACGGAAATCCGCCGGTGGTGCCGGTCCCTGATTTTCTGGATTATGAAATGTGGACGGGGCCCGCTCCCTTGCGCCCGTATGATGGGCTGCCACACGTGCGTTGGTGGCGGACGTTCATGGAGTACGGCAACGGCATCATGGGCGATATGTGCATTCACATGTTTGATACGGTGCGCTGGATGCTAAAACTAGGCTGGCCGAAACGCATAAGTTCAACGGGCGGTATTTATGTCCAGAAAGAAGGAAAGTCTAATATTTCGGATACCCAGTCGGCCATTTTTGAATACGACGGCTTAAACTGCGTGTGGCAGCACCGGAGTTGGGGAACTCCTGCCAACCCGGAATACCCCTGGTCGTTCACCTTGTACGGCGAGAAAGGTACGTTATTTGGGAGCACCATGTCCTACGATTTTGTTCCGCAGGGCAAAGGCGAGAAAATTCACAAAGACGTGGTGTATGAGAAGGAAAAGTACCCAGAAGACTTGAAAGAAGACAGAATTGAGTTGAACGCCGCACCGGCCACTCGGTTGCACATGCTCGATTTTCTGGCAGCTATCGAAGGAGGTACAAAACCCATCGCCGATATTGAAGAAGGCCATATTTCGACGGCAAGTTGCATCTTGGCTAACTTATCGATGCAGACAGGTCGCCCGATTGTGTATGACCCTGGAAAACGGGAAATTGTTGGCGACCGGGAGGCAAATGGGTTGCTTCAGCGCCCTTACCAACAGCCCTGGACTCATTCCGACCCAAAGCGCGTATAGGATTTTGTCCATTTCACGGGGCAAAGAAAAAAACAGATGTGGTAAAAACACTATTGGGGCGTAGAAAATAGAAGTCTTTTTGGCGGCTTCTAGCTGAATGATTGGTAAAAGTAGAAGACTGTTGATTTTCAACGTAAAACCAGAAAAAATATTGCTTTCAGGCCCAATATAAATTAAATCTGCCAAGGTTATTTATCAGCGTTCTGACAGCCAGATATTTACTGGTGATTATTGACTTTTTCCTACTTTACTGTCTCTTTTTCTCCTTAAGTTTCCGTACCTTTACATCCCGTAACTACGACAATAAGTTTTCAGACATGGCTATATCCGGTCAGAAAACCGCTAAGTACATCTTTGTTACGGGCGGTGTGACATCTTCATTAGGCAAGGGCATTATTGCTTCTTCGCTGGCTAAATTGCTTCAGTCTCGTGGCCTTTCGGTTACGATTCAAAAATTTGATCCATACATTAATATTGATCCCGGAACGCTCAATCCGTACGAGCACGGAGAATGCTATGTTACCGATGATGGGGCGGAAACCGACCTTGACCTCGGCCACTACGAGCGCTTTCTGAACATTCGTACGTCACGGGCTAACAACATCACCACCGGGCGAATTTACAACAACGTAATCACCCGCGAGCGCAAAGGCGACTTCCTGGGACGGACGGTGCAGGTGGTACCGCACATTACCGATGAAATCAAGCGTAATATTCGTTTGCTCGGCGAAACCGGCGAGTACGATATTATCATCACCGAAATCGGTGGTTGTGTGGGCGATATCGAGTCGTTGCCCTTCGTGGAGGCGGTTCGCCAGTTAAAGTTTGAACTGGGCGAAAAAGATACGCTGGTTATTCACCTGACGCTGATTCCTTACCTGCAATCGGCGGGAGAGTTGAAAACCAAGCCGACGCAGCACTCAGTTCGGATGTTGCTGGAAAATGGAATTCAGCCGGACATTATCGTGTGCCGGACCGAGCATCCTTTGCCCCCAGATATTCGCCGTAAAGTGGCGTTATTCTGTAATGTTCAGCCAAGCTCGGTAATTGAGGCCATTGATGCCGAAACAATCTATGACGTGCCGCTGCTGATGAAAAAGGAAAAGCTCGATCAGCGCGCGCTTTACATGCTTGATTTGTACAACGATCAGGATGCTGAACTGGATTCCTGGAAGGATTTTCTGGGTCGGTTGAAAAACCCCAGCGATTCGGTCACCATCGGTTTGGTGGGAAAATACGTTGAACTGCGGGATGCCTACAAGTCAATTGCAGAAGCATTTATTCATTCAGGAGCGCAGAACGAATGTAAAGTGAACATTGAATGGATTCAGTCGGAAACACTGGCGAACCCAGATCACTGTCACGAGCGTCTGCGGGATCTGGACGGCATTCTGGTGGCTCCCGGCTTTGGCGAGCGCGGAATCGAAGGCAAAATTAATACCATTCGTTATGCCCGCGAAAATGGCGTTCCCTTCTTTGGAATCTGCCTGGGGATGCAGTGCGCCGTTATTGAGTTTGCCCGCAACGTGTTGAACCTGCCGGAATCCCACTCCTCAGAAATGAACCCCGAATCTCCAAATCGGGTTATCGACATGATGGAGAGCCAGAAACAGGTGAAAAACCTGGGAGGTACAATGCGTCTGGGCGCTTATCCCTGCAAGATCAAGAAAGATTCGCAGGCGTATAAGGTATACGGAAAAACCCAGATCAGCGAGCGTCACCGCCATCGTTACGAATTTAACAGTGAGTATCAGGATCAGTTTGAAAAAGCAGGCATGATCGCTACGGGAATTAATCCCGATACAGGCCTGGTCGAAATTGTTGAGCTAAAAAACCATCCCTGGTTCGTCGGCGTTCAGTTTCACCCTGAGCTGAAAAGTACCGTGATGAATCCGCATCCGCTGTTTGTGCATTTTGTTCGGGCATCCCTGGAGTATTCTCAACAGAAACGCCTTGTGGATAGTCCGGTGAATGTTGGTTAAGCAAACGGAAAGGCGTAATTTTGTGCCTCTTTGTACCGCACAGTCCTAAATCTGTGCTTTTCTCCCGCACAGCAAGGATGCTGTGCGGTACACTTTTAAAAAATGGATCGTAATCAAGTAATTGGAATTGTGTTGATTCTGGTGATGCTGCTGGGCTATCAACTCTTAGTACCAAAGCCGCAGCCGGAGAAAGAACCAGAAAAGAAAAGCATGCAGTCGCAGCCGTCAAAAGCCGCGGTTCAACAGGCTGAAAAAGCCCTTGATAGTACAACGGCCAAGGCGCTGTACGGTGATTTTGCTTCTGCGGCCATCGGTCAATCCCAGAATCTGGTGGTTGAAAACGCCGACATTCGCCTGACTTTTAGTACAAAAGGAGGCCAGGTTACCTCGGCCCTGCTGAAAAAGTATAAAACCTACGATGGCAAGCCTTTGGTGCTATTTGACGAAAAGAGTTCAAGCATGGTTCTGGAACTGCCAACCAGACGAGGTATTGTCAATCTGTCCAATCTGTTTTTTAGCACGGATACGCCCGCACAGACAATGGTTCAGGGTAACGCCCAGAAAGTAACATTCCGCCTGGCGTTAGCGGGTAACCAAACGATTGAGCAGACGTATACCATTCCGGCGGAAGGCTACGCCGTTGAGTATGATCTGAAGCTGTCGAATCTGGATGGAACCGTTACGAACGACAACGTTCGGTTTGCCTGGCAGGATAAAATGCGGCAGCTTGAAAATGATCTGAACGAGAACCGGAAAGAAGCAACCATCCATTACCTGACTGCCGACGAAAATTTTGAAGAGCTGCCGAAAGATGCCACGGGCAACCGTGAGCAGGTAGTAGAAGAGCCAGTTCAATGGTATTCCATCAAACATAAATACTTCTTAGCCAGCTTTATCGCTAAAAATAGCGCTTTCCCAACGGCTACGTTCAAAACGCTGGTAGATCCAACCGACAGCTCGGTAGTTAAAACGGCCATTGCGAACATAACGCTTCC
The DNA here is from genome assembly GCF_021484805.1 of Tellurirhabdus bombi. Taxonomy (NCBI): domain Bacteria; kingdom Pseudomonadati; phylum Bacteroidota; class Cytophagia; order Cytophagales; family Spirosomataceae; genus Larkinella; species Larkinella bombi. The sequence continues at coordinate 4,047,668 of NZ_CP090557.1, read as the reverse complement.
GATGACGGATATCAAAGGCGGAAAAGGAGCCTATCGTTTCTTTTTCGGACCAAACGATTATCAATTGCTGAGTGACGTAGCTCCCGAATTTGACCGGAACGTTTATTTGGGTTACGCTTTCCTGAAGCCAATTAATAAATACTTCTTTGTGCCGGTATTTAACCTGCTGGAAACATTCATCAGCAATTACGGCGTATTGATTATTGTGCTCGTATTGTTCGTGAAGCTTCTGCTGACGCCTTTGACCTATCGCTCCTACATGAGCATGGCTAAAATGCGTTTGCTGGCACCGGAAATGGCCGAAATCAAAGAAAAAGTAGGCGATGACATGGCCAAAATGCAGTCGGAGCAGATGAAACTCTATCAACAGGTAGGTGTTAGTCCACTAAGTGGCTGTATTCCGGTACTGGCAACCATGCCCGTGTTGATGTCGTTGTTTTTCCTGTTTCCGAACCTGATTGAACTACGTCAGAAACCATTCCTGTGGGCCAATGACTTATCGACCTACGATGCATTTATCAAATTGCCGTTTAGTTTGCCTTTCGCTGGAGATCACATTAGCTTATTTACCTTGTTTATGACGGCGTCCAGCTTGGCGTATGCCTGGTACAACAACCAGATGACACCAGCCACGGCGCAACCGAATACCCCCATTAACATGAAAGCGTTAAGCTACGTCTTCCCGTTGATGTTCATGTTTGTGTTGAACTCGTTCCCGGCAGGTTTAACGTTCTATTACTTCGTTTCCAACGTTGTAACGATCGCGCAACAGCAGTTAATTCGTCGCTTTGTGAATGAAGACAAGATCCGCGCCGTACTAGACGAGAATAAACGGAAGTTTGAGCGGGGCGAAGGAGGTAAGAAATCGAAATTCCAGGATATCTTGCAACGTTCATTACAGCAGGCTGACGAAGCGCGTAAACAGGCCGAAGAAGCCAAAAAACGGGCCGAACAGCGGAACAAGAAGAAAGACTAAGAGGAGCTTGCCTTAAACTTATGGGCAAAGCCGTTTAATTTTACCATTAAGGGATTAGCTGTGATGACTCGGTTTGAGGGCGAAAATCATGGCTAATCCCTTAATTGGTTTAGACTAACACCTATCCAAATTTGTTACTACTACATGAAGAAGCTATTGTTGGTTATTAGCATCATAAATCTGTTGCTCTTCTGCTCAACCGTTGCCGTAGAGGCACAGTCTGATGCAGCCGAGCGCCGTTATCGTGCCGGTATCCAGTTAATTCGGGAAGGTAATTACGAAAAAGCCAAGCAGGAGCTGGCACCTTTAACCGAGCGATCAGGCGGCGGGGTAGTGCCGTATGCGTATTTCTACCACGCACTAGCCGATTTCAAATTGAAGAATTATACCGGGACTCAACTCGTTATTCGGCAGCTTTTGGAGCGTTTTCCAGACTGGGAAAAAAGAAACGATGCTTATTATTTGCAGGCAGCTTCTTACCTGGAACGAAAAGAATATGACAAAGGCCTGGAAAGCCTATCGCAAATTATAGAAGCATCCGCCTCCCTGAAGGCGGATATTGCTAAATTGGAATCGTTTCATTTCAGCCAGATTACCGACGTAAGATACCTGAAAAGCCTTCAGCGAGATTTCCCCAACAACCGGGGTTTAGCCCTGGCCCTCATTGACCAAATCCAGAAAACATCCTCCGACAAAGCCGATCTGGAATTGTCGGACCGGCTAACCAATCGGTTTGGTATTCCAGCAGCTACCGTCGTTCGCAAGACCGTTATCGTAGAGCCTGACGCTCCTCGGGATGCCGCGAATTTGCCGACGGAGCGGAATCGGAATCGGGGTTATTTTAATATAGGTATCTTATTTCCTTTTCGGGTCAATGAACTGGCTTCAACGGAGCGGGCACGTACCAATCAGTATGCGCTGGATCTGTACAATGGCATGAAGCTGGCGAAAACGAAATTGCAAAGTGAAGGGATTACCGTGAATTTGTTTGCTTACGATGTCGATAACGACACGACGAAAATGAACGAAATTCTCAATAATCCGTCATTCATTCAAAATGACCTTTTGTTTGGACCTTTGTACGCTGAACCAAATCGGCTTGCTACAGAATTTGCGACGCAAAACAGAATGGTTCTGGTGAATCCAATCTCAACCAGCGGGGAGTTGATTGCCAATCAACCAATGGCTTTCCTGGCCCAGCCGTCCCTAAACCAGCAGGCCCTGCAAACCTTAAATTTTGCCCAAAGTTTAGGAACCGGCAAAAAAGCAGCAGTCTACTACGGAAATAATCGCAAGGATTCTACGTTGGCTGCTACCTATCTAGTAGAACTAAAACGCGCTGGTTTCCAGCTTATTGAAGCTAAAAAATTAGTGGCTGATACGGAAATAATTAAGCTTACCGAAATCAATACGCCGGGTCACGTTTTTCTAGCGTGTAGTAACGAAGCGATTGGCCCGAAGCTTTTGAAAACACTTTCTGCTCGCAAGGTCGCCGCACCTGTTATTGCGACGGCGAGTGCCTTTGATTTTAATAAAGCCCCATTGTCAACCTTTACCCGAAGTGAATTATATTTAGTCTCTCCAGACTTTGTGGACAATCAACGTTCTGAAGTAGAAGCGTTTAACAATGAGTATCTGGAACAGCGTAATCTTATTCCATCGGTTTACGCCTACCAGGGCTACGACATGGTACTTTTCTTTGGTCGGATGATGGCGCGCAATCGGGGGCAGCTTCCAGGTCGGTCTCAGCTAAAATCGGACGGCCAGACAGATTACCTGATTTCGGGCTTTAACTATACTACTTCCAACGAAAACCAAGTAGTCCCAATCGTTAAATTCGAGGAAGGGCGTTTTGTTATTGTCAATAAGTGATTGATTGAATAAGATCAAGTTCAACCCATTACTTACTAACTAATTTAAAATGAGTATAAGCCAGCAACTTTTTGAGAAAGCCAAAACCCTGATTCCGGGTGGGGTTAATTCGCCGGTCCGTGCCTTTCGGGCAGTAGGGGGAAATCCAATTTTCATCAAATCGGCCAAAGGGCCATACATCTACGACGAAGATGGCAAGCAATACATTGAGCTAATTAACTCGTGGGGTCCTATGATTTTGGGCCACGCCTTTGAGCCGGTGGAAGAAGCCGTTCGGGAGGCAATTCAGCATTCTTTTTCGTTTGGAGCACCAACGCGCAAAGAAGTTGAAATGGCCGAACTGATTGTGGACATGGTGCCTTCCATCGAGAAAGTTCGCATGGTTAATTCAGGAACAGAAGCAACGATGGCCGCTATTCGGGTGGCCCGTGGGTTCACCGGCCGCGATAAGCTCATTAAGTTTGAAGGCTGTTACCACGGGCATGGCGACTCATTTTTGATTGCGGCTGGTAGCGGAGCCGTGACGATGGGCGTTCCCGATAGCCCTGGTGTTACCAAAGCAACTGCTCACGATACGTTAACGGCACCATACAACGATTTGCGCGCTGTCGAAAAGCTAATTGAAAACAACCACAACCAGATTGCCGCCATTATCCTGGAGCCGGTAGTGGGTAACATGGGTTGCGTATTGCCCGAGCCCGGCTTCCTGGAAGGGTTGCGCGATTTGTGCGATCAAAACGATATTCTACTGATTTTTGACGAAGTGATGACTGGTTTTCGCCTAGCCAAGGGGGGCGCTCAGGAGCGATTCCGCATTCGCCCTGACCTGACAACGATGGGTAAAATCATCGGTGGAGGCATGCCGGTAGGAGCTTATGGCGGTCGGAAGGAAATCATGGACATGGTTTCGCCGGCAGGACCCGTTTATCAGGCTGGAACGCTTTCGGGAAATCCGATTGCTATGTCGGCAGGTTTAGCCATGTTACGCTACTTGAATGAACATCCGGAAGTGTATACTCGTCTGGAAGCAACGGGCGAGCGATTGACAACGGGTTTTCAAGCCAGCTTACAAAAGCTCGGTCTGAATTATACCATCAATCACCTTGGTTCAATGTACACGCTGTTCATGACCGAGAATCCGGTTATCAACTTTACGGATGCTAAATCCTGCGATTTAACTTTGTTCGGAAGTTATTTTCAGGCCATGCTAAAGCGGGGTGTTTACCTGGCTCCGTCGCAGTTTGAAAGCCTGTTTCTTTCGGTTGCGTTGACAGACGAGCTGGTTGATCAGGTGATTCAGGCCAACGAAGAATCTTTGGCAGAAGTACTTCAGACACGCTAGAAAGCATGATGCGCTTTTCGGTCATCATACCTGTTTATAATCGCCCCGAGGAGTTGCGAGAGCTGCTGGAAAGTCTGGTGGCGCAAACCCGTTTGCCCGATGAAGTGGTAGTCGTTGAGGATGGCTCAGTCGATAAGGCTGAAGCCGTCGTCAACGCATTTATGGATCGATTGACCATCTATTATTACTTCAAACCTAACACCGGGCAGGGATTTACACGTAACTACGGATTTGAGCGGGCTACGGGCGACTATTTCATTATCTTCGACTCTGATGCCATTGTTCCGGCAAACTACCTGGAACTGGTTGAAAAACACCTTCAGGAATCTAAGCTGGATGCTTACGGAGGTCCTGATGCGGCGCATCCGCAGTTCACGCCCATCCAGAAAGCCATTAGCTATTCCATGACTTCGCCGTTTACGACGGGAGGGATCCGGGGCAGCAAAAAAAACCTGGGGGGTACGTATCATCCCCGCAGTTTTAACATGGGCTTTTCGCGGCGGGTATACGAGAAAATTGGAGGCTACAAGATTAGTCGGATGGGCGAGGACATCGAGTTTGCCATTCGGATTATTGAAAACGGGTTTAAAACCGGACTGATCCCCGAGGCGTTTATCTACCACAAGCGACGCACGGATTTTCAGCAGTTTTACCGCCAGTTGCGTTTCTTTGGGCGGGCCAGAATTAATATTTCTCGTTTCTTCCCGGCAGAATTGAAACTGGTACATGCGTTTCCCGCCTTATTTACGCTTTTTTTGGCCTCGATTCCGGTTTGGGCGTTCACGAGTAAGCTACTTTTTAGTCTGGCAGTGGGGGTACTAAGTATTTTTTCGCTGGCGATTCTCATTGATGCCAGCCGGAAAGAAAAAAGCCTGAAGGTAGGTTTACTGAGCGTAGTAGCAGCGTATGTGCAGCTTACGGGCTATGGAATGGGCTTTTTATTGGAAGGCTGGAAGCGCCTGCGTGAGCCGAAAGAACACAAAGAAACGGGGGAGTTTATGGAATATCCTTCCTAAATAAATCAGCAAAGGGCCACGTTGTAAAATGGGGATGTGTCCCTTTGCTGTTTCAAGCTTACTTCTTGCAGAAGTAGATAATCTCTCCGCCGGGCAGGGCAAACTTGGCAACTTCTTCCTTCGGCATTTCCATCACAAACCGATCTTCCTTCACGGTGAAACCACCTTTGGCGAGGCGTTCAGGGTAGTCCTGCCCAAACAAACGGAGGTGATCGCTCTGCCAGAAATGTTTCTCCCGTTCGCGGGGATCCGTGATGCTCGGGTCTTCGTAGGTAGTCGTGCGGCTGTAATCAATAGGTGACTGGATGATTGCCCAGCCGCCGGGCTTTAGCACCCGATAAAGTTCACTGCTCGCCTTAATGTCGTCGTCAACGTGTTCCATCACGTGGTTACAGAATGCAACATCAAACGTATTGTCGGGAAACGGAATCTGGTGAATATCCATTTTCACTTTGGCCAATGGCGACTCAATATCAGCCGTGATGTAATCCAGATTTTTTTGTTTTTCGAACCGGTCGATAAAGCAATGCTCGGGAGCTACGTGCAGGACTTTAAGATTATCCCGGAAAAAATTTGTGTTACGTTGGAGGTAAAGATACATCAATCGGTGGCGTTCCAGAGAAAGGCAATCCGGGCAAAGCGCATTTGGACGGGCGGGCATCCGGCCATAGGGTAAAAATTCCCGGAAGTGGTTATTGCAAACCGGGCAGACAACATTATCACCCCGATAAAACAGGGCCATTATTTTCATCCCATAAGGGCTAATGCGTTGCAGAATAGGGCGTGGAATGTACCGGAGAACTAGACTGATTAGTTGTTTCATAGGGTTATTTTAACCGAATAACCGGCAAGAATACATCAAAATGATAACTTTTTCTTAACAAGTAGTGACTAAATGTAGTTAGGCTCATACTTTTGTTGATTAAATAATCTAGATAGTATGGCAAATCCAGCAAAACCACCCGGCCGTCGATTGGTGAAACGCATGAGTACGCGAACAAAATGGCTCCTACTGGCTCCCATAAGTCTGGTACTGATTGGCTATGGACTTTGCGTATTCAGTGAAGCGGCTTATTTAAAAAATACAGGAGAACCCTTTAGACGCTGGTTTTTGCTGGGTACCTATAGTCTGATAGTCATCAATACCGGAATTTCTTTGTTTGGACAGTCCGTTATTTACCGGGCGCAATTAACAATCCGCCGGGAATACCGCCGACGTATCCGGAAAGAAATTCGGGAACACCTGAAAAAAGAAAACCCCGTTCGAAAGCCGGAACGAGGTAAACGAAGTGACATTGAAACGAAGTGACAAAGAAATAGTTACAGATCTTTGTCACTTTGAATGCGGTAACTAATCATTAAGCAGCTGCTTGCCCTTTTTTCTCCGCAAACGAAGCTTTGATGGCTTCTACGTCTACGTTTTTGATATCTGGTCTACGCAGTAATTGCTTAATTTTTTGCTGCTTATTGTTAGCGCGAGCCTTGTTCTTACGGTCTTTACGCTTTAGTTCAGTAACTCCCATCGTTGTATTTATTAGGTATCTATATCAAAAGAGTCCGCAAAATTAGCAGAAAGAAGGCAATTATACCAGTCATTTGCGGATAAAAGTCAACAGTTTTTCTGATCCGTTAGGGCGAGAACGAAATATTTTGTTAGCTCCGAGCCACATGAGCGCGGCAAACTGCCTGCACCTTTTTATTTTTGCAGCATGCAAAAACCAAGTGTACCTCGTGGCACCCGTGATTTTGGCCCGGAGCAAATGAGCAAGCGCATGTTCCTGCTGGATACCATCCGGCAGACATTCCGGCGTTATGGATTTCAGCCACTCGAAACGCCTACCCTCGAAAACCTGTCCGTCTTGATGGGTAAATACGGTGAGGAAGGAGATCAGCTTCTCTTTAAAATTCTGAATTCAGGTGATTTCGCCGGGAAAGTAACTCCAGCAGATTTAGAGGAAGGCTCAAAAAAACTAACGCTTAAAATTGCGGAAAAAGGACTTCGGTACGATCTCACAGTGCCTTTCGCCCGTTACGTAGTAATGAACCGCCACGCGTTGACGATGCCTTTCAAGCGTTACCAGATTCAACCTGTGTGGCGCGCAGACCGGCCCCAGAAAGGCCGCTATCGGGAGTTCGTGCAATGCGACGCCGACGTGGTAGGTACGGAATCGCTCTTGTGTGAAGCGGAAATTGTGCTCATGCTGCATGAAGCACTCCGCAACCTGGGTATTCAGCATTTTACAGTAAAGATCAATAATCGGAAGATTCTAACCGGTATTGCTGAATTCATTGGTGAATCCGGGCAGGAAAGCACACTGGCGGTTGCCATCGATAAACTGGATAAAATCGGGAAAGAGGCCGTTGTAGAAGAGCTGCGCCAACGAGGTTTCTCAGACGAGGCCATTAACCGTCTGGAGCCCATGTTCAATTTCCCCAACGAAACAAAAGCAGCTTTCGCGCAGCTAAAAACGTGGCTGGCGGATTCAGAAATTGCCCAGAAAGGATTAGCTGAATTGGAAGAAGTGTGGCAGCTAGTAGAACAATACGGATTACAAGCGCCGCAAATGCAGTTTGACGTGACGTTGGCCCGAGGACTTTCGTATTATACGGGGGCAATTTTCGAAGTGAAAGCAAATGGGGTGCAGATTGGTTCAATCAGCGGGGGAGGGCGTTACGACAACCTGACGGGTACGTTTGGTATGCCGGGATTGTCGGGCGTTGGAATTTCACTGGGTGTTGACCGAATTTACGATGTAATGGAAGAGCTAGGACTTTTCCCAGATACGCAACTGCAATCAACGCGCGTTTTAGTCATTCACATGGACCCGGAAGCAAAGGCAGTCGGGTTGCCGCTGTTGACTAAACTGCGCGAAAAAGACATTGCTGCGGAAGCCTACCCAGATTCGGCAAAGCTGAAGAAACAACTGGATTACGCCAATCAGAAATACATTCCGTATGTTGTTCTCATTGGGTCAGAGGAAATGCAGACGGGCCTGCTAACGCTCAAAAGCATGGTCACTGGTGAACAGAAAAAGCTGTCTGTTGAGGCTATTGTAACTGAAGTTCAGTGAACGCAGCGCTAGTATACTATAAAATAAAAAAGCAGCTTCGTTGGAAGCTGCTTTTTTATTAAGAGTGGGTACTCTTAGAATTTAAATCCGACGTTTACACCCAGCGAACGACGTTGTGAGTCGTTGAAGCCACGTACAGCGCCTGAGAATCCATGGTGATATACGAGGTCAATCAGCAGGGGACCGATATCGAAACCAAGATTAGCCAAACCTAAGAAGGCACCGCTTTTTATCTCTGCTTCGTTTACACTAACGCTGCTGCTTGAGCTTAGGCGGTTCGCATACTCAGCACCAACGGCCAAACGAATGGCCGAAATACCACGGTCAGACTCAACCAGTTTAACACCAAGATAAACCGGAATCTGCAACCATTTTACATTGATACGCTCCGTAATGTCCTGTAGTGAAGAACCATCACCTTCCCGGAAATAATTTGAGCTGGAAGCAAAGTATTCAGCCCCGATTTGGCCGTAAATACGACCACCACCGCGTACAAAAACACCAGCCTGATAGCCTAAACGACCTGACAGGTTATCTCCATCAACATCTTCACCCCGATAACGAGTTGTGTTAGCACCTACGTAGAAACCACCCGTGAACGCTTTGTAAGCTTTTTCGGCTCTTGGGCGTGAAGCACGGCCTTCGCGGTAACCCTGGTCATAAGAAGAGGTGCCAGTAGTAGACGAATAAGTGCTTGTGCTGGAAGTGGTGCTCATCGGTGTCGTTGAGCTCGAATAGTTGGATGTACCGGACGTGTAGGGCGAACTTGTGCTTGTATTAGTCGGCTCCGTTGGTGTAGTTGTGTACGTTGAGGTCGTGCCGGTTCTTGATGGATCCGTCGTGTTGGTCCGAGACGTATCAGATGAGTAAGACGTGCTTGTCTGGGCGAATGCGCTCCACGAACCTATCAAGCACAGGGCAAGCAAAGTACTACTGCGTTTCATGTTCATAACGTTTTTAAGTGTAATAAAAAAAGGTGCATGATCACTCATACACCTCTAATAACAGCTTAATTTTAGGAATGTTTAAAACTTGAATCCTACGCTTGCACTAGCCATCCGGCGTTTGGCAGAATTCTGATTTTTTAAAACATCAGCAAATCCATGATGATAAGTCAGGTCGATTGTAAACAGGCCAATATCAAAACCAAGGTTAGCCAACGCGTTGAGCGTTGAGTTATTAAAATTTTCCTTCTCAAAATTAAATTTATTATTATTTACGTCTAGTTGATGCGTAAATTCTGCGCCTCCAGCCAATCGGATAGCCGACGTCCCGCGTTGGGATTGAAGCAATTTGAAACCGATCAAGGCGGGAATCTGAATGTATTTCAGGTCGATTTTATCCTTTATATCAGAAATCGTTGATCCGTCTCCCTGCGTGAAAAAATTTGAAGAAGAAGCTAAATATTCTGCACCAATCTGTCCATATAGCCGTCCGCCGAACCGGGTGAAGATACCAAGTTGGTACCCTAAGCGACCCTTTAAATTATTTTTATCAAGACTTTCTTCGCTTTTAAAACGAGTCGAATTAACACCCGCGTAGATCCCTACTGTAAAGTTTTTATAGTTGGCTTTCTCCGCCGTTCGGGATGAAGTTACTTCAGGATGATGGGTTTGAGTAAAGGTCACTCTAGACGAAGATGTGTGCTCCAAGGTCCAAGAATCTGATTGAGCTACGGCTACATGGGTTACTAACAAGGCACTTGCAATTCCAACGTACAGTTTCATCGTGATATGGTTTTAAGATAGAATAGTGAATGCTTTATTCTATGACGTTGGAAGTGGCCGTTTGTCAACAATCCATAAAAAAAGGGGAAGAATTAATTCTTCCCCTTTTGGATAAAATAAGTTATCTATGAGTTATTTCCGCATCGCTTTGTAGGCATTGATTAGCCCATTGGTAGAGCTATCGTGCGAATCGATTGGCTCATCGTCAGCGAGTTCGGGTAAAATCCGATTGGCTAGCTGCTTGCCAAGTTCTACGCCCCACTGGTCGAAACTGAAAATATTCCAGATAATGCCCTGCGCGAAAATTTTATGTTCGTACATGGCAATCAGACTACCCAGTGAGCGTGGCGTTATCTGCCGCACCAAGATGGAGTTAGTAGGTCGATTGCCCGAAAAGGCCTTAAATGGAGTCAGGAAAGTGATTTCTTCTTCGTTTTTTCCTGCTTTCCGCAACTCTTCTTCAACTTCGTGCCGCGTTTTACCATTCATTAGGGCTTCCGTCTGGGCAAAAAAGTTAGACAGCAGCATTTGGTGGTGATTGCTTAGTGGCCGGTGGCTAATGGCGGGAGCTATAAAGTCGCAGGGAATCAACTTTGTACCCTGGTGAATCAGCTGGTAAAAGGCATGTTGGCCGTTTGTGCCGGGTTCTCCCCAAATGATTGGCCCAGTTTGGTAATCAACAGGCTGCCCGTTCCGATCTACGGATTTGCCATTGCTTTCCATGTCACCTTGCTGGAAATAGGCGGCAAAACGGTGCATGTATTGATCGTAAGGCAGAATGGCTTCTGATTCGGCGCCGAAAAAATTATTGTACCAGATACCCAGAAGTGCCAGCGTTACCGGAATGTTTTCTTCGAAAGAGGCGTGCCGAAAGTGGTTATCCATTTCGTGGGCACCAGCGAGTAGCTGCTCAAAGTTCTCGAAACCGAGGTAGCAAACAATCGAAAGACCAATGGCCGACCAGAGCGAATAGCGACCGCCTACCCAGTCCCAAAAAACGAACATATTATCGGCATCGATACCGAATTTCTCTACCTCAGATTTGTTCGTCGAAATGGCCACAAAATGTTTTGCAACAGCACTTTCGTCACCTGCTTTATCAATAAGCCATTGCCGCGCTGAATGGGCGTTTGCCATGGTTTCCTGCGTGGTAAACGTCTTCGAAGCGATCATGAAGAGCGTCGTTTCCGGATCGACCGTTTGCAGGGTTTCGTAAATATGTACCCCATCGACGTTTGAAACAAAATGAACGTTCAGATTAGGCTTGGCGTAAGGCTTCAGCGCTTCTGTGACCATCACCGGGCCGAGGTCAGAACCCCCAATGCCGATGTTGACAATATCCGTAATGGCTTTGCCGGAATACCCTTTCCAATCGCCGGAAATGATGCGCTCCGAAAAACCTTTCATCTTGTCAAGCACCTCATTTACTTCGGGCATGACATCCCGACCGTCGGACAAAATTGGCTCGTTAGACCGATTTCGCAGGGCAACATGGAGTACGGATCGATTCTCCGTAGCGTTAATTTTGTCGCCCGTAAACATCTTTTCAGTGGCTTCGTGTAAGCCAGCTTGTCCAGCCAGTGCGCGAAGTAGCTCCAGTGTTTCGGCAGTGATGCGGTTCTTGGAGAAATCGACCAGCATGTCTTCAAAACGAAGCGAAAATTGGCTAAACCGATCTGGATTGTCCGAAAACAGATCTTTGATATGGCGATCTTTCAGGTGTTGGAAGTGCTCCTGAAGTTGCAGGTAAGCCGGAAGCTGAGCAAACGAGTAGTTGGTTAACATAGTTGCGATCTACGATTTTTAAGAATAAAGTCAAAGGCATACTTCCTGTACCCGGGTCGAGTCAAATAGAAAAACGTTAAAATCTACCTGACCGCGGATACCGCTCACTGAGCCGCCTTTATTGTGTTGCCAGAAATAAAGTCGTTCAGTTTGGTAATCGTCCAGATGTTCTTTCGTATAATCAGCCAGCCAGAGTGGATAGTCATCGAAATTTCCGGCAATATAACGCCGGTAGAAGTGCCGATTGGTATAAATAATGGGTTTAACGCCATAATGGTTTTCAACCAGGTTAAGCCAAAGCTGTAAGTCAGCAATAAGCTTCTCCGAATTAACATTCCAATCAATCTCAAAATCCAGAACGGGCGCAAAGTCACCCGCGTCGAGATCAACGGTTTTAATAAAGTTTTTGGCTTGCTTTTCGGCATCCCGTCGAGGATGGTAAAAATGGTAGGCACCCCGTTTCAACCCGGCTTTTCCTGCCTCGCGCCAGTTGGTTTTGAACTGCCGATCCACCAGCGTGACGCCTTCAGTGGCTTTAACAAACACAAACTGAAGCCCGATGCCGTTGGCTTGGATACGCCGTACTTTTTGCCAATTGATTTTTTTGTTGTGGTGCGAAACGTCAATGCCGTGGATGGGATAGGCAGTCGGCACCCGAATGCCAAAGTCGGGGATATAATGCCACTCTCTTTTTTGTACTTCGCCCTCCCGAAATAGCCACCAGAGCCCAAATAGCACAGCGATTGCGAGCAACGGCAAAACCAGCGTTTTGCGTGTTCGGTACAAAAAAAGAATAATTCGCTCCATGATGGGGCAAAAATAAAAAACCCGGCGTTAACCGGGTTAAAAATTGCGCACTATTACGGTTTACTCTTTGTCCGACTTGTCGGAGCCTTCGAGTTTTACCAATTTGTTGTAAATACCCAGTAGGAGGAAAGGTGCCGCCCATTGGCCAACAAAAAGTGCTTTATCATTTTCTTCCTGGAACTTATAAAATAGCGAAGCGCCCATCGAAGCAAGCGAAGCCCATAGGAATATATCAGAAGGTAATTTCGCCGTTTGTTCCTCAATGGTTCTGGCAACAATACCTTCATCGTGCGAGTCATTAAATTCTTTGCCGAAGGTGTCCTTGACCTTGTCTTTCAAAGCTGTCATAACGATTAGTGTTTGTTTTAAATACAACATCGTTAACCGCAGGTCAAAGGCAAATGTTTTGTAACAATCATTTAATCTATAAATAGAAAAGGGAACGGAGACTAATCTGCCGTTCCCTTTTTATGACCCTTACCGCCGATTATTTATTCGGTTGCGGCGTGGTGCGCAGGTAAGGCTTGATTACGTTTACGCCTTTCGGGAATTTCTGAATGGCATCTTCCGTACTAACAGCCGGAACAACAATACAGTCATCTCCTTCCTGCCAATCAGCAGGGGTAGCAACCTGGTAATTAGCCGTTAGCTGCAAGGAATCAATGACGCGCAGAATTTCAAAGAAGTTACGACCTGTTGATGCAGGGTAAGTCAGCGTAAGCTTAATTTTCTTATCCGGTCCGATAATGAACACCGAACGAACCGTTGCTTTTTCGCTGGCATTGGGGTGAATCATATCGTACAACTCCGCCACTTTCCGGTTCTCATCGGCAATGAGGGGGAAATTAACGGTTGTTTTCTGGGTTTCATTAATATCGCCAATCCACTTGTTATGCGAATCCAGTGGATCAACACTCACGGCAATAACTTTTACGCCGCGTTTATCAAACTCATCTTTTAGTTGAGCCGTACGGCCTAACTCTGTGGTACAAACCGGGGTGAAGTCAGCAGGGTGGGAAAAAATCATTCCCCAGGAGTTGCCCAGCCATTCGTGAAAATTGATGGTTCCCTCGGTTGTTTCAGCAGTAAAGTCCGGGGCAACATCGCCTAATCGCAGTGCCATAATTTGGATAGGTTTTGTGTTTGCTATTTATTCGATCAATTAACTAGAATTATCCTTAGTGGAAAAGATATTCCGCCATCGGATGTTCTACTTTATACTGAGTAAAATAACCATCAAACGAGGAATATCATTCCGTGATGCGGCTTAAAATTAGAGATACCGCCAATAATGTCAAATTAATTTCTCTTCCACCGCCATTTTGACTAACTCAGCGGCATTCTTTACCTGCAATCGACGCATCATGTTGGCGCGGTGGTTGTCTACAGTCCGAACGGAAAGTTGCAGTTTTTCGGCAATTTCCCGACTGCTCATACCATCTACCAGAAATTGAAGAATTTCTTTTTCCTTTTTAGAAAGCTTCGAGCGGCGCAGGCGGCTGTTTTTGTCCGTCTTCTTCAACTGCGACATATAGCCATTTAAAATGATGTTGGCTACGGGTGAACTAAAGTATTTTTCCCCACTTTGGATGGTTTGCAGCGCCTTGATCATTTCATCACTGGAAGAATCTTTTAGGATATATCCATAAGCGCCCGCTTCTACCGAGCGCATGATGTAATCTTCATTGTTGTGCATGGACAGCATGAGTGTCCGTACATTTTTGTATAACCGGCTGATAACCTGCGTTGTCTGAATTCCTGACATACCCGGTAAGGATATATCCATCATAATGATATCAGGCTGGTGCGTTTTTAATTTTTCAAGAGCTTCTTCTCCGTCGGTTGCTTCGTCAATGATTTCAAAATCATCAACCTGTTCAAGAAGAGAGCGAATACCGTTGCGAACGATGGAATGGTCATCGACCAGCATCAGTTTGATTGTATTCATGTTCAAGATAAGCGAGTTTAAAAGGGATACTAACTTGCACTCTGGTTCCTTTGTCGGGAGCCGATGTCAATTTAAATTTTGCATTAATCAGGGTGGCCCGCTCCTGCATGTTATGAATGCCCTGGGATTGGCGACCACTCTGGGGTTTCGATGAACGTTGAACGCGGAAACCGATTCCGTCATCGCAGACAATTAAATGCAGATAATTATCTTTTTCAAATAATTCTATCGTAATCTGATGCGGTTTTGCGTGCCGAATTGCATTGCTGACCGCTTCCTGACTAATTCGATAAAGGACAATTTCAAGATTTTTCTCAAACCGAATATCATTCAAGGTGGTATGAAAAATAACTTCAATTGGACTGTCCTGCGCGTTGGTATCAGCTAGCATTTCCAGCGCTGGTATCAGTCCGAAATCGCTCAAAACCGTGGGCATGAGGTTGTTCGACACGTTCCGCGCTTCCTGGATAGTCTGCGTCACCAGTGCCTTGAGTGTGCCTATGTTCTGAGCCTTCTTGTTTGGGCCGTTCAGACTGGTTTCCAGGCTTTCAATCTGTAATTTGATGGCGGTTAGCATTTGGCCAATGCCATCGTGTAAATCACGGGAAAGTCGTTTGCGTTCTTCTTCCTGTCCCGCCAACAAATACGATGTACGCAGCTTTTGTTCATCCATTTGTTGTTGATACTGCTGCCGGGTTGCGTCAAACAGTTGTTGCCGCGTTTCTTTCAGGGTACGGTTCAACGAAAGCAGTTTCCGGTTTGCCATAGCCGTAGTTGTCTCAGCTTCAATCAATTGCCGAATAGCTTGCTGCAACCGCAAAATAGCCGGTCGAATAATAAACCAGCCGACTAACGCCAACACCAGTAATGTAAATACGTACAGATATAAATTTAATTGCTTAAGCGTTGCCATGCGGCGCGCATTTTCGCGATTACTTTGCTGGATTACCTCATCCACTTTCTGCAAGAAAGGGCCATCGTACTGGGTAAGTGCAGATAGTTCGGGCTCAGGGTTGAGGCTTTTGGGTTCGGGGGCCTGTTCCGCTTTATGAATCAAACTCAGCGCATTTTTCTGAAGCGCCGAGAAGTAAGGAACAAGGCTGCGATAACGCATATTAACACTGTCGCTATACTCAACCGAAATGTCGCTATGCGGTAATGTTCCCTGCCGGGCGTTGAGGTGAGTTTCAAGAAATTGATTGTAGATTTTCCGAAACTCAATCAGGTTGGAATCATAATCCGCCTTGGTCGACGATTGGGTCAATTGCAGGGCCTGTCGGGTAAGCTGCTGGCTTTGGTGGCGCTGCCAGGCCGAACTGCGGATAATTTCAATCATGTTGACCAAATCGCGCAAGACAACCTGTGTAACTATCTGACCGACAGTTAGTAAGATGGCTACAATGGCAATGGTAGCTGCAAAGAGCCGTATGAACCGACGGGTAGAGGGAGGAGCCTCCACTTTTAAGACATCCGTAGGCTCAGACAGAGGTTTATCGTTGTCTGCATTGATCACAAAGTAAAGGTAGCGGAAAAACCACAATATAACTGGAAAAATGCCATTTGGTGCAAAAAAACGGGCACTAGAACCAAACCAAACCGTTGGTTGTTTTGCTTTTGAAAAGACCGTAGATTTGTGAGTATACGGAACCTGAAGATAAGCCAGCTATGAAAAAACTTGTTTGCCTTGCTACTTTGTTTGCCTTGGTAACGACTATGGCCTTTCGCCCGGCTATTGGGCCTGAAATACCTGTCACGAAAAGCAATGTTGCCGCAGAACCGGTAAAGTTGTCGTGGGAAATGTTGCGGGATGTTACCTTTAAGAAGAAATGGTATCCCGAAGAGTCCGTTTACATGCTTTATCCAACTTTTGGACCGGGAGTTCAGAAATTGAATGGCAAACCGGTTGAGTTAACTGGCTACGTATTGCCGGTTGACCTGGAGTCAAACATGTATGTATTGTCGGCTTTTCCGTTTAGTGCGTGTTTCTTTTGCGGTGGTGCAGGTCCGGAATCAGTTGTTTCGTTGAAATTTAAAAAAGGCGGACGCAAATTTAAGACCGATGAGCGCCGGACGTTTCACGGAACGCTGAAATTAAATGCCGATAATATTTACGAACTGAATTATATTCTGACTGATGCTGAAATAGTTGAGTAATTTATGGAAAATGAAAACGGAAAAGTTTTCGACTTTGGTTGACATGCATTCCTATTTTACGCATCTTTGCACCCACATAAAATTAATGAATAAAGCCTTATTCATTAAAAAGGGGGTATAGCTCAGTTGGCTAGAGCGCTACAATGGCATTGTAGAGGCCGTCGGTTCGAATCCGACTATCTCCACGTAAAGAATAAACTGGGCTGTTTTCGCAAGAAGACAGCCTTTTGTTATGTTATACGCATAGATGGATTTGACAAGATAGTCATCTAGCAATACGAACTAAAATTCTGGTTGATAGCGTCAGCGCAATATGAGAGCGTTATTCCTGGTAATATGGGTATTCATTCTTGGGTGTTCCAGTAACAAAAAAGACGATCTGGAACAGCGCCTGGCTAAACTCGAACAAGAGAATAAGGCGTTAAAAGCCTCAGAAAAAGGCGGAAAAGCAGAACAGAAACCTGCGGTCAGTGTGCGCCCTGACCCAAGAACTACAGCCAAGAGAGAGGCCATTAGCCGTTCCGATCTCAAAAAAGTAACGGTAGACGTAGCGGCCCGCATTCTCCCATTTGGCGGAGTTAAACGAGCAAAAGTAACGCTACGCAATCCAACGGCCATTCGATTTGATCAGGTGAAAATTTCCGTGCGGTATTACAAAGCAAATGGTGAACTTTACAAAGAGGAGTTTGTCTATCTGGATCAGGTAAAACCTTTCGGATCTGAGTCCATCAGCGCGCCCACCAGTGATCGAGGCACGAAAGTAAGAGCGCGCATTGCCGATTTTACCTCACCGGATATTTCCAAAGAGTAGCTTACGTAATGACAGGCTTCAGCTTGGGTCAAAAATCAAAGCTAGTAAGCAAAGACCCAGCCTGATGATTTGTAAACCCACACGCCTTCTTTTTGGTCGGTTTGATAAACGTGGTGACCCGGTTTTGGTTTGGGAAGGGCTAGTCGTTGGGCCTGTGTTACTTCCGGGTAAGAGCTGGAAGTATTACCCGACGTCCGGGCGATTTCGACCCATTTCTCATGATCACGCTTCAACGTCAAGGTGTTGCCTACCTGAGCCGCAAAGTTCTGATTTCCGTTGAGCAACAGCCGATTGCTATGTTTTACCACGCGGTTTGCTCCAAAAGTTATGTTTATAGTTTGGCCAATGTAAGCCTGACTAATATCGGCCAGGGCGGTAGAGGCATTGGACGCGTTGAGGAGGTAAAATTCCGCATCGTCCTGTGTAACATCTAGAATACCCGCATTAGTGATGCTAACCGTTTTTTCGGCATCCCGGCCTTCCGCCGAACTTCCAGCTACCAGAAAAGGCCGCTCAAAGCCAATAAATGAGTTGTTTTTGTACGAAAAACGGCGATTACGCTTGTCGTTCGCGTGAAGTCCTACTATCGCGGTCTTGCCGGTATTTTTGAAAATATTTCCGTCGAACCGGCTGTTTGTGATAGCGGCGGGGCACCAGATTGGAGCGTTGGGAATGGTTGTGTTTGGAATCTGGCCGCTATAGTTTCCCTCGAAGCGGTTGCCCGAAATAAGAATACCGTCGTATGTCGCATTGTTGCCCAGAACGATGCTAGGGCCTTTAAACTCGTCGCCAAAATTGTTCGTTAGACTATAATTTCCCCCCGAAGAAGCATCCAGAACAAGGTTCACAAAAGACAGGTAATTGTTGTGAATGCCAATGCTAGTCGCCTTAACCGCACCCTGGTCTTTGACAAAATAAGGCATTCGCCGGTTTTCTAAACCAATAACGCGATTATCGGCAATCTGAATGCCTTTGGCATGGACCAAATCAATGGCTCCCGCCTGCACATCAAAGAAAATATTGTTGGTAATGGCCACGGTTTCAACCGGGGTATTTGCCGCTCCGATTCGCAGGGAATGAAAGGCCGCAACGTCAAATGTGCAGCGATTAATGACAACATCGCCACCGCGTTGCAGGTGAATTCCATAATCTTCTGGCGTCTGAAACCAGACATTTTCGATGTACAGCGAGTTGTGATTGCCGTCGCCTTGAGCGGTGCTGTTCCCGCCAAAAATCAGGGCTGTGCCGGGTGTAAGGGTGGCCGATCTCGCCCGTAGAATACCACCGCGAATGGAAATCGCATTGGAACTGGCTCCGTCGGGATCGCCGCCAAGCCGAAACAAATGCTTGCCAGGACTAAGCTGAATAAGCCGACTCCCTCCGTAAGAACCAACGGGTTCCATCTCAATGCACACGGCCCCGCGAATCCAGACCGCATCACGCAAGGCATAATTTCCATTGGGAATGCGAACAACAGCGAAGCGGCGTTTATAAGGCGTTTGCATAACGTATTTAACCGGATCAGTGGCTTTCTGGGCGGCATCCAGCGCCCGCTGAAAGGGGATGGTGTTGTTCGTGCAGGTTTGGTCATTTTGTCCATTGAAATCGCCTTTAGCACCAAAATCCAGTACATTGATTTCTGTACGGTTGGCCAGAAACCAGCGACCCGCCTTACTGGAGCCATTGTTTTTTCCGGGAGCAGGAAGGACAAAAAAACCGTCGGGCGCGTCAGTAGCCGACGGATCATAAACAAAATAAGTATCGGTGCCTTTCAGTTGAATGTAATTATCCCCTCCTGAAAAGCTCTGAATCAGAGGCTTGCTATCAAGCGTGAGCAGCGAAGGGCGACCAACGGGAACCGAAGCACCGGTTCGGCCCTTGGCGTTCATCTCCAGCCAGGAGCCTTTATCTTCCAGAAACGGGCGGTATCGATCATCGCCAGACGAGGACGTTGTTTTGTCTTTGGTACTGATTTCAACGGATTGAGCAATTGTCTGATAACCAATAAGAAGAAAGGAATAAAAAAGAAAACGAATCATAAAATGAAGGTGTGGTTGCTAATCAAAGTTACAAATATTTGCCGCCTAAGCATAGAACTCACCGGAGGGCATTGTACATTTGTGACTCTTGAGGCGAGCAGGAGCAAGTGGCTTTTTATGGTTTACGTATACGTTATTTTCAGCGAGACAGCCAACCAGTATTTTATCGGTTTGGCAAAAGATGTGCAGATTGCACTTTGGCAGCATAATGCGAAAGCAAATCCAACCACGGCTGAGGGGAAACCCTGGGTGGTGAAGTTTAAACAGGGCTTTCCGAAACGAACCGAAGCCCAAAGTCTCGAAATGAAGTTGAAAAACAAAAAGCGAGAAGGGCTGGAAGAGTTTTTAAGTGAACAAGCCGCGCATTAAGCTACTCGAATGGGTAGCTTTTCTTTTGGTATAATCGCAAAAAAATGGAATGGCTGGACGTAGTTGATGAGCAGGACCGCCCGCTCGGCTTTACCAAACCCAAAAAACACATTCATCGGGATGGCGACTGGCATCGGACAACCCACATTTATGTTCTGAATCCGGCGGGGGAGGTGTTGTGTAATTTACGCCATCCAGATAAAGATATGTTTGCGGCCTTGTGGGACATCAGTTTCGGGGGGCACGTTTCGGCGGGTGAAGACTATCGGCAGGGAGCCTGGCGGGAACTGGAAGAAGAATTAGGTATTTCGGTGGCCAAGGAAGAACTTCAATACCTCTTTTCCATGTCGGTGGATGGGTATGACGTGAGCAATAACCTGACGGATCGCGAGCATACGGCGGTGTTCATCTGGCAAACGGATAAAAGCCTCCGCGATTTTCATTTTCAGGAAGAAGAGATCACTGCTATTCAGTTCGTATCGGTGCGTCAACTGCAAACCTGGCTGCGAGAGCCCAATGACGACTTTCCGCTGGTACCCCTTCCAAATATGTACGGCTACGCTCTGGAACAGCTGGAGCGGTATCAGGCAGGTCAGAAAACAGACGCCGATGCCCGGCCTTATTTTAGCTGGAAAGACTTATAATTTAAGCCGGTTTCTAATAGGGACGAATCGCTTTCACAAATCGGCCTTTGAAATAGTTGGAGTACAGGTTGTCTTCCCGCACCCCCCGCGACGAAGAAGCGTGAATAAAAACAATATCTCCTTTTCCGCGTACTTCGGTGATGATACCCGCGTGCGAAACGTACCCTTCTTTGCCGTGATCGGGCACAAAGAATACTAAATCACCCGCTTCAATTTCTGGTATATCTACTTCATAACCCACTTCGGACTGCTGCCAGGAAACGCGCGGAATTTGTAGACCAACCGTATTGAAAACCGCGAAAATCAGTCCGGAACAGTCCATGCCCGACGAATTTGAGCCGCCAATGCGGTAAGGAACTCCGGTGTAGGTTCGGGCAATCTTTACCACATCGCGTACGTAACTCTTGTGGTACGTATGCGTATCGACTTTTTTAACGGGCCTGGCGTTGGAAGCCGGTTTACGCGCCGCCACCGTTTTTCGCTGCGCAGGCGGGGTGTAAGGCGTCGAGCGAAAAAAAGAGCACGAAGAAAGACTTAGCGTAACAAGTAACGTGAAGACAGAGGGCCGCCAGATCGCCCGAAAGTGTAAATTCGCAAACATAGCAATGGGTGGGATAGTAATCGTGACCGACCGAAGCCGGCCACCTACTGTACGAACCTATTAAATTTTCATGGTTAAAGCAATTCTCTTGCGCTGTAAATCGACCTCAACCACCTTAACTTTTACTTTCTGGAAAACTTTTACCACTTGACGCGGATCGGAAACGAACTGGTGGGATAATTGCGAAATATGCACCAATCCATCCTGTTTCACCCCAATGTCAACGAAGGCACCGAAAGCAGTTACATTGGTGACCACGCCTGGTAAAATCATGCCTTCGTGCAGATCTTCCACTTTTTTAACGCGCTCGTCGTATTCAAATACTGAAAGCTGCTCACGCGGATCGCGACCGGGCTTTTCGAGTTCGGCCAGAATATCCCGCAGCGTTGGCAGCCCCACTGTATCAGTAACGTAGCGTTCGGGTTTTATTTGCTTCCGAAGCTCCGTATTTTTTACCAAATCCTGAACCGTACTATTCAGATCCCGTGCCATTTTCTCCACAACGGCGTAGCTTTCCGGGTGCACGGCGCTGTTATCAAGCGGGTTAGGAGCGTTGTCGATGCGAAGGAAGCCGGCGCATTGTTCAAAGGCTTTGTTCCCCAGCCGAGGTACTTTTTTCAGCTGATCGCGGGATTTGAAAGCCCCATTCTGCGTGCGGTACTCAACAATATTCTGGGCCAGTGTCGGACCTAAACCCGATACATAACGCAGCAAGTGGGCGCTGGCCGTGTTGAGCGACACCCCAACCTGGTTCACGCAGCTTTCAACCACCGAATCCAGACTGGCCTTCAGAGACGACGGGTCTACATCGTGCTGGTATTGACCAACGCCGATGGATTTAGGGTCGATTTTAACCATTTCAGCCAGGGGGTCCATTAGTCGGCGACCGATGGAAACGGCCCCGCGCACAGTAACATCCTGATCGGGGAACTCCTGACGAGCCACATCGGAGGCTGAATAGACAGACGCGCCTTGTTCGCTAACCATAAACACCGGAATGGTTATGCCGAAATTCAAGCCACGAACAAATGTCTCCGTTTCCCGGCCAGCGGTTCCGTTACCAATCGCGATGGCTTCGATCTGGTATTGCTGAACGAGTTTTAACACGGTCTGCGCCGCCTGTTGCCCGCCGTTACGATCCGGGTAAATAACGTCATTGGTAAGCAATGTTCCCTGCGCATCCAGACAAACGGTCTTACAGCCCGTGCGGTAACCGGGGTCGATGGCCAGCACGCGCTTTTGCCCCAGTGGTGAAGACAAGAGTAACTGCCGGAGGTTATCAGCAAAAATACGAATGGCTTCCGCATCGGCTTTTTCTTTGGACAGATTATCAAATTCCGTTTCAATGGAGGGTTTGACCAGCCGTTTGTAACTGTCTTTGATGGCCAGAATCATCTGGTCGCCCGTGCTGGCCGATCCGCGCAGAAACTGCCGCTCCAGGCGTTCGAGGGCCGCTTCTTCGTCTGGCGCAATGCCTACCGACAAAATACCTTCGGCTTCACCCCGGCGCAACGCCAACAGGCGGTGGGAAGGCACCCGACGCAGGGGCTCCGCAAAATCGTAGTAATCCTTGTATTTGATGCCTTCCGTTTCCTTGCCTTTCTTGACTACCGAACGAATAATCGCTTCCCGTTCAAACAAGACCCGGATGCGTTGCCGGGCGTCGGCATTTTCGTTGATCCATTCAGCAATAATATCCCGTGCGCCCTGCAAAGCGTCGTCTACCGACTCAACTTTGTCGTTCAAAAAGGTCAGAGCTTTGCGGGACAGATCGCGTTCCTGCTGGAGGTAAATGAGCTTGGCCAGCGGTTCCAGCCCTTTCTCAATGGCGATGCTGGCGCGGGTTTTTCGTTTCTGCTTATAGGGTAGGTATAAATCTTCAAGTTCTGTAAGGGTTGCCGCCAGTGAAATTTTCTGACGTAAATCCGGCGTTAGTTTTCCTTGCTCATCGATGGATTTCAGGATGGCCTCCCGGCGTTTGTCCAGTTCCTGAAGCTTCTGGTACGTGTCTTTGATCGAAGCAATCTGCACTTCGTCCAGGCCGCCTGTTGCTTCCTTGCGGTACCGGGAGATAAACGGAACGGTGGCCCCGCCGTCGAGCAATTCAATCGTATTGTCAACAGATCGATTCGATAAGTTCAGGAGCGAGGCAATACGTCCTGCTATTGAACGATTTTCTTGAGGTTGAATCATGGATTCGCTTTACAGAATTAAAATGAATGGCCCCCGTCTGGCCTTCCGGGAAGGTTGATCCGTGAGCGACCTTCCCGGAAGGCGTGAACCAAAGTGGGTCCGGGTTGAAACCACAAAAAAAGGCAGGGGAGGGCTCTGGCGCAAGAACGGAATTATAAAACTTCAAGGTGGCGGGTCGTATGACAGAAATTTGTATTTTCGACGCTGCACTTCCATACAGCCTTTATGAAGAAAACAATTACTCTTTTAGCTTCCTTAACCGTTGCCATTGCCCATAGCCAATCCGTCCCGAATAAAAATTCAGTTCCTGAAAATTTTCTGAAAACCTACCAGGCTCCGATTTTTACGGATGCCGAACGGCTCAGAAAACTGGAAGCAGCTTATCCGGTGGCTGAAAAGCTGTACCGCGATTGGGCCGAGAAGGCTCATTTTCCGGGTATGGCTTTTGGAATTGTGGTGGATGGAAAGTTAATGCATTCCGGCGGGTTCGGCTACACGGATGTAGCGAAAAAAACGGTGGCTACATCGAAGTCGCTGTTTCGTATTGCTTCGATGACCAAGAGTTTTACGACGATGGCCGTTCTAAAGCTGCGGGATGAAGGGAAATTGCGTCTGGATGATCCGGCTTATTTGTACGTTCCGGAGCTGAAAAACCTGACCTACGTGACCCGTGATTCGCCGCTCATTACCGTTCGGAATTTGATGACGCACTCGGCGGGTTTCCCTGAAGATAATCCCTGGGGCGACCGCCAGTTGAGCGATACCGAAAAAGAGTTGACCGATTTGATCAAAGGTGGCCTATCCCTTTCGAATGCGACCGGCATCGCCTACGAATACAGCAATCTGGCTTTCGCAATGCTGGGACGGATTATCACCACGGTATCTGGAAAGCCTTACCAGCAATACATTACGGACGCTATTCTAAAACCGCTGGGCATGAACAGCACGGAATGGGAATACACCAAAGTACCAGCCAATTTGCTGGCGCATGGGTATCGTTGGCAGGGCGAGCAGTGGCAGGAAGAAGAACTGCTGCACGATGGGTCGCACGGAGCCATGGGCGGCCTCATTACTTCAATTGACGACTTTGCCAAATACATGGCTTTCCACCAGTCGGCGTGGCCACCGCGTAGCGATGCCGAAACGGGGCCGGTAAAACGCAGCTCCGTGCGCGAAATGCAGCAGCCCTGGACGTTTAACAACCTGGCGGCGGGCTTCAAATATCCCAGTGGCCGGGCTTGTCCCATGGTGAGTTCCTACGGTTACGGCCTGCGCTGGAGCCGCGACTGCGAAGGCCGGGTAATGGTCGGACACACGGGAGGCTTGCCCGGTTTCGGAAGCCAATGGTGGGTGCTGCCCGAATACGGAATTGGCGTGGTCGCTTACGGAAACTTGACCTACGCGAGCATGGGCAATGTAAACTTTGCGGTATTGGATACGCTCATCAATCTGGCTGGTTTGAAAACGCGACAACTGCCCGTTTCTCCCATTCTGGCCCAGCGAAAAGCCGAGCTGGTGCAACTGCTGCCCGACTTCACCAAAGCCGAAGCCAGTAAAATCTTTGCCGAAAACTTCTTCCCCGACCTACCCGTTGAGCTACGCCGGAAAGCCATTCAGGATTTATACGCCAAAGTCGGTAAAATCAAACAGGTTGGGGAGCTTATTCCTGAAAATCAGCTTCGGGGGCGCTTTCTGCTGGAAGGCGAGCGCGGCAAAATCAACGTTTTTTTTACGTTGACACCCGAAAATCCGGCTCTGATTCAGCAACTGGATTTTAGAGAAGTTACCCAATAAAGAAACCCTTATTCTGATGCTCCGTCCAAATCCCCTGATTGCTTTTTTTACATTACTGATTCTCATTGGCCTTTCCGTATGGAGTATTCTGCTGGTGCGCCCAATCGACGCCTTGCCGGAAACCGCATCGGCTACTGAGTTTTCAGCGGGACGGGCCATGCGGCATGTACGGCAAATTGCCAAAGAACCGCACGCGATGGGGACGGCGGCCCATGCCGTTGTGCGTTCGTATTTGGTGAATCAGTTGCGTCAGTTGGGGTTACAGACCGAAATTCAGGACACAACCATTGCCAGTCCCAACCTGAACAGCGCCATCGGGCACGTTTACAATGTTGTTGGTCGGCTAAAGGGAAAAGGCGCCGGTAAGGCCATTTTGTTGATGGCTCATTATGATTCTCAGCCTAATACGCCCGGAGCGGGTGACGATGCTTCCGGCGTGGCCGCCATTCTGGAAACGATGCGGGCCATCAAGCAGGGAGGAGCGCTTCAGAACGACATTGTGGTGCTGATGACGGACGGCGAGGAATATGGTTTGTATGGAGCTAGTGCTTTTCTGCGCCATCCCTGGGCCAAAGACGTTGGTTTTGTGGTAAATCTTGAAGCTCGCGGAAACAGTGGCCCGAGCATGACGTTTGAGATTAGTCCCGAAAATGGCTGGATTGTGGAGGAGTTTGCCAAAGTGGCTCCCCGGCCTTTTGCCAGTTCGGTGATGTACGAAGTGTATCGGGTGCTGCCGAATTTTACGGACTTTACTGTTTTTCGGGATGCGGGTTATGTGGGGGTAAATTCGGCCTTTATCGATGGGTTTGTTCATTATCACAAATGGACGGATAATCCCGATAACCTCAATCAGGCGAGCTTGCAGCACCACGGCAGCAACATGCTGGCCCTAACGCGGCACATAGGCAATCTTTCCTTGGCCCAAACCAAAGCGCCCGATAAAGTATTTTTCAATCCGGTGGGGAGCTGGCTGGTGCAATATCCCATGAGCATGAACCTGTTATGGGTTGGCTTACTAACGGTACTTTTTGGTCTAACGATTGTGGTAGGGCTGAAAAAAGAAGCCTTAACGCTTTGGCAGACGTTTAACGGAATGCTACTTTACGTGCTGATTTTGATTGTGGTACCCGGCGTATTTTTTCCCATAAATAGTCTGGTAATGCAGCTAATGCCCCAGTCGCACCTCATGAACGGTGTATACGGTTCGAACGCCTTTTTTGTAGCTTATCTGTTGTTAGCAACGGCACTTTTCCTGCTGCTCGTTCGGTTAATTCTGCGCCGATTGCGTTTGTTTTCGCTTCAGGTGGGGATTTACGGGCTATTTTTTCTCATTACGGTTGTCTTATTTGCCTTCTTACCTTCGTCCAATTACTTAACGCTCTTTCCGCTCTTTTTTAGCCTGCTGGGCACGCTGCTTATTTTCAGTCTGGATCTGCACCGGAAAGATCCGGGCGTTGCCTACAATGTCATTTTGATTCTGGCGGCCTGTCCCGCGATTTTCTTGTTGATGCCCGTCACCCAGTTATTGTCAGTGACGTTTGCGTTGCAACTACCCACCGGAACTATGGCTGGATTAACACTAATCCTGGGCCTGCTCGTGCCTTTACTGGCCGTCATTGACCGAAGTTTTCGCTGGAAAACGGTTCCGGTTTTGCCGATAATCCTTGCGGTATGTGGTTTTTTCCAGACTGCATGGGCCATTTACGGCGAACGGCCTACCCCTAGTCGCCCGGTGCATAGCCATGTTAGTTATTACTTAAATACCGATACGAAACAGGCGCTCTGGGCTTCGCTGTTTACGAAAACGGATGATTGGAACAAACAATTTTTCCCGTCGTCCAGTCGGGGTAAATTATCCGAAATATATCCAACATCGTCGGTTCTATACCTCAAAAACAAAGCCGAATTAATTGATCTTCCAGCCCCTATGGCAACGTTGCTGAATGAAACTGCCACGGCAGAAGAACGTCAGTTAACCATTCTCTTGCGTTCAAATCGAAACGCCGCGCACATGGAACTGGTTCTACAGCCTTCGTCAGAAAGTGACCTGCTTGGAGCCACGTTGAACGGTGAGGCATTACCCAAGAAAGCCATCGAAACCGCGGGTGGAAAGGTTTTTTACGCCATTTTGCACGGTCTGCCTCCTACGAAAGAAGCGACGCTTCAAGTGCGGCTAAAACCGCAGAAACCGCTTCGTCTGTTGCTTTACGACCAGACAATCGGCTTGCCAGCCCAACTGGTGAAAGTACCTCCTCCCGCCCACGTTATTCCGGAGCAGGGGCGGAGCAGTAACCTGACGGTTGTACGAAAGGAATACAGTTTTTAGGTATTATAAACATAGAAGATACCATGCAAGCAGGCAACTTACTGAGTTTCATTCCTTATATACTTCCAGATGAGCTTTTTGAAGAAATCGTATCCACAAAAAATGTGCGCATAGAGCGGATTATTTCGAAAGGCCACGCTTCGCCGGAAGGCTTCTGGTATGATCAGGAGGAAAACGAATGGGTAATGCTGGTTAAAGGAGAGGCGGCTTTGCAAATAGAAGGGCAGGAAGAACGGATTATCCTACAGGAAGGCATGTATTTCACGATTCCTGCCCACCTGAAACACCGCGTTGAATGGACAAAAGAAGGGACGGAGACAATCTGGTTAGCCGTTTTCTATTAGAATCTAGCCTTATAAAAAAGCCGCCACTTCGTTCAAAGTGGCGGCTTTTTATCTTGTAAATGGCTGATTAATTGGCTTTTTTGCCAGCTTCCTCGGCGGATGCCAGCTTGATTGCTTCGTAGAGATTAACAACCGCGCCCGTTTTTGACAGGTCGGCAAAGTCAACCAGTTCCGTTGATTCTGGACGAATGACTTGCGTGTGGTACACAATGGCTGATTTCTCAATAATGCGCTTCAAATCGGCATAATTCAGCTTGGGGAAATACGATTTCAGCACCGCAGCAACCCCGGCAACGACCGGAGCAGCCATGCTCGTGCCGCTCAGATTTTCGTATTGGCTACCAGGCGTTGTTGAATAAATGGCCGAACCCGGTGCAAAAACATCCACCGTTTTACGGCCATAATTCGAGAAAGGGGCCACCAATCCTTTGTCGTTGCGGGGAGTCGTTGCGCCCACCGTAATCAGGTTGGGAATGGCCGACCCGTCCATAAACCGATCCGAGGGGAAACTAGCCGTTGTATCCAGTAATTTGCTGTCGTTACCTGCCGCATGAACCAGCAGTACACCTTTTGACAGCGCATAACGCATGGCTTCGTCAACCACTTTGCGCTGGGGTGAGTAATCTTTTCCGAAGCTCATATTGATAATTTGCGCTCCGTTATTAACCGCGTAGCGGATGGCGTTGGCAACGTCTTTGTCGCGTTCATCACCGCTAGGCACGGCCCGAACGGCCATGATGCGTACTTGATCGGCTACGCCCTGAACCCCCAAATTATTGGAGCGGTCTGCGGCGATAATACCGGCTACGTGCGTGCCGTGCATGGGATCAGGCCCCATAACGTCGGCGTTTCCGTAGGCGGTTTCATTCACATTATCCGGGTTATCACCCACAATGGAACGCGTATCGAAGTCGGGGTTATAGGCAAAATCCACGCGTGATTTTAATTCTTCCAGAGTCCGGCCCAGTTCTTTTTGCAACGCCTCAACGTCGGTATAACCTTGCTCGGCCAGCAGGCCATAAATCGCACCAGCCTGCTTCTTAACCATTGGGTTTTCAATGGAGGGATTATTCAGCGCGGCAGTGTCCAGTTTAGTAGTTCCCAGGGCCTTTTTCAACAGTTCCGTAATCATCTGGAACTGGCTGTTAAAGCTATTGATTGATTCGTATTGTTGTTGGTATTCAGCGCGTTTGCTTTCGACTTCTTTCTTGAGCTTTACGTACTGATCGTATTCTTTCTGCTGAGCTGGTTTCAAAGAAGCCCGGGATTTGGCCGCGTAAAGGGTGCGCAGACGCGCGTATAGGCGGGTTACCTCAGCTGTTTCGTAATGCACATTTTTCCCGTCTTTACCGCCAATAAAATTCCAGCCGTGGATGTCATCCACGTAGCCATTTTTATCGTCATCGATCCCATTTCCGGCAATTTCCTTGGGGTTCGTCCATAAAATCTGCTTTAAATCTTCGTGGGTTGAGTCGATGCCCCCGTCGATCACGGCAACGATTACGGGCGTAGGCTTGCGGTTTTGCAGTAATTCGCGGTAGGCTCGGTCGGTGCTTACGCCCAGCGTTGTATCTGCTTTAGGATCAAGATGGAACCACTGTTTGGATTGTGCCTGGCTAGCAACTGTTCCCAGAAGGAGGGCTGTAGAAAAACTAAATACGTGGAAAACGAACTTCTTAAAGGCCATATATTTAATCAAAGAAGAGATAGTCTTTTGGTATAACGGTAAAATTAAGCAACGCGTTTCATGGCGCACTTATTTACTAAATCCTACCAAATATTAATTCTGTCTAGTTGCAAGATAGCGACCTTATTCAGTAAAACGTAAGGAAAATTTACGGTAAGGCATAGGGCCTTCGAAGAATGGCTCCCCTTCAGCTTCCCGTCCCAAGCGACGGCCTGGTTCATTGAGTGGCCGGATCTAGCCAACGGGTAAACTTTATGCGATCCTCTAAGACGCGATAAATCCAGCCTTACTTGCAGACCATACACCGAATTCAAATATATTGCCGATGGGTTTTGAGGCGAAAAGTATATCTCAGTGCTGTATTTACTAATAAGTAGTTTACCAAATGGAATCCGTTGAGGCTATCTTTTTCGAATCAGTTCTGGACCGTTTTACAGCGCGTGGCGGCCTTCATTACATCGATGTACCCAGCGAGGCTTCCCAGCCATTCATCAGCCAAAATGTCTCGCGAATCCTGTGTTCCATTGACGACAAAGTGGAGTTTCACTGTGCGCTGATGCCCAAAGGAGATGGCACGTTTATCATCAGCGTTGGAACGCCGATTCGGGCGCAGGCGAAGCTGAAACTAGGGCAGAAAGTGAAGGTTGTTATTCGAAAAGACGAAAGCGAGTATGGCCGGAAGATGCCCGACGAGCTAAAGGAACTCCTGTTGATCGATGAGGAAGGGAATCGGCGTTTTCACGCGCTGACCCCCGGCAGGCAGCGGGCCATTCTCTATTATGTAGATGGTGCCAAAAGTGTTCAGGTACGCATTGATCGGGCCATTAAGATGATTGACCGGCTGAAGGTTGGTAAAGAACATACTTAGTTTTGGGAACTCTCCGGGATCGATTTAGTTGTATTAGAGAAGTACAAATTCCAGGGACAACCACACCACATGACTGCCTCTGACGCAGCAATGACCAAACAAGTTCATCAGATTAAGCATTTTCTGTTAAGCCAGTATTTTTCGGATGGCTTACGGGTGACGTTTGCGCTGCTTGTCCCTTCCCTTATTTTTTACAATTTAGGCCAGTTTCAGACGGGCGTTACCCTATCGATGGGGGCCGTATTTGCGAGTATAGCGGATGCGCCGGGGCCGGTTCACCACCGGCGTAATGGAATGCTGGCCAGTTGTGGCTTTGCCTTTGCCGTGTCGCTCGTGACGGGTTTTGCCCGCCTCAACGGCTATGTTCTGGGTGCTGAAGTGCTGCTTCTGACCTTTTTCTTTTCCATGTTCAATGTCTATGGCAACCGGGCTGCCGCCGTTGGGTTGGCTGCGCTCTTGTCGCTGGTGTTGTTCATGGACCGCCCCGGTGAGCTGACGCAGGTGCCGTTACAAAGTGGTCTGGTACTGCTTGGTGGACTTTGGTATACGTGCCTGAGTTTGTTGCTATACCGGCTTCAGCCTTACCGTTCGGCCCGGCAGGCGCTAGGTGAAAGCATTCGCGAGATTGCCCAGTTTCTGGCCATAAAAGCCCGGTTTTACGATCAAAAAACGACATTGACGGACGACTATCGCCTGTTGGTAGCCCAGCAGGTAAAGGTCAGCGAGAAGCAGGATGCCGTGCGGGAACTCTTGTTTAAAGGGAGGCAGCTGGTCAAAGAATCGTCGCCAACGGGGCGGGCACTCGTGCTGACGTTTGTGGATTCGGTGGATTTATACGAACAGATTACGGCAACCTACTACGACTACAACCTGCTTCGGGAGCGCTTCGGGGAAACAGGTTTGTTGAGCGACGTATCGGCTTTAATTAGCCAGATGGCTAGTGAGTTCGATCGGGTGGGGTATGCCATTCAATCCAATTTGCCGTACCGCCGGAAAGTCGATTTTATACCGCAGCTTGAACAGTTAAAAGCCCGCATCGACGCCATTGGCGAGGAAGATAAAACAGCGAGCAATCTGGTACTCCGAAAAATTCTGGTGAACCTGCGGGTGCTTAATCGGAAATACACGGACATGCTGGTCTATTTTGATGCCCAGCAGTCCCGACAACAGGTGTCACTTACGCATCTGGAAATGAATCGCTTTGTCTCCCACCAGGCGATTGACCCGAAATCCATTCTGGACAACATTACGAAGCAGTCGGTGGTATTTCACCACGCGGTTCGGGTGGCCTTGGCTTGTCTGGTTGGGTTTATTGTTGTTCGGTTATTAAATCACGGTCCCCATAGTTACTGGGTGCTGCTGACCATTATTGTAATCTTGAAACCAGGCTTTAGCTTAACCAAAGAACGAAACGTGCAACGCATCATCGGGACACTGGCGGGTGGGTTGATCGGGGTCACTGTGCTTTTGCTGGTCGAGGACCAATCAATTCGGTTTGCGTTTCTGGTGGTATTCATGATTGTTTCGTATAGCTTCCAGCGGACGAATTACATCGTTATGGTGCTTTTTATGACGCCTTTTATTCTCATTCTCTTCAGTATGATGGGAGTTGGGTTCTGGGGCGTTGCCGAGGAGCGCGTGCTGGATACGTTGCTGGGATCGGTTATTGCTTTTCTGGCGAGCTATCTCCTATTCCCCGACTGGGAGGCGGAGCAACTGACCCAGCTTATGCAGGAAGTCCTCGACGCCAACATTAATTACCTGCACAAACTGGCCGAACAGTTGTCTGGTAAATCCGTTAAGCTGGTGGATTATAAACTGGTTCGTAAACAGGTTTATGTTAGTTCGGCCAACTTGTCGGCGGCGTTTCAGCGCATGATTTCGGAGCCTAAGAACAAACAGCGGAACCGAAAGGAAATCCACCAGTTTGTGGTGCTAAATCACCTGCTCACGTCAAACATTGCCACCCTGACTTCGGGACTGGCCAGCAAAGAGTTGCCCACTGCCCAGGAGGATATTTTACGTCCGGTTCGGCGTTCGCTCGGTGTGCTTCAGGAAAGCCTGAAAAAGTTCGACCCAACCCGGACGCCGTTCCCGGCTGAGCCATTGATTGCGGAAAGTTCTTCCCCTGAAAAAAGCAGCCTGAACACTGACGAACACTTTTTGAAAGAGCAGTTGGAGTTTATCCAGCGGGTCAGTACAGACATCGCGAAAGTAACAACGGCGGTATTAAAATAGCCATTTTCAAAACGTGGCAAGGCTTATTTGGTCAATCAGTAACGCAGGGCTATTTTTGCTTAAATCTGATTTACCTGCCGTTTTACTTCGTCAACTATGTCTAAATTTCTCCTACTGCTTGCCTGTTTAATGCCAGCCTTGCTTTTTGGGCAAAAGCCGGGCCAGCTGGTTTCCCGCTACGAACGAACCAACTTTCAGGAAACAGCCACCTACGCCGAAATCATTGATTGGTACAAGGCGCTGGACCAGCAATACGAGCAGGCTAAACTCATCGAAGTTGGCCCTACCGATGCGGGTAAGCCCCTGCACCTTTTTCTCGTTTCGGCCGACAAAAATTTCTCGGCGACCTCTAACAAAGTAACGGTTCTGATCAACAACGGCATTCACCCCGGTGAGCCGGAAGGAATCGACGCGACCATGCTTTGGGCGCGGGACATGCTGAAAGCCAACACGCTTCCCAAAAATGTGCTGTTGCTGATCGTTCCGGTTTACAACGTTGGCGGCTGCCTGAATCGCGGAATTTCGCGAATCAATCAAAATGGACCCATTGAATACGGTTTTCGGGGGAATAGCCGAAATTACGATTTGAACCGCGATTTTATCAAAACCGACAGCGAGGAGGCAAAATCCTGGCAGCGGATGTTTCAGACCTATAAACCGCATATTCTGGTCGATAATCACACCAGCAACGGAGCCGATTACCAGCATATATTAACCTACTTCGCTACGCAGAAAGACAAGTTGCACCCGGCGGTTTCGGGCTACATGACCCAGAAACTGCAACCCGAACTGGACCAAGCGCTGACCAAACGTGGTTTTGAGCCCGTGCCTTACGTCAATAACTTTTCGAATACGCCGGAAAGCGGCATTGAAGGATTCAACGATGCGGCACGCTACAGTTCGGGATACGCGGCGCTGTTTAATTGCATTGGCTTTGTGGTGGAATTGCACATGCTGAAAGACTATCCGTCGCGGGTGCGGGGAACGCGGGCGTTTATGGAAGAGGCGGTGCGGATCGTACAGCGGGACGCGTCGCAACTCATCGCAAACAAACAGAAAGCGGATAAAGCCCTTCAGGAGCAAACCACGTTTGCTATCGCCTGGAAAATTGACAAAGCCAAAGGGGAGTCTATCCGGTTTAATGGCTTCGAGGCGAAGTATAAGCCCAGCGACGTTTCGGGTTTGCGGCGCTTGTGGTACGACCGTTCGGCTCCGTTTACGAAGCAAATTCCCTATTGGAATCATTTTGTTCCGGCGGTGCAGATCGAAAAGCCCAAAGCCTACCTGATTCCGCAAGGCTGGATGGAGGTGATTAGTCGGCTGGAGCGAAATGGGGTCAAACTACAACGCCTACCGAAAGACTCGCTGGTCACGGTGGAAACGTACTACATCACCGACTATAAAAATGCGCCGCGTCCGTTTGAAGGACATTATGTCCACACAGGCGTTGAGGTTCGGAAGGAAGAGCAGAAAATTCAATTTTACAAGAATGACGTATTAATCAGTACCAATCAGGTGGCCAATCGGTATTTGATTGAAACGCTGGAACCGCAGGGAACCGACTCGTTTTTTGCCTGGAATTTCTTTGAGGTAATTTTAGGTCAGAAAGAGCATTTTTCCAGCTACGTTTTTGAAGATGTAGCCGCCGAATACCTGAAATCGCATCCCGAAGTGCGCAAAAAACTGGACGAGCGCAAAGCGGCCGATAAAGCATTTGCCGAAAGCGCCGCCGCGCAACTTGACTTTATTTACCGAAATTCGCCTTATTACGAAAAAACGCATAACCGGTACCCCGTGTATCGAATTCAGTAACGCAAAATCCTATAAACAACCATGAAAAAAGTACTGCTTACTTTATCCGTTCTCTTGCTTGGCTTGGCCCGTGTGCAAGCGCAGGAGGCGGCCAAAGCTCCAGCTCCCCGCATCTACGATCCGAAAGCGGATGCTCAGAAAGACATCAAAGCGGCGGTTGATAAGGCCAGCAAAGAAGGCAAACACGTGCTGCTGCAAATCGGCGGGAACTGGTGCATCTGGTGCCTGCGCTTCAACAACCTGACCACTACGGATTCGACTCTGCATACGTTGCTGGACAAAAATTACGTGGTGTATCACCTCAATTACAGTCCGGAGAACAAAAATGAGGCAGCATTGGCGCAATTGGGCTACCCGCAGCGTTTTGGCTTCCCGGTATTTGTGGTACTAGACGGCAAAGGCAACCGCCTGCATACGCAGAATTCGGCTTATCTGGAAGAAGGGAAGGGTCACAGTCCCAAAGTGGTCGGGGAGTTTCTGAACAACTGGTCGCCCAGGGCTATTGATCCCAAGTCGTATACAAAGTAAGAGGTCATTAATTAGTAATATGGGTCAGGACAGGTGTTCCTGACTTTTTTTGTATTATTTCCACAACCTGATCGATCCAGTCAGTCGTATTTGTGAGAGTAATATCAGGCTCGATTCCATAATCTTCGTATTGTAGAAGTTTTTTAGTGCCTTGCATATCGGTCGGGTAAACTTCCAAATTTCCGCTTGGTAGCTTTTCCCGTTTCCCGTAGTTGCTCCCGTAGGTCAGCATTCCTTTCGTGGTTTGACCGACAACCGTTGACGATTTCCACTTTTTTAGTTTTAGCAGGAAAATTTCAGCCTGACTCAGCGTACCGTTATTGATCAACACGTAGATGTTGCCTTTTCTGGCATATTTTTTCAGCAGTTTCCGATAACTTCGAGTCGCACTTTCGGCTCCGCCCTCGTTGTTCCTTATATCTAAAATTAGGTTTGGAGTGGTGAGTTTGTTTTGAATCGTGTCATAAAATGCCTTTGATTTTTGTCTGGTTGATTGGTTAAGCTGAAAAGACCCAACTCTGATATAGAAAATGTCTTTATTGAGCCATTTCGATTGAAACTTGGGAGTAGCCGGAGGAAGGTTTACAAAATCAACCTGACCAAGATGTTTGGAGTAAGCCGTCGAGTTGTAAGAACCGTAAAAAAGCGCATTTACTAATGTATAGTTTTTGTACTTTTCGGTGGAATAAAGAAAAAACTTCTTGGTTAATGGATGGCCATAAATAGCTTTGAATAAATTGGGGCCTTGTTCGTATAGGTGAATAGCTATCTGGCCTTTTTGCCACAGATTGATAGCCGACTCCAACACAACACCGATGTATTCCTTGTCTGTATGTTTGAATAGACCAACCGTATAAAATTTGTCGTAATAATAGATTCCTTCGACGGACTCGGCTGGTTTTTGGGCTAAAACGGCTTTTAATGAATCGAGGTTGGTATGCCAGACTGGGTATTCAGCGAACTCCTGGCTTGCTACAAATTTTTCGATGCCCTCCTTTGTTTTAAAGATTTTGTAATCAGGGACTTGATAAATTGCCAGGTGATTGTCGCGCAGTGGAAAAAGAAGCTGCGATAGATTGTAAAAATAGTGGTAACTAGTTGGGGGATTCAACGAATCGGCGCGCAATTGCTCGTATAAATTATCGTAGGCCATTAGTTTATCGCCTTTTATTTGATCTTTGTAGGACGGTGTTTTCTGTAAAACAGTTTTCAGCGCCTTCAGGTCTGCCAGATAAGAACTGGTTTGTGCCTGCGAAATACCCGTAAAAAAGACGAAAATCAACGCTAGTCGTAAATTCATTAAGATCATGGTTGGGATTTTACACCTAACAAGCCCTAAAGGTACCAGGTGGATTTGTAGAACGGTTGAAAATGATACAGTAATAAAAAGTAATTTTCGTATTTATTGACTTTATGAGATTTTTGCTGACTGTTTTTCTAGTTTGTAATTTGTTAATAGGTTTTGCCCAGCAAACGCCTAAGCCGTTCCTGACCTTGAACGTGATGTCGTTCAATATTCGCTTCAACACGACCGAAGATGGTCTGAATGCCTGGCCCAACCGCAAGGAAATAGCCGCGAAAACCGTGGCCGATTATGGCGTAGACATCGCGGGCGTTCAGGAAGCGTTAGCCGGGCAAATCGCCGATCTACAAGACCAATTGCCAAATTATAGTTGGATTGGCGTCGGGCGTGAGGATGGAAAAGCCAAAGGTGAGTTTGCGCCGATTTTTTTCAAGAAGAGCAAATTTGAGATCGAGAAGCAAGGCACATTCTGGCTGTCGGAAACCCCGGAAGAAGTCGGTAGCAAAGGCTGGGACGCGGCCATTATGCGGGTCGCCACGTACGGCATTTTTCGGGATAAGCAGTCGGGAACGAAGCTGTTTGTGATAAACACCCATTTCGATCACGTGGGCGAGCAGGCCCGGCAGAACAGCGCCAAATTACTGATTAGAAAGATCAACGAATTGAGCGAAGGACTGCCTGTAATCCTAACGGGCGATTTCAACACACCGGAAACTTCGCCAGCCGTTCAGACCTTGACGACAGACGCGGCCTTCAAGTTGACTAATTCCGAAAAACTCTCCGAAGAAGCCCACACGGGCGGCACGACCACGTTCAATGGCTTCAAAACCGACCAGCGCGGGGCAGCCATCGACTTTATTTTTGTAGGCCCCGGCATCGACGTAAAGCGGCACGATTACCTGCCCATCATGAAAGAAAACATCTTCGTGTCGGATCACTGGCCCGTGCTGAGCCGCCTGTCGATTCCGGTGAAGTTATAGCCAGTTTTTCTTTTTAAATATCCAGATCGTAACGAGCGAAGATAAAGCCATCAGTCCAATAGCGAACAGGTAGCCATACTGCCAGTTCACTTCGGGCATATTGGCAAAATTCATTCCGTAGATGCTGGCAATAAGCGTGGGCGGCAGGAACACCAGCGATAGAACGGTGAATATCTTAATGATCTGGTTTTGCTCAAGATTGACCAAACCAAGAAACGTATCCTGCAAAAATTCCAATCGTTCGAAAATGAAATTCGTGTGTTCGATCAGGGAATTAATGTCTTTAATCAGCGTGCGAAGCCGGCGCTGTTCCAGGTCATTGAACCAGCCGTCGGAGCGGATCATGGCGGAAATAACGCGCTGTTTATCAACTACATTCTCCCGAATCAGCATTGTCAATTCCTGGTAGTCATTGATACGCAGCAGCATCTTCTTATCCAGCTTGGCATCCAGATCCAACTGGCGGTTAATGGCCTTGACCTCCTGCGAAACAGCTTCGATTAAGTCGGCATCATAATCAACGCGAGATTCGAAAATGTTGATCATAATCTGCGCCCCGTCGTCGAAAACCGCCCGGCGGGATTTGATTTTCTTGACCGTATCGGCAAACGATTTCAGGTCGGCGTGGCGGTAGGTAAACAGCACATCGTCCTTGAGCATGAAGCTGACCGGCACGTTAATGTAACGCTGCTCCTTATCGGGAATTAGAAAGTTGGAGTTGGCAATCAGGTGTTCATCTTCCTCGATATACCGCGAACTGCTTTCGATTTCCAACTGTTCCTGCTGCGACAAAAAATCAACGTCAAACTTTTCTTCAACGCTTTTGATCTCTGTTTTGGAAGGGTTCTGCAAATCGACCCAGAGGGTGCGTTCGGTATTGGAAAACGATTCAATGTCTTTGACTTTTCGAACGGCGGTTTCGTCTTGCTGGAAGATGCGGATCATACAGGCTGGCCTTAATTTTGACCAAAGTTAAGGCTTCGGCAGCGATAGAAAAAAAGCGGACCGACACTTCGTCGATCCGCTTTCCGGTTGTAAGAACTTAACGAATTATTACTTTTTCTCGGCCAGCGGCTTTTCCTGGCTAAATTTATCTTTGTAGATATGGTATAAGCGCTTGTGGCGGTCATCCAGATTGACATTCCGACCCTGGATAAATACCTGCTCCACAACGTTGGTCCGCATGTCGAGCGCATCGCCTTTAGAGACAAACAGCGTGGCATGTTTTCCTTTTTCCAGCGTCCCAACCTTCTTATCAATACCCATAATTTTAGCGGTATTAGACGTAATCAGCTTTAACGCTTCTTCCCGGTCGGTAATGCCAAATCCCGAGGCCGTTCCCGCCAGGAAAGGCAGGTTACGGGTGCGCCACCACTCTTCAGCGTAGCTAAGGGCAACGGTGACACCCGCTTTTTGCAGAATACTTGGCAGGCGGTACGGCAAATCAACGGCTTCATCGTCGCGGGTAGGCAGACGGTGTAAGGCGCTCAAAATGACCGGCACGTTCTCCGTTTTCAGGAAATCGACCACGCGGGCCGCGTCTTCGCCGCCAACAACAACCGGTTTTTTAATGCCCATCTCCTTGACAAAGCGAACCGACTCAATGATGTCCTTGCTGTAGTCAACCCGAATATACAGATTCTGCGTGCCGTCGAACAGACCGCGCATGGCCTCAAACTTCAGGTTTTTTGGCGTTGGGTTTTTAAGCTCAATGTACGCTTTCGCATCGGCAAAAGTGGCGCGCAATGGGTTCAGCGCCTCTTCTCGTTTTTCGTTTTTCTTCAGGCTGGCTGAAAAATCTTCAAAGTTGAAATCCCGGATAAAATAACCCGGCCAATTCATCCAGATGCCGTCATCTTTGTGCAAAACGGCGTCTTCCCAGTTCCAGCCGTCGGCTTGCATCACCGACGAACTTCCCGAAATAACACCGCCCATCGGCATCGCCTGCGTCAGCAAAACCCCGTTGTTGCGAATGGTTGGGATGATTTCCGAATCCGTATTGTAGGCAATCAACGCCCGAACGTTTGGGTTAATATAGCCCACTTCGTTAAAGTCAAGCGTGGACCGAACCGCCCCGATTTCCTGCAAACCCACCGTCGAGGCGGGCGAAATCAGGCCGGGGTAGATGTGCTTTCCGCTTACATTAATAACTTCCGCCCCGCTGGTTGGGGTGCTGGCTTCGCCGATTGCCGTAATGACGCCTTTATCGAAAACAATGGTTCCGTTCTGAATAACCTGCCCGTTTCCCACGTGAATGGTAGCGCCGGTGAGGGCGATGGTGCGGGTTTGAGGCTTGGCGGCGGCAGGATTTTGCGCCCTCGCACCCGTTAGGAGCGCAAAGGCAGAAAGTAGGGTGATGATCGTTTTTTTCATGGCTTACTTCTGTTCCTGCTGGTTAGACTCCTCTTCTCCTTCGGCAATGATGCCTTCTACGTCTTCGCAATGCCACATCCGGCTCCGGCGGAACGTTGGGCGGGCGGTTGACGCACCCCCTGCTTTAGCGGTCAGCAGTTTCTGAATCAGGCGCGCCCGCTCTTTCTGCATGGCTTCGTGCTTCTGCTCTTCTTTCTCCAGGTCAAAATAAACGGCTCCGTCGATGATTGTTTTCTCGGGACGGGCGTAGATCGACAGCGGGTGGTTGTTCCACAGAACCAGGTCGGCATCTTTACCCGCGCGGATAGAGCCCAGGCGGTTGTCAAGGTGGAGCAGTTTCGCCGGGTTCAGGGTGACCATTTTCCAGGCATCTTCTTCCGCAATGCCACCGTATTCGACGGCTTTGGCGGCTTCCTGGTTCAGGCGGCGGGCCATCTCGGCATCATCCGAGTTGATCGAAACGACAACGCCCTGGCGGTGCATCAACGCCGCATTGTACGGAATGGCGTCTTTCACCTCCATTTTGTAAGCCCACCAATCACCGAAGGTCGAGCCCCCCACGCCATGCTGCGCCATTTTATCGGCCAGCTTGTAGCCTTCCAGAATGTGCGTAAACGTGTTGACTTTGAACTTCAGCGAGTCGGCTACTTTCAGGAGCATATTAATTTCCGACTGGACGTAGCTGTGGCAAGTAATGAAGCGTTTCTTGTTCAGAATTTCAGAAAGAGCGTCGAGTTCGATGTCGCGGCGAGGAGCCTCAACTTTGGCTTTTTCTTTGTCTTTCAGACCATTATAAGCATCCCAACTAGCCTGGTATTCTTTGGCGCGGGTGAAGTGGTCAAAATAAACCTGCTCAACCCCCATGCGGGTTTGTGGGAAACGAGTCAATACGTTTGGATTGGGATAGTTCGCCTGTTTCACGTTTTCACCCAACGCAAATTTGATAAAACCATCCGCCCCTTTAATCAACAAGCCTTCTGGCGATTCGCCCCATTTTAGCTTGATTAGGGCCGACTGACCACCAATCGAATTGGCCGAGCCGTGCAACAACTGCGACGTGGTAACCCCACCCGCCAATTGCCGGTAAATATTGATGTCTTCCGAGTCAACCACGTCGCTCATCCGAACTTCGGCGGAGCTGGTTTGGGCACCTTCGTTGATCGAAGCCAGAGCGATGTGGGAGTGTTCGTCAATGATGCCGTTGGTCAGGTGTTTGCCCGTTCCGTCGATGACTTTAACACCAGCAGGCGCTTTCAACCCTTTGCCAACCTGCGAAATCTTGCCGTTCTGAACCAGCACGTCCGCGTTTTGCAACACACCATCTTTTTCGTTGGTCCAAACCGTCGCATTGCGGATCAACATGGTTTCGGCTTTCGGTTTTTCCGTATTACCCATTCCAACAAATGGGAAAGACAAGGCTCCCAGCTCTGCTTTCTTCGCCTCTTTCGATGCGGTTTTTGGGGCTTCCGGTTTGTAGGCCGAAGCGAGCGTTGCCGACCATTTTACGCGGCTGCCGTCCGGCATTTCGCCTTCCCCTTTCAGGGTGTTGCCTTCGCGGTAACCCGTCAGGCGCGTGGTGCCCGGCTGCTTTTTATCCAGTTGTACCTGAATCGAAATCAGGTTGTCGCTCAACGAAACCTTAGGGGAGAGCTTTGTCGTATCGTTTTGCGTAATCTGGTATTCGGGTTTATCCAGTTTACCCGTTACGTTTAGTTTCAGATTGCTTACATTCCCGATGGTCAGGTTGTAGGTTCCGCGCGCGTCGATTGCGTTTTTATTGCCGTAAACATACTGGGTTCCAGATACCCAGTTTTCCAGAATAGCATTATCCGCGCTAAACAGATTATCTGTCGTAATCAGGAAGTTGGCTACCATGCCTGTTTTCAGCGATCCTACCTGATCGTCGATTTTCAGCAGCTTGGCGGGGGCCGTTGTGAGGGCTTCGAGGGCCTTCTGTTCCGGCAAACCCGCTTCAATGGCTTTGCGAAGGTTAGCCCAGAATTCTGTTTTGTTCCGCAGTCTGGATGTGGTCAGGGCAAACGGAATACCTGCCTGCGCGAGTGCTGCCGGGTTAGTAGGGGCCAGCTCCCAGTGCTTCATTTCGGTCAGCGTAACCACATCGGCATCCCAGGAATCCTCGACATCATACGCCTGCGGAAAGTTCAACGAAACAATTAGGGGCGCTTTCGTTGCTTTGATTTCGTCGATCCGGGCGTATTCATCCCCGCCGCTTTTAATGATGTACTGAATGCCAAATTCATCCCCGATCTTATCGGCCCGCAAGATGCCTAGTCGGTCATTGGCTTCAAAAATAGAAGGTAGCGACTGTAATCTATTAAAGGCTTCCAGGGATAAGTTTGCCTCTTTTTTCTTGGATGGCTGCTTGTACCATTTCGCATCATAGTAGGTCTGGCGAAGCAGCGCCACCGCGCCCATCGGCGAGTTCGGATACGTTTGCGTTGAGGTGCCTTTGCTGAAGGAATAATGCCCGGCTACCTGGCTTTTCAGTACCACGTTGTTTTCCCGATCATCCGCCAGCGTAACCAGAGCCGAATTTCCCCGCGCAATACCGTCGTGGGCGTGAGAGACCACGGCCCCAAAACCTAGCTTACGCAGTTCGGTTGCTTTTTCGCTGTTCACCTTGAAGAGCAGACTGGCGTCTGTTTCGGGCTGAATGGCCTGATTCCAGCCAAAAGCGCCTTTTTTGTTGGATTCATACTGAGGTGCTGCCCCGCGATTACCTCTGCCGGCCCGCACGATTTCGGGCATACCGTAGTCCGAATCAATATCAACCAGGCTCGGATAAATGCGTTTTCCTTTCAGATCCGCAACCACTGTTCCGGCGGGAATGGTAACCGTTTTGCCAATGGCTTCGATCCGCCCGTCCCGAATCAGCAGGGTAGCTCCTTCCAGGGTTGTTTGAGGATCGACAATAATAGTTGCGTTGGTGAAGGCATACAAGCCCGGTCGTTCGTCGTAGACACCGTTCCGGGGAAACGTAACCTGCGACCAGCCGGCCTGGATGAGGCCCATGGCCAGCAAGGCGGTTAAGAAAGGTTTCCTCATGTAAGGTTGTTGATAAAATTGTTTTGGATAACTTATCTAGCGGTAACAAATTTACGCAATCCCCACCGCTAATTGGCTATCCACCGAATACTATTTTCCGAATCGCGTTTTACTCAGCTAGTTAATTTTGCTAATCAAGGAAATATTAAGTTTTTAAAAGGTTGATTTTGGAGGATTAGTTTTGTTGTCAATAAAAGGCTTACCATCAATGAGGTTGACCGTTCGTTGTTCTTCCCAAAGGCGCTGGTTTGGCCCTCACAGTCAGGAAGTGATTTCTTCATGTCCGCGCGCCGTTTTTTTCATACCTTTGCAACTCAAAAAACTGATTCAATAGAAAGTGTCTTCTGTGCTACGTATTGCGCTGCAAAAATCCGGTCGTCTGAGTGAAGATTCGTACCAGTTATTTAAAGAATGTGGTATTCGGTTCGATTATGGCACCGGAAAGCTAAAGTCGGTTTCGTCTAATTTCCCGGCTGAGTTTTTGTTTTTACGGGACGATGATATTCCGGGTTACGTAGAGGATGGGGTTGCCGATCTCGGCATTGTCGGCGAAAATGTCGCCGTTGAAACCGCCCGGAATGTGGAAACAATCCACCGATTGGGTTTTTCAAAATGCCGTTTGTCACTAGCCATTCCTCGGGGAACCGATTGGAGTGGACTGCACGACCTGGCCGGCAAAAATATCGCTACTTCCTATCCAC
This sequence comes from Tellurirhabdus bombi, assembly GCF_021484805.1. Taxonomy (NCBI): domain Bacteria; kingdom Pseudomonadati; phylum Bacteroidota; class Cytophagia; order Cytophagales; family Spirosomataceae; genus Larkinella; species Larkinella bombi. The sequence goes on along the minus strand of NZ_CP090557.1, from coordinate 4,004,293 downwards.
GTTTACTGGGTAATTACCTGCGGGATAAAGGCGTTTCGGCAGAAATTCACGAAATCAGCGGCTCGGTGGAAATTGCGCCAGGAATCGGACTGGCCGAAGCAATTTGCGACATTGTTTCGTCGGGAAGTACGCTGTTGAGCAACGGTTTGAAAGAAGTAGAAACCATTTTTCGCTCCGAAGCCATTCTGGTTAGTAGACCCGCTCTGGCTGAAAATAAGCAGCAGCTAGTTGACAAACTGCTGTTCCGTATTAAATCGGTGCAGGCTGCGAAAAACAATAAATACATCGTACTGAACGCACCCAACGCGTCGTTGGAGACAATCACGGCGCTGTTACCGGGCATGAAAAGCCCAACCGTAACGCCGCTTGCTACGGAAGGCTGGTCGTCGGTGCATTCCGTTCTGAATGAAAACGATTTTTGGGAAAACATTGAGGCCATTCGGGCGGCTGGTGCCGAAGGCATTCTGGTTATCCCTATTGAAAAAATGATTTATTAGTAAAAAAGAGTGGGGTAGGAGGCTGGAAAAGCTTCCTGCTTGGGCCCTTTTTCGTTGTCCTGTTTATGCAAATTACGTCCCTACCTTCCCGTTCTGAATGGCCTGCTTTGCTGGCGCGGCCCGTGCAGTCTACCGAAACCATCGAAAAAGCGGTTGCTCCCATTTTGGCGCAAGTGCGCGAGTCGGGCGACAGGGCTTTGGCTGAACTCTCGCAGCGGTTCGACAAGATCGCGTATACTGGCAAGCCCGTTGACCAAGCCGAGCTTGAGGCGGCAGAAAGCCAGCTATCGGACGACCTGAAAGCGGCCATCCAGCAGGCGTATGCCAACATTCGGACGTTTCACGAAGCGCAGAAGCAGCCCATCGAGAAAATCGAAACCATGCCGGGCGTAACCTGCTGGCGCAAAAGCGTGGGGATTGAAAAGGTAGGCTTGTATATTCCGGGCGGGACGGCTCCCTTGTTCAGTACAGTATTGATGCTGGGCATTCCGGCTCAGTTGGCCGGTTGTCGGGAAGTGGTTTTGTGTACGCCTAGTGACCACCCAGCTATTTTGTACGCGGCTAAACTGGTGGGTGTTACCAAGTTATTTCGCATTGGTGGCGCTCAGGCCATTGCGGCGATGGCCTACGGGACGGAAAGTGTACCACAGGTTTACAAGATTTTTGGCCCAGGAAACCAATACGTAACGGCGGCTAAAATGCTGGTAGCCAAAGAAGGCATTGCCATCGATATGCCCGCTGGTCCTTCTGAAGTGGCGGTTTATGCCGACGATTCGGCGGTTCCGTCGTTTGTGGCGGCTGATTTACTTTCCCAGGCCGAACACGGCGTTGATAGTCAGGTGCTGTTGATCTCAACCAGTAAAAAGCTGGTCGAAATGGTCAATATTGCCTTAATTACGCAGTTGCAGCGGTTGAGCCGTCAGGAAATCGCGGTGAAGGCCATCGAGAACAGCCGGGCCATCTTGGTAGAAACGGAAGATGAAGCCATCGACCTGCTAAATGCCTATGCAGCCGAACACCTGATCCTGAGCGTTGAAAACGCCGAGGCTGTTGCCGACCGGATTTACAATGCCGGTTCGATCTTCCTAGGAAATTATACGCCCGAATCAGCCGGTGATTATGCATCAGGCACGAATCATACCTTGCCAACCAACGGCTTTGCGCGGGCGTACAGCGGTGTTTCGCTGGATAGCTTCGTTAAAAAAATTACGGTTCAGCAGATTACTGAAGAAGGGATCCGGCTGATTGGCCCGACCATTGAAATTATGGCCGAAGCAGAATCGCTGGATGCCCATAAACACGCGGTGACCTTGCGGTTAAAGTCGCTGGAATCGTATTAATTATTAGTCTTCCAGTTGCTTGTCAAGGAATTCGTAGGCGGCCGCCGCAACCAATCCACCGAACAAATACCAGCCAACGGTCATGGCGGCGGTAGCGGGTGTGCGCGAACTGGGTGCCGTTCCCAGCCCCATTGGTCCCGGCAAAGTCACGGCTCCTACACCAGCCAACGCGCCCAAAGCTGCTCCCAGGACGGGTACACCTTTGCCCTGGCTAACACCAATCAAGCTATAATAAATCGAGTTGGAGAGAATGTCCCCGCCAAGGGCGAGCGTATGTAGTTCCGGATCGGCGGGCGGCTCCTGATCGGCGGCTCTCAATCCTTTGGCGATAGCCCGCATTCCTAAGATGTCGGCCCGGGGTGCTTCGGGAATAAAACGGCGGGCAGTTTCGTGGAGTAAAGTCAGGGCGCAGGCTCCGGCAAAACCGCTGGCAATGGCTTTCAGCATCGTATTCATGGTGTGATTAATTTGGTGTATGCGTTGTTCTTGTAACTCAATTTGGGCGAGGACAGTTTAAGAAAGTACAGGCATGGGACGAAAGTCGAGCCGGAAACTAGCCTGACCCGAATAAGCGTGATATATTTGCAGAATAGTCTTACGCACATGTTTCGATTACAAGATATTCTCCGCCCGCACATCCTGACGTTGACCCCTTATTCATCCGCCCGGGACGAATACACCGGTAAAGAAGGCGTTTTTCTGGATGCGAACGAAAATCCATATGGCTCCGCTGGCAAATCCGGCCCCAATGAGCATACCTATAACCGCTATCCCGATCCTTACCAGTGGGCCATCAAAGAGCGGCTCGCGCCCCTGAAAGGCGTTCGACCAAGCCAGATTTTCCTGGGGAACGGTTCTGATGAGCCTATCGACCTGCTAGTACGCGCAACCTGTACGCCGGGAAAAGATTCGATCCTGATTCTGCCGCCAACTTATGGCATGTATGAAGTCAGTGCTTCAGTCAATGATGTGGCCATCATCAAGGTTCCGCTGAAGCCGGATTACCAGCTTGATCTACCCGCCGTTCTGGAAGCCATTCAACCAAGCACAAAGCTGCTTTTTGTCTGTTCGCCGAATAATCCAACCGGTAATTTAATCGAGCGCGAAACGATTCTGACGCTGCTGAATGCGTTCAGAGGACTGGTTATTGTGGATGAGGCCTATATTGACTTTGCCGAAACGGAAAGTATGACTGCTTTGCTGGACCAATACCCAAATCTAGTCGTGCTGCAAACCTTTTCGAAAGCCTGGGGGCTGGCTGCCTTGCGTTTGGGAATGTGTTTTGCCTCCGAAGAATTGATTCAGATACTGAACAAAATCAAGCCGCCTTACAACATTAGCGCTCCCACCCAGGAACTGGCGCTGGAAGCCTTGAATCATGTAGGGGATAAAGATAAAATGGTAACTGAAGTCCTGGAACAGCGTACGGATCTGCACCAAAAACTGCTTGCTTCGTCTCTGGTGCGCCGTATTCACCATTCAGATGCCAACTTTCTACTGGTGCAATTTGATGATCCCAAGGCAATATTTGACTATCTTATTGAACACCAGGTGATCGTGCGGGATCGTTCGCGGGTGACGCGCTGCGAAGGTTGTTTGCGGATCACGGTTGGAACCGAAGCAGAAAACGAACACCTGATGGATATCCTAAAACAATACGCTGAAACGGTGACAACAACGTTCTAAATACGTCTTACAAGCACAAGTGGCAAACAACCACCGCTAAAAAACGTGAGGGTAAAGTGTCCTGAACGTGTCCTATTTACACAAACCGTGACAACATGAAAAAATTAAGTAGCGTAATGATGCTGGCTTTATTAGGCTGGCTGGGAACTTCTAACCAGGCGCAGGCGCAGTACAATAACTGGGCGGGTGGTTTCCGCATTGGAGAGCCTGCCGGGGTGAATATTCGCAAGTATTTTGGTGAAAATCACGCTTTTGACCTGAATGTAGGCACCTACGGCGGCTTATACGGGAACGTCCGTAGCTACCGTCGGGGGCGGTTTAAAAACGTGGGACTAGTCATCCAGGGGCATTACTTGTGGCATGGCGAAGTTGGGAAATCGCAGACGCTGCATTATTACTACGGCTTCGGCGGACAGGTAACATCCCGGCGGTATTATCCTGACAACCAGCGCGGTCAGTCAGTAGATTACAACAAAAACATCGGTATTGGCGGGTCAGCGGTAGCCGGTCTTGAATATTTTCTGCCCAACAAACCTACGTCCATTTTTATTGAGACAGGCTTGTACGCCGAGGTTGTTCCGGCCATTTTCTTCGTCAATGTTCAATCGGGGATAGGCTTACGGTTTAATTTATAAGTCTGAAAAAGACGGACAAAGGAGGGAAAAGAAAGAGGACGCAAAACCTCTTTCTTTTCCCTCCTTTTTTCTATTTGCGTCGTTCTTGTTAACTTTCAGTATGTTTAAGATTTTCAGTTCTTCAGCCGGTTCCGGCAAAACGTACACGCTCACCAAGGAATACCTGAAACTGGCGTTGCGGGACCGTGCGGAATCCGAGAAAGAGGCGTTTCAGGTTTTTCAGTTCAAGCATATCCTGGCGGTAACATTTACCAATGCGGCGGCCAACGAAATGAAGGAGCGAATCTTGAAAGAACTGGAACGAATCGCGAACAGCCACCCGGATTCGATGCTGAAAACGATCGCGGCAGAAGCTGAATTGGCGACTATCGAGCCTGCTACCATCCAGAAACGCGCTAAAGAAGTTTTCCACGCTATCCTGCACGATTACTCTTCTTTCTCCGTATTAACCATCGACAGCTTCGTGCAACGGGTAGTATCGGCTTTCACCGATGATCTGGAATTGCCTTACACGTTTGAGGTCGAGATGGAAACCGAATCGGTTTTGCAAACAGCCATTGAGCGATTGCTGGAAAAAGTAGGCCAGGAAGATCATAAATACCTGTCGGAAGCCATCGAGGAATTCTACCTGGAAAAGGCCGCTGATGGAAAAAGCTGGAACGGCCTCGCTGGAACGTTGGTGGAATTTTCGAGAAACCAGCTCGGCGACCGAAACTATGATTTTGTGCGGCGACTGGCGGATTTAGATCCGAAAGACTTTCGGCAAATTCGCGCTCAGTTGATCGAGAAACGCAAGGTGACTGAACCGGCCATCTGCGCCATTGCCCAGACCGCATTGGGCATTATCGACCAGGCGGGTTTAAAGACAACTGATTTCTTGCAGGGTGGGCGCGGCGTTGGCGGGTATTTCGAGAAAAAAGCAAAAGAGCACAAATACGACGAAGGCGCTGGGAGCTACGCCTTGCAGGCGTTGGAAGGCGACACTTGGTTTGGCAAAGCAGCGACCCCGATTACCCGGGCAAAACTGGAAGGCATAAAAGCCGATCTGATTGCCAGTCACGAGCAAATAGAAAAGTTGCGGAATGATTACATTCTGTTTAACCTGCTTGAGCAGCATCTTCAGAAAATTTCGTTACTCAAGCAAATCAAACAGGAGTGCGATGAGCTGCTGCGCGAGCAAAATCGGGTGCACATTTCGGAGTTTAACCGGCTGATATTAAAGGTGGTCGCTAACGAGCCGGTGCCGTTTGTGTATGAGCGGTTGGGCGAAAAATACCACCACATTCTGATTGATGAGTTTCAGGATACGTCCCGCCTTCAGTTTGTGAATCTTCTGCCCCTGATCGAAAATAACCTGGGATACGAGCGGTTCAATCTGGCGGTAGGTGATGCGAAGCAGGCGATTTACCGCTTCCGGGGCGGCGATATGGACCAGATTGTGGCGCTCCATCGCAAGAAATTAGACAACCTCTTGCTTGCCAACGCCGACAGCCAAATGACGCAGGAGCGGCTTTTTAGCTTGAGCCCTTATCTGAATCCGGATCGGCTGGCCACCAATTGGCGAAGTGCCGAATCCATTGTCCAGTTTAATAACGACTTTTTTGGCTTTCTGGCGGAGCAATATCAGGGCACTGAGTATGAGCAGGTAACGGAGGTATTTGACGCTGAATTCAAGCAGGCAGCCAGTAAAGTCGGGATTCGGGGACACGTGCAACTGGATTTTTTTGAAAAGCCCGAAAAAGGTGAAGATGATGCGGTTGACCTGGGGGAGCAAATGGCTGTCCGTACGCTGGAGTTGATCGAAAAGGCAAAAGCCGAAGGTTACCGTTACAGCGACATCGCTATTCTTTGCCGATTTAAGAAAAACGCGCGTTTACTGGCCGATTTTCTGGAAAAAAATAAGATTCCCCTCACCTCGGAAGATTCGTTGACGCTGATGTCGTCGGAACGCGTGCGGTTTCTGACCTGTGTGATGCAATTGCTTCATCAGCCTGATAATAAGCTGGTTCGATACGAATTGTTGTTTCTCTATCACCGTCTAGTAAAACCTGATGTTTCGGTTGAACAGTTAACCAATCACATTGATGAGCGGGCAAAGTCGGATGATATGTACCAGCTATTCAGCTACATTTCATCGCCCATTACGAAAGAAACACTGGAACCGTTATCGTTGACCCAGTTGAGTGTGTATGAACTGGCCGAAAAGCTGGCTTTGTACTACAACTTATTCGACAACGAACGCGACTGTGCCTATCTGTTCCGCTTTCTGGATGAAGTCCTGACATTTAGCGCCCGCTTTAGCAGCCACCTGGCCGATTTTCTGGTGTATTGGGAAACGGCGCAGGACAAAATTTCGGTAACAGCGCCCGCGGACAGCGATGCCGTAACGATCACGACCATTCATAAGTCGAAGGGGCTGGAATACCCGGTGGTCATTGTTCCCTTTGCCGACTGGTCGAGCAAGCCACGAAACAACGATACGATGTGGATGGATTTGTCGGATATGGACGAACTGGATGCGCTGGTGTGCCCCCCAACGGAAGACATACCCATGCGGCGGCTTATGGCGGCTTCAGTGACGCTGAAAAAAGACCTGGTCGATACGCCCCTGTCGTTGCAGTACCACGACGAGTTATACCGCACCTTTGTCGAGTGCATGAACATGCTGTATGTAGCCTTCACGCGCCCAACCGACCGGCTGTATATCCTTTCGACCAAGAATAAATACGAAGCAAAAGACGGGAAGCCTATTAACCGGGAAGGCATTGATTTCTGGCTGTTTAATTACCTGAATGATCTGCGGGGTGGAGCTTGTTGGCAGGAAGGTCAGTTGAGTTATTCGTTGCACAAATGCCAGACTGTGCCTAGCCGAAAACAGACCAAAACGACCGCAGGAAATCCGCTGGCCGTGGCAGCGCACAGCCGCGAGGGAAACCGGTCGCTGCAACTCCGACGCTTGTCGGATGCCATGCAGGCCGATTTTGAGCAGAGTCGCGAATGGGGCCAAAAACTCTGCACGGCCCTGGCGCTGGTCAAAACACCGGATTGCATTGAGCAAACTATCCGGCGAATGGTGGCGGAAGGAAGGCTTCGGGCGGCTGAAGCCGATCAGCTCAAAGCCGCGTTAGAGCAAACGATAGCGCATCCAGAACTGGCCGCGCTGTATGTTCCCGGCTTGCGAAGCGACGGAAACCGCCCTGTTTTACTGCCTAAGGGAAACAAAAAAGGAGGCTTGCACCGAGTAGTTCACCTGCCGGGGAAGGTGATTCTGGTGAACTACCAGGACGACGAAACGGCCACAGAGTCGCACCAAAGTACCCTGCGCTCATTTGTAAAGTTGTATCAGCAAATGGGGCACGAACACGTGGAAGGTCGTGTTGTATACGTAACGCCGGTAGTAAAGGTACTAACGGTTTCGCAATAGGTCGGCTTTGGCAAAAGCGTTACCTTTGCGGTTGGAACGAAGCATTGGTAGCGTCTTGGAACAGAACATTTTATTTATTACTCCTCCTTTTACTCAACTTAACACACCGTATCCGGCAACAGCTTACCTGAAAGGGTTCCTGAATACCATGGGGTACGTTTCGCATCAGGTTGACTTGGGGATTGAGGTCATTCTGGATTTGTTTTCCCGGAGAGGATTGCGCGATTTATTCGCTGAACTAGATGCTTCGGACTGCGAATTATCCGAAAACAGCTACCGAATCTTTTCGCTTCGGGACGACTACATCAGTACCATTGAGCCGGTTATCCGGTTTCTGCAGCATAAAAATCCGACGTTGGCGCATAGCATTTGCGACCGGACGTATTTACCCGAAGCTTCTCGATTTGCCCAGCTTGACGATCTGGATTGGGCGTTCGGAACGATGGGCATTCACGATAAGGCGCGGCACTTAGCCACGCTTTACCTCGAAGACCTGGCCGATCTTTTCACCGAAGCTGTAGACCCGCATTTTGGCTTTAGTCGGTATGCCGAGCGCCTGGGCCGTTCGGCAACGCATTTCGATGAATTGCACGAGGCTTTGCTCGCCCCCGATACACGCGTATCCGAAACGTTGACGAAGCTGCTTGAGCAACGCATTCAACAGTGGCAGCCCAATGTTGTTTGCCTGACCGTACCGTTTCCGGGTAATCTGTATGGGGCACTCAAATGCGGTCAATACCTGAAAAAACATTACCCGCACATCGCCGTTATTATGGGCGGAGGATACGCCAACACGGAACTTCGTTCACTGCGGGAGGCCCGCGTTTTTGATTTCATCGACTACATCTGTCTAGACGACGGCGAAGCGCCTTTGCTTTCGTTGCTGGAATATTTGGGTGGGCAGCGGGATCGGGATGGGTTGAAGCGGGTCTATGCGCGCACCGACGGCGTAGTGACGTACTTTAACAAAGCCAAAGAAAAAGACGTACCCCAGCGCGATACCGGGACCCCCGACTACAGTGATTTGCGCCTACTGGATTACCTGTCGGTTATCGAAATTGTCAATCCGATGCACCGGCTTTGGAGCGATGGACGCTGGAACAAGCTGACGCTGGCCCACGGGTGCTACTGGGGAAAATGTTCCTTCTGCGATGTAACGCTGGATTACATCAAACGCTACGAGCCCATGACGGCGGCGCTGCTCTGTGACCGCATCGAAGAAATCATTGAACAGACGGGCCAAAACGGTTTTCACTTTGTCGATGAAGCGGCTCCGCCCGCCCTCATGCGCGATCTGGCGCTGGAAATCATCCGGCGGAAGCTGACGGTTGTGTGGTGGACGAACATTCGGTTTGAGAAGAATTTTACGGCGGATTTGTGCCTGCTCCTGAAAGCATCGGGTTGCATTGCCGTTTCTGGTGGGTTGGAAGTGGCGTCTGACCGGCTGCTTGAGCGCATGAAAAAAGGCGTGACGGTAGCACAGGTAGCGCGCGTGGCCGATGGATTTACGCGGGCGGGCATTATGGTGCATGCGTATCTGATGTACGGTTTCCCAACCCAAACCGCCCAGGAAACCATCGATTCATTGGAAATGGTGCGGCAGCTATTCGAGGCGGGAGTGGTGCAATCGGGCTTCTGGCACCGCTTTGCCATGACGGCGCATAGCCCCGTAGGCTTGCAACCGGCGGAGTTTGATGTCATGCGAATTGGACCGGACGTTGGGCCTTTTGCCGATAATGACCTGGATCATGCCGATCCGCTGGGCTGCGATCATGGCGCTTTTTCGGAAGGGCTGCGGAAATCGCTTTTCAATTACATGCACGGCGTTTGTTTTGAGTTTCCACTAAAGAGCTGGTTCGATTTTAAAACGCCCGCCACAACCATTCCGCGCACCTATATCCAGAACAGCCTGCGTCAGGGAACAGAAAGCAGTCCCCGGCCTAATGCCGTGGTAATTTGGTTAGGAAGTCTTCCAAGTATTTCGGTGGTGGAGGTAAAAAAAGGCAAAAAGAGCGTTGAGCAGGCTGAACTGGTTTTTTACAGCAAGAAAGCTGAATGGGCGATGGAAACCAGTATTCAGCAAGCGGACTGGCTCGAAAATACAATGCCTAAGCTGCTGATCAGCAATCAGGAGACTTACCTATTTGACCAGTTAAAAGCCGACTTCGAACGGGCTGGACTGGGGCCTTTTGAGGTTTGGCAGCAGTCGCCAGCGTGGCGGAGCTTGCGGGAGAATGGACTATTGATTGTGTAAGTAGATCTTGCAGATTGAGTTATATTTGTTCTTTGTTGACCCATTTAACAATGACGAATACGCAACCCAATAATCCGCTGCACGGCAAAACGCTCGAATCAATTCTGATTGAACTAGTCGATCATTATGGGTGGGAGCGACTGGGTTATCGGATTAACATCCGCTGTTTTACGCACGATCCCAGTATAAAATCCAGTTTGACCTTCCTGCGCAAAACGCCCTGGGCGCGTCAGAAAGTAGAAGACCTTTATCTGCGGATGAAGGCAAACTAATCACGCAAAGAACGTAGTTCATGAAGTTTGACGATTATAAAATTGCTCCGGAAATCAAGCGAAATCTGGAAAACCTGGGTTTTAAGCGCCCAACCGATATTCAGTACAAATCCATTCCGCCGATTCTGAAAGGGGAGGACGTACTGGCGATTGCCCAAACGGGGACGGGAAAAACGGCGGCATTTGCCATTCCGGTTATCAGCATGCTCCACGACCGGAAAAGCTCGACCCGAACAGAAGGCATCAAATGCATTGTGATGGTGCCCACGCGCGAACTGGCCATCCAGATCACCGAAGCTTTTGACGCCATCGGGGGGCACACGCACGTAAAGACTTTCTGCGTTTTTGGCGGCGTCGATCAGGATCCGCAGATCACACGCCTGGAAAAAGGAATCGATATTCTGATTGCCACGCCTGGCCGGATGTTCGATTTGGCCAGCCAAGGCCACCTAAAGCTCGACCGCGTCGAAATCCTGATTCTGGACGAAGCGGATCACATGCTGCAACTGGGTTTTCTAAAGGATATTCAGGATTTGATTAAGCGCCTGCCCCGGAAGCGGCAAACGTTGTTTTTCTCGGCTACCATCGACGAAACCATCAAAAAACTGGCTTATTCGATGGTGCATAATGCCATCCGGATTCAGATTTCGCCGGATAATCCAGTCAACAAAAACATCAGCCATTCGGTGGCTTTTGTGGAAATGGACGACAAGCGTTATTTTCTGGAACGGATCATTCGGGAGCATGCAGATAGCAAAATACTAGTTTTTGTTCGTACCAAAGTACGGGCGGAGCGGGTCGCGAAGGCATTGGAACGCATGGAAATCAAGAGCCTGACCATTCACAGCGATAAAGAACAGACAGACCGTCTTTCGGTGATGAAGCAGTTTCGGAGCGGGGCGGCCAAGGTGTTAATTGCCACGGATGTGAGTGCGCGCGGAATCGATATTCCCAACGTGGATTATGTCATTAATTATGACCTGCCGGAGCAGCCTGAAAACTACGTTCACCGGGTCGGACGGACGGGGCGAGGAACGCAGAAAGGTGAAGCGGTGGCGTTTTGCAGTCCTGAGGAAAAGGAACTGTTGAAGGAAATTGAGACCTATCTGAACCGGCCGGTTGATATCCTGGACATTAGCAAAGACGATTACATGGCAACCCGCGACTTCAGCAGCGATATTGTATACGATTTGAAAGCGTTAATGCGAGAAGCGGAAGAGCTAGAAAAAGGGCGGAAAAAGAAAAAAGGGAAATAGTTTTGAGCGAAATAGCTTCACTGTCTAATCATAAATTCTACCACGTTCCGATAAGGGAACCAATCGTTCAGATATAGTGTCTGGGAAATCAGTTCTCAGACACTTTTTTTACGGCTTAGTAGTAAACTCACTGGTCGCTTAATAAACGCGTCAAGCCCGCCTATGTCAGGACGAGTTTATCTTATTTTTCAGTGTCTACGTTAAGAATAATTTTGCCGATATGCTGGCTGCTTTCCATTAATTCCTGGGCTTCGGCGGCTTGCTCAAACGGAAATATTTCATGGACAACAGGTTTTAGAGCGCCCGAGGCAACTAGCGGCCAGACGTGCTTTTCGACATCGGCCGCAAGAGCCGCCTTGAAATCAGCACTGCGAGGCTTGAGCGTACTTCCTGAAATAACGAGCCGCTTGTTCATAACTTCCAGCGCGTTGATTTCAGTTTTGGCACCTTTCATGGCGTTAATAAATGTAAGTCGGCCTTCGGGTTTTAGAATGCGAAGATTTTTAGATGTGTATTCGCCACCGACCATGTCCAGAATAACGTCGATGCCTATTTCTTTTAACCCAGCTTCAAAATCTTCCGTGCGGTAATTGATGCAGCGCGTGGCTCCCAGGCTTTCGCAGAAAGCGCATTTTTCGTCGCTGCCGGCGGTGGCATAGACAATAGCGCCAAAAGCCTTTGCCAGTTGTATGGCGGTAATACCAATACCACTGCTGCCGCCGTGCACTAGGAAGTTTTCGCCGGCTTTTAGACCAGCCTGTCGAAACACATTGTACCAAACGGTAAAAGCAGCCTCGGGGAGCGAAGCAGCCTCTTCGAATGTCAGCGTGGCAGGAATGGGTAAGCAATGGCGTTCGTCAACGGCGACGTATTCGGCATACCCACCACTGCTGATGAGCGCACAAACGGCATCACCCGGCTGCCAAAGACTTGCCTGTTCAGCGCAGGAATCAACAATGCCTGCTACTTCCAGGCCCGGAATTTGTCCTGAGGGATCTGTTCCGCCGTAAGCACCTTTTCGCTGCAGAACGTCGCTTCGATTAAGGCCCGCCGCTTTGATCCGAATCAGGACCTGACCGGCGGCTGGTATAGGCTTCTCAAGCTGCTGAACCTGCAAAACCTGGGCATCTCCGGGGCGAGTGATGACAATAGCTTTCATGTGAAATAGTCAAGTTGGTAAATTGCGTATAGATAAATGGCTTTTTTGAGCAAGACCATTTGTCTATCTCATCATGAAACTACGATTACGCCTTTTCGGTCTGTTGGTTTACTAAATTGTTCTTCTTTCCTATCTACGCAAGCCTAGCGATAACTTATAAGCTATTGATCTTCTAAAAACGCGTTCGATAGTTATGGGCCGATATGCATAGCACATATCTCAAATATTATTACAAAACCATTCGTGAGTCGATGGGAGAGTATAAAGTTAAAATCGGTTAGTAGTACTTTGTTGATTATTAGAAAATTAAGCCTGACTTGAGATGCACTATATATCATAATGCCTTGGACCAAGGGAAAGATAAACAGGCAGCAGTATTTTATAAATGAAAAGAATTTAGAAAAAATTAGGGCTTAGTATTGGAAATAAAGAAAAAGGGCCTACTTTTGCACCACGATTTTAAGACGCCGGGATGGCGGAATCGGTAGACGCGTTGGTCTCAAACACCAATGTCTGCAAGGGCATGCCGGTTCGAGTCCGGCTCCCGGTACTCGTCAAAGGTCGCAATTTGCTGTTTTCAGCGGGTTGCGGCCTTTTTGTTTTTAGATAAAATTACGAACTTGACTCCTTGGAAATAAAAAAGGCGGCTCATCTGAGCCGCCTTTTTTATTGTGTATCAACTTTTAAGAATACTATGGTCTAGGACCCGTGTACTCCCATTTCTCTGTAATGAACAAGATATCAACGCCATTTTGAACCATGACATAGCTGACGTCCATCACCTTTGTATTTCCGCTAATAGTGATCTTATTGACACCTGTTGCATCTAACCGTGCTGTCCGCTTGTTCGCGTTAGAAGGGTCATTTACAGCCACAGAGTTTGTAACCGCAGTTACATTTCCAGCAGCGTCAAACGCGAAGACAGGAGAGAAAGCACCGAAGTAGCTACCGCTGCCGTTGTTATTAAAGCTGAAGAACGGAGTACCACCATTCAGGCCTGGATCAAATAGGTAGTTCGACGTAGCGGACAAGGTTACCAGATCTCTCGTACGAGGGGTGTTCGCCGTAAAAGCAGTGTTCGTCGTGTGGCGAAAGCGTACGTTTGTTACCCGATAACGACCATCAAACTGATTTTTGGCGCCAAAGTTTAGCAAAATTGTACCAAAGTTACCACTTACGGTTCCACTTGAAGCACCTGTAATGGAGATAGGTAGAACATAATTTTTCGAGAAATCGAAATTATTGCTCTTTATCTTCAACTCCACCGTAGCCGTGCGCTGTCCTTTTGGAATGACTACTTGCGTAGGAGCCGTGTAAAGCGTTGCCGGCAACAGGTCAAAGTGTGCGCCTTGCTCCGTGTTGTATTGCGTCACAGCAGCAGGATCAGTTCCAATAGTAACCGTAATGTCTTCCGGAGCCACATGAGCGCCAGAGTAACTAACGGTTACTGGATATGAATTTTCCGGTGCCAAATTAAATGCCTGGGCGTACAATGCATACTTACTACCGTATGGAGAGACAAAGCTACTTGGGTTTTTAAACTCAATGACGTTTGTCGAATTGTCCGGGTCTAGCGACATTTCATCTTTCAAACAAGACGTAAATGCCGTACCCAAAAAGAAAAGGCCAACTATTTTTATGAAATTCTTCATTATTCTGATCAATTAGGGTCCCAAAAAATTCTATCCGAAAACTGATTTACTGCCCGGTAATTAGCCGAGTTAAACGACTGCTCAGACGAAGGATATAAAATCCGAGTTGGTAATCTATCTGGTCTGGGTGAGTTGGATTTGTTCGACGCAATGTTCGTAAATCCGTTACCGGCAGGGTTCGTTTTAGGATAACCTGTTCTGCGGTATTCGTTCCAACCTTCGTCAGAGTTGATCATGTTAAGCGCAATGTATTTCTGCGTAATGATCGCCTCTAACTTCTGCTCGGGGGTAGTTGCCAGAGCAAAATTAACCAGATAACTATTTGCATTGTCCGCTGCATTGGCCGCTTTATAAGCCGCTACATCGGCTGCCACATTTTTCGTTGCTGCCACTACATTAGTAACGTCTTTATACAAGTATGTAAACGACTGTGTAATCCCCTGGTTGAAGCTTTCGGCTACATCACCCGTCAAATAACCTTTAAGACGTGCTTCTGCTTGCAAGAAGTGTGACTCTGCCGCCAGCATAATAGGCTGACCCATGCTTGGGCCTTTTAGAAGGCCCAGTGAGTTGCCAATGCTCGATGCGCTGCTAAATACGCCCGTATACCAAGTTGGATAATTAGTAACTACAGTAGGTGCGTTTGTCTCATTACCTAGTTGATTAACAGGAGTTGTACCCGCCGCAAAATTCTTAAAGGTAACCGAACCACGACCTGTATCTGTCAACTTTTGCCCATTATAAAAACCAAAAACGAATTGAGTTGGAAGCCGTGATGGAGCTAAAGTACCCAAAGCACCTGCAATCGAATAACCGAAAGTATTCCAGAAAGGATTTTGCTTACCATCCTGTTTAACATAACCCGGATTAACGATAGCGTCTGTTGCTAAGAAACCTATGGTTTTGTCCAGAGCTGCTGCTTTCGTCGTAACGAAGGAAGACAGCGCCTGAACGCCTGAAAGACGAACCAGAATGCGTAGCTTCAGGGTATTCGCAAACTGTTTCCAGCTTGTCATATTCCCCGAAAACATGGGATCTGATGACGAGTTCAAGGCAACTGGGCTCTGAGCCTTATTAATGGTTTCAATAGCGCGATCCAACTGAACAATCAAATCCTGATAAATTGTTGCCGCATCATCGTATTTGGGCTGTCGGTTGGCACTGCCCTGCAAAGCTTCCGTATATGGAACGTCATTAAAGGCATCAACCAAGCGCTGGTAGTTTAAGGCCGTCATGATCCGGGCAGTTGCGTTGTAGTAGGCTTGCGCATCTACGCCTTCTGTCTGGTCCATCACGTACTTATAGTCATTCAGGTTATCATAAGTATTTACCCAGATACCATTATACTCCCCTGGAACAATGTTGTAATTGAGCAAAGTGCCAAACCCTGAAAAACCACCCGCATTGGCTATGTACCCACCAAAGTGAGCACCATAGGTATTGTACTGTGACGCCAAGTTGGCCGTACCTGCAATGGCTTGTGGTAATACAAGCTGCGCAGAAGCATTCGTTGCCGAGTTCGGGTTTGTATTAATATCCAGATACTTATCGCAAGAGGAGGTGGCCAGCATTAGCGCGGTCAACCCCAAAAAGATATGACTTTTTTTCATCATTGTTCAATTAGAATGTTAATGATAACGTACCACCGAAATAACGAGCTGGCGGTGTTTGCGATATGGTTGTGAAACCTACTGCATTGCTATCCGTTCCGTTGCTGCTGTATTCAGGGTCAGTGTACAGGTTTGACTTAGGTACCCAGATAAATAGGTTCCGGCCTTGCGCACTCAACGTAGCGCCTTTGATAAACTTCGTTCTTGAAGCTAATAAAGGAGTGAAATCGTAGGACAGAGAGGCTTCACGGAATTTCCAGAAACCAGCCGAGTTCGCGTAGTTTTCACCGATGTTTGTATTACGAGTACCATCCGTCCAGTAGTCAGCGCCACCGCTTCTTACCGCAATGTTTGTGTTTGGTACATACGTCGTGCCGTCAGCAGACAGATAAGATGAGTTAGGAACTACGAAACGATCGCGGTTGTACCAGGCCGTCCGAATACCAGCACCCGAAAAGTCGTACGCTGTTGAAATGGAGTTGTAGATGTAATGGCCATTTCGGTATTCAAACAAAGCCGTGAAACGGAAATTTTTGAATTTGATCGCCGTATTGGCACCCAGAATATGCGGTGGGTTAGTTACACCGACATTGCTAAATGAACCGTTGCTCGCTGGATAGCCTGTGATTGGGTCAACGATGATCCGACCTTGTGGATCGCGATTGTACGTTGTCACCTGCAACATCGGGAATGGTTGACCAACTAAAGCAAGAACTTTGGCAACTGTTCCCTGGGCTCCGTTTGGCAATGATAATTCATTTGCTCCGTCTGCCAATGAAAGCACTTTGTTGCGGTTCAGAGTGTAGTTAGCACCGAAGCTTACTTCCAGACCACCTGCCGTTCTAATTGGCGTAACGTTCAAATACGTCTCAATCCCTTTGTTTTCAACCTCACCTACGTTAGTCCGCAAAATATTGTAACCTGTTGATTGAGGAACGCTTACCTCAATTGTCTGATCAACAGTGTTGGTTTTATACAACGTAATACCACCGTTCACATTGTATTTTTTCAGTTCGAAATCAAAACCTCCTTCAATACCCGTTGTCATTTCTGGTCTCAGATCAGACGATACCAGTGTATTACCCAAACCAAAGCCAGCCCCACTTGGATATGGATAGCCATATGACTGGCTGAATGTTGGAAGCAGTGAATAAGCACCAAAAGTAGTTGAGTTACCTAAATTGACCTGGCCTACTTTTGAGTAACCACCTCTGATTTTCAAGCTCTGCAGCCATTCGTTTGATTGTAGCGCAGGAAAGGCATCCGTAACGATGAACGATACATCAGCAGACGGATAGAAGAAAGACCTGTTGCTTTTCGCCAGTACTGACCGCCAGTCATTTCGACCTGTTACGTGCAGGTAAAGAAAATCCCGGAAACCAAGCCGTGCTTCACCGTATACCCCTGCCTGACGAGCCAAGTAGTTTGCTTCAGAGGCATTTGGGTTGTTCAAGCTGTTACTGATGTTGTAAAGATTATCGATTACAATACCCGTCGCAGATACGTTCACATCTTTTGACTGGTTCTGACGAACTGTTGCGCCCAATACAGCACCCAACGTAAAGTCTTTATTCAGGGTTGTTTTGTATTCAGCGATCAGGTCACTAACCAACTGCGAATTGAAACCACTGTAATCAGCTACAGAACCCGCGATGTCCGTTTTTGAGCTTCCCGAGATGCTCTTGGTATAATCCGTATACGTAAATTTACCCGTTGTCGTTTTTGACGAGTTGTTCCGCGTGCTGATACCTATACGATACGTAATGACTACTGGCTTAATCGGGTTGTATTTTAACTCTAAGTTACCCTGAAAATAATCGTTTCGGGTTGTCCGACGGTTGTTAGCTAGTGTAAAATACGGGTTCTGGAAATACTCGTTAAAGTAACCATTTGGGTTAGCGAACGGATCAGTTTG
Organism: Tellurirhabdus bombi; assembly: GCF_021484805.1. NCBI lineage: Bacteria > Pseudomonadati > Bacteroidota > Cytophagia > Cytophagales > Spirosomataceae > Larkinella > Larkinella bombi. The sequence goes on along the minus strand of NZ_CP090557.1, from coordinate 3,986,593 downwards.
CCAGTTTTTATATTTCGTTACGTCAACCTGCGCGGGCGACATCAGTAAGTTCTGGTAAGCATTACCAGTCTCGCTGCTTTGATCGTAGCGGTTTGCAATGAAGTTTGTGTTGAAAATAGCCGTCAGATTTTTGTAGATCTGGCGCGTGCTGTTCGCCCGGATGCTATAGCGCTGGTACTTATCACTAGGTACTGTAGACTTCTGATCGAAGTACTGAGCCGACAGGTAATAAGTCGCTTTTTCGTCGCCCGAAGAGATGCTGAAGTCTGTTTGGTTGGCAATCCCCGTATTCCAGAATTTCTCTCTTGAATTCTGCGCAGAGTAAGGAACTGTTTGGATAGAACCATCCTCTAAAGGCTTGCCAATAGTTACCATTTCACCATTGAAAGCAGGACCATACTGTTGGTTTTCGTAGGGAGTATACGTCGGTACATCATCCGGGGTTGTTCCTGAACCAAAACCAGTTTGCAGTTGAGGCAGGTAGCTAACTTTCTCAAAAGTAGTCGTATTTGAGATTTTGACCTCTGTTTTGCCTGCTTTCCCTTTCTTCGTCGTTACGATCAACGCACCGTTGGAGGCATCTGATCCGTAAAGAGCCGCCGCACCCGCACCGTTCAGAACCTGAATATCTTCAATGTCTTCTGGATTGAGGTTACCTAAAATGCTATTTGGCGAGATGATGTTATCAATGATAATCAGCGCTTGGTTGTTACCTGTTAATGAACGGTTACCGCGCAAAACCAAACGGTAGTTAGGGTTAACACCGCCACTAACGGCTGTAATCGTCAGACCTGGAACTTTACCGGATAAACCAGCTGCAATGTTCGTTGGCTTGGCCTGCGTGATTTCCTGCGCTCTAATCGTAGTTGCCTGGTTACCTAATTCCCGACGCTGGGCGGTCAAACCACCGGCAGTTACAACGACTTCGTTCAGGATGTTGGCATCCGCTTCCAGAACAACGTTCATGGTATTGTTTGCCGGAACGTCTACGCGCTTGGTAACGAAGCCAACGAATGAAAACGCTAACGTTCTCGTTCCATTCGGTACACTTAGACTAAATTCTCCATTTCCATTAGTTGTTGTCCCCAGCGTAGAGCCAGGAACCGTAATTGAGACACCGGGCAGAAAAGAGCCATCTTCCGAGGCGGTCACTCGACCGGTAACCCGTCTGTCTTGAGCATAAGCCGATCCCATCAGCAAAATGCTCAATAAGACAAAGAGTAACTTTTGATTCATACTACTTAGTTTATTGGTTAAGAAAACACAGAAATTGGTACTATTTTAAATGGGCTGAACAATGACTAGTAACCGGACAAGTTCGATTCTAAATCGCCATTGCTCTCAACGGCTAGATTCTACAAGCTTTAATCTTACACAAAGCAATAGTCCTTTTCCGAACGTGTTCAAGGATGGAAGGAAGAATTTCTTTATGCTATTACGAGTAAGCCAACCCGGAATATTTACATTGTAAGGACTGATATAGTTAATCTCCAGGTCATATAGGTTACTAATTAAGTACCAAAAATAAGAAATTAGAAATTAATTAGAAGCCTTATTGCTAAAAAAACAGTAAAAGCCATAAGGGAATCGCTCATTTGGGCATAGAAAGTATGGCTCACTTAAATGTAAAGTTGCTTGGAGAAGAAAAGAAAAGTCTGGAATTCAAAATTGTCAGAACTTTTAGAGTTAAGCTAGACCAGCACTGACTGAAGGCTATACATGGATTTTTCCTGATGTATTAGGCTACCGGATGGCTTAAACGTACTGGCTTCAAGGAGTATTCTAAGGCAGAGAATCAAATTAGTCACAAAGCTGACTTTTTTCATGAGGATTCCTAATTGAGATGAAGCGTTATTTTCTACAAAAATAATTATTATTTAGCAATTGATCCTAGTTTGATAACTATAAATTAACCAGAATGCCTAAAAGGAGGAGTAGAGACCTAGATTTTATTCCTAGTACTGATCAGGCCTATTTAGTAGTTGTTTCGTACTTTAACCATAGAAATAGAGGATAGAAAGTATTTATTCCAGTAGCAAAAGAGATGTGAAATACGCCAGGGAGTGTAAAAATGACACTATTAATCAGTATAAAAGATAAATTGCTCCAACCTTTAAATAAGTTTTGGATAGATAAGTCAAAGATTGTTATTTGGGTTATTTACCAAATAATATTCTGTATGTCTCGGTGCTGAGCAAGTAAGCAGGAGTGAAGATAACAGTACCGTAATAAGAGGGCATTGTATAGCAGCCAAAATGTTTCACAAGGCATTTTACGGATCCTTCGTCGAAAATGATGAAAATAAATTTAATGCCATTTAAGAGCTTATTTCTGATAGTGAAGCGACTTATTTTAATACAATTTTAATTTAGTTTTTAATGAAAATAGTGGTAGCACCTGACAAGTTCAAAGGCTCACTAACCGCCAAGGAAGTTTGCACGGCTATGACGCAAGCCATTCAGCTCTCAATTCCGGGTGCTGAAGTGGTAGCAATGCCGATGGCCGACGGGGGAGAAGGAACCGCTGAGTTGCTGACTGAATCAACAACAGGCACTTGGCATGAAGTAACCGTTCAGGATCCGTTAGGACGATCAATAAAGGCGGGTTACGGGCTCTCTGGAGATAAACAAACCGCTTTCGTCGAGATGGCCCAGACTTCCGGCCTGCGTCTGCTTAAACCAGACGAATACGACCCCTTTAAAACGCATACCTACGGGCTAGGTGAACTAATTCGGCATGCAATCGGCGCAGGTGTAAAGCACATTATTCTGGGCATTGGCGGAAGTGCTACGAATGACGCAGGTATGGGAATGGCAATGGCGTTGGGATGGAAGTTTCTGGATAAGGAAGGTCAGGAAATAAAAGCCAGTGGCGGTAGTTTGCCGCTTATTCATGCAATACAACCGCCTGCTAATGAATTAAATGTAAAAGTGGAGGTTGCCTGCGATGTAGACAATCCTTTGTGCGGCCCACAAGGCGCTACCTATGTATATAGCCCGCAAAAAGGAGCCCGACCCGCAGATTTGCCTCTTTTGGATGCGGGAATGGAGCACTGGGCCGCTATTGTTAAAAAGCAGTTTCAGGTAGATCTCGCAGAAGTGCCCGGTGCGGGTGCGGCGGGAGGCGTCGGAGCTGGAGCCTTATTTTTTTTGAAAGCGCGGCTAAAAGCAGGCATCGAGTTGGTTATGGAAAATACAAAGCTGGCCGAAAAAATGGTTGGCGCTGATCTGATCCTGACTGGTGAGGGACGTATTGATCAGCAAACATTAAGAGGAAAATTAATTGCTGGCATAACCAGGCTCGCTCAGGAAAAAAAGATACCTGTTGTTGCCCTCTGTGGGACATTAGCCATAACGTCGGAAGAGATGGATGAACTTGGTTTGAAAAGTGCCTTTTCGATCGTGCCAGGTCCACAAAGCCTGGATTCTGCCGTGCAAAATGCGGCTATCTACCTTAAGCAGACAACGTTACAGGTGCTGAGGTTGATAAAAACGAACTAGAGGAGTGAAAAATCAGGTTTGTAACCATTTCTTTGTAATATTGCGTTCGATTTAGGTTTTTATACCTAAAACCCATCACTTCATCTGTTCCGAGTTCTCTGGAATTTCAATCGCCTGATACAGTAGTATTTACCACCTATTTTATTCCAAAATGAAATCCTTTGCACAGCAATTGGACGTATTTCCGGCTGAAAATCAGATTCCGGAAGAGTACCGCATTACCGAATTACACCAACGAGAGTACCTGATTAACGGGGAAATTCTTCCGTGGGATGGCTCGGTTCAGGAAGTTTTATCACCCGTATACATCAAACAGGAAGGCCGATTGGAGCGTAAGCTAATTGGTAGTTATCCGCTTCCGAATACGGAAAAAGAGGCGATGGAAGCCTTGGACGCTGCCGTAAAAGCCTACGACAACGGGCGGGGTGAATGGCCAACCATGTCGATTGGCGACCGAATCAGTTGCATGGAGAAATTCGTGGGGCGGATGATCGAACAGAAACAACAGGTTGTAAACCTGCTGATGTGGGAAATTGGTAAAACCCTGGGCGACTCCATCAAAGAGTTTGACCGAACGGTTGAGTATATATACGACACAATTGAAGCGTTAAAAGATATTGATCGGGCTTCTTCCCGTTTTCGGATTGAACAGGGAATTATCGGACAGATTCGTCGCTCGCCGCTGGGCGTGGTGCTGTGTATGGGACCGTTTAACTACCCATTAAACGAAACCTATACCACCCTGATTCCGGCCATTTTAATGGGCAATACCATTTTATTCAAGCCGCCAAAACACGGCACGTTATTGCATTATCCGCTGCTGGAAGCCTTCCGCGAATGTTTCCCTAAAGGCGTTGTAAATACCATTTACGGTCGGGGAAATACTGTTGTTCCGGCACTCATGAAATCCGGTAAAATCAATGTGCTGACTCTTATCGGATCTAGCCGGGTGGCTGACCAGTTGAAGAAATTGCACCCGAAAGTAAACCGCCTGCGGGCTGTTCTGGGACTGGATGCGAAAAATGCGGGCATCATTCTCAGCAACGCTGATCTGGAATTAGCGGTGAAAGAATGCTTGCTCGGAACGCTTTCGTTTAATGGCCAGCGTTGTACGGCTATCAAGATCGTGTGGGTGCATCGGTCCGTTGCCGACCAATTCCTGAAACGCCTGAATGAAGAGGTAGATAAGCTAAAGCCCGGCCTGCCTTGGGAAAAAGGAGCACAAATTACGCCGTTGCCCGAGCCGCAGAAACCTGCCTACCTCGCCGAGTGCATTCAGGATGCCGAAGCCCACGGCGCGGCGGTGACCAATGAGGGCGGGGGGATTGTTAATGAGTCCCTGTTTTTCCCAGCGGTGGTATATCCGGTTAATAGCCAGATGAAACTATACCGCGAAGAGCAATTTGGTCCAGTAATTCCAGTCGTTCCGTTTGACGACATTGAAGAGCCGATTGACTACATCATCAATTCTGATCACGGCCAGCAGGTGAGTATTTTCGGAACCGATACTGAAGAAATCGCCCATCTGATTGATCCACTAGTGAATCAGGTGAGCCGCGTCAACATCAATGCCCAGTGCCAGCGCGGACCTGATACGTTTCCCTTCACGGGTCGTAAGGATTCCGCCGAAGGCACCCTGTCGGTGGAAGATGCGCTACGCTCGTTCTCAATTCGGACGGTGGTCGCTACCAAAGATACCGAGGGAAATAAGGAAATCCTGAATGACATCGTTGAAAAGAACCGTTCGCAGTTCCTATCGACGAAGTTTATTTTCTAAGAAAACCCCCTACAAAAACAGGGCAGAAGACACCCGAAACGACGGACGCTTTTCCGTTGGTTTGGGCCGTTTTCTGCCCTGTTTTTTGTTTCAAAAGCCCTGAAAGATAGGGGTAAAGCAACATTTTTGAGTAAACGGTAAGTTCTGGCGCGTAATGCTCGCTTTCTTGCGCTGTCGGCTACCATTCGTTCCATTATTTCCCGTGATCTTTGCATTTTCTCTGAAGGATTAAAAGTACCTATGAAAAAAGCCGTAAAGATCATTGGAATTGGACTGGCGGTTGTGCTGGTCGGAATTGCAGGGGTATTAACCTTTGTAAAGCTGGGGTTGCCCAACGTAGGCGAAGCGCCTGAATTAAAAATTAACCCTAGTGCCGCTCAGATCGAACGGGGGCGCTATCTGGCTAACCACGTCAACGTCTGTATGGACTGTCACAGTAGCCGCGACTGGAGCAAGTTTTCAGGCCCGCCTGTCGCTGGGACGTTTGGGAAGGGTGGTGACCGTTTCGGACCAGAGATGGGCTTTCCCGGAACCTTTTATGCTAGAAATATCACGCCTGCCGGGATTGGCGAATGGACCGACGGCGAAATTTTCCGGGCAATCAGTTCGGGTGTGAAACGGGACGGGAGTGCTATATTTCCCGTCATGCCGCATCCGGCGTACGGACGCATGGATCAGGAAGATGTAAAAGCCCTCGTTGCCTATGTTCGTACGCTGAAACCAATTCAGAATACGGTACCCGCATCAGAAGCGGATTTTCCGATGAATTTTATCTTGAATACGATTCCGCAGAAACCCGATTTCCAGAAGCGACCAGATACAACAAACATAGTAGCTTATGGTAAATACCTGGTTAACGCCTCGGCCTGTATGGATTGCCACACCAAGCAGGAGCAAGGCAAACCGGTAGAAGGCATGTACATGGCTGGCGGGCGGAAGTTTGCCATGCCGGGTGCCGTGGTCACTTCTGCCAACATAACGCCCGATGCCGCAACGGGTTTGGGAAATTGGACAAAGACCGCTTTTATAGCCCGTTTCAAATCTTATGATCCAGCAAGTGGTTATACGCCCCACAGCGTGAAGCCGGGTGAAAAGCAATCCTTAATGCCCTGGATCATGTACGCCGGTATGACGGAGCAGGATTTAGGGGCTATGTACGAATACCTGAAAACGATCAAGCCCGTGCGTAATGAGGTAGAAACCTTCAAAGCGGTTGCTCTAAATCAGTAGCAGGCAAGGCAAAGTTTCCGGCACAATTGCAAACACCTGGACAAAAGACAGGTTTATAACTGGGAACGAACGCCGGATATGCATGAAATTTGAAACAGATCTACTTATTCTTCGTCCGCAAGATGTCGACTTAAAATATTCGCCGTTGCGCCGTTCTATTGACGCGGGAACGTATGTACTGGGAGCCTTCAATCCTGGTTTAGCGCGTCTACCCAATGGGAATTTGCTCATCATGGTTCGGGTAGCAGAGGCGTTACGAAATCCAATTGCGGGCACAAAGATTCACGCTATTCGCTGGGATAAAGATGGTACGTACAAACTCGACGGCTATTCGCTGGAGGATGTAAATGCTGCGGATCCGCGTAAATTCCACCTTTTGAGGGAACATAACGAAACGATGGCCCTAACGTCATTGTCCTGGTTGTTGCCCGTAGAGTTGAATGCGTCTGGGACGGAAATTGTTCAGTTTCATTACGATAAGATCATTGCTCCGCAGAAAACTTATCAGGAATATGGAATAGAAGACGCGCGTATTACCCAGATCGAAGGGACTTATTACATGACTACTTGTTCGGTAAGTGCGGAGCGTCATTCCACGACCCTATATACGTCAGCCGATGGGCTTAATTACAGCCTGCAAGGAATCGTTCTGGATCACCAGAATAAGGACATGCTTTTTTTTGAAGGAAAGATTGGCGGCAAATTTTATGCCTTAACGCGGCCTCTGGGGAGTTTGTATTTTGCCTATGCCCCCGAGAGCCCTTACCATGCCGGTCCTTCAATCAATCTGGCTGAGTCACCAGATGGCTTGCATTGGAAGCCCGTGGATGAACCCTGCATCCGCCCCCGGAAAGGCTCGACCTCAACCATGCGGATTGGGGGGAGTGCGCAACCCATTCTGACTCCGCAAGGCTGGCTGGTGTTGTATCATGGCGTTGAAGTCAGTGGGAAAGTAGGCATTTACCGCACCTTCTGGGCCGTGCTGGATGCCGAGGACCCGACCAAAATTCTGCATCTTGATGATGAAAATCCGGTTCTGGAAGCCAATCCAGACTGGACTGAAAGCCTGAAAATGCAGATGTATCTCTCGGATGTGGTCTTTACAACGGGTATTCTGGACGCGGGTGATCAGTACATCGTTTCATCGGGTGAGTTAGATTTAGCCTGCCGGATTACCCACATTCCTAAAAATTATTTTACCTATTGATAAATGGTTTAGAGGCTATTGAGGTCTAAAATCACCGTTCATAAAAGCGAATCAAGTATGGTTCGCTTTTTTTACGTAGACTTGTATCTCTCCCGAGTGCTTTTAGCGGAAGAAAAAAACGTTTTGGCAAACGGAAAAACACGTAGATATGGGCTTATTCGATTTTATCCGCAACGAATTTATTGAAGTTATCGACTGGGTTGATAACTCGACTGATACGGTTATCTGGAAATTTCCGGATAATGGGAACAACATCAAATACGGCGCACAACTGACCGTGCGGGAATCGCAGGTTGCCGTGTTTATCAACGAAGGGCGCATTGCGGATGTCTACCAGCCGGGGCGGTATGAACTGACAACGCAGAACATGCCGATCATGACTACGTTACGGTCGTGGAAAATGGGCTTCGAGTCGCCATTTAAAGTGGATATCTACTTTGTGTCAACGAAGCAGTTCACCAACCTCAAGTGGGGAACGCAAAACCCGATTATCATCCGCGATCCGGAATTGAAGCAGGTACGCGTTCGGGCATTCGGGGTGTTTGCCTTGCGGGTTGCCGATGCCGGAAAGTTCATCAAGGAGTTCGCCGGAACAACGCCGGTCGTGCGCATCAGTGATGTAGAAAGCCAGCTTCGGTCGGCCATTATTACGAATTTCTCCGATACGGTCGCTGAAGCCGGGGTATCCGTCTTCGACATGGCCCGGAACTATAAAGAGCTGGGCGACAAGCTGCTACCCATGTTGCAGGATAGCTTTACCGGCTACGGACTGGAACTAACCCGCTTCTACATTGAAAATACGAGTCTACCGCCGGAAGTAGAAGCCTTCCTGGATAAAACTACGCAAATGAACATGGTCAATGACATGGCCAAGTTTCAGCAGTTTCAGGCCGGGATGGCGTTGGAAGATGCCGCCGAAAACGGGGGTGGTGTTGGCTCGGCTATTTTGATGGGAGGCTTAGGTAACTTCATGCAAAACTCCAGCGCGGCGAATGCGCAGCCACAAAGCGCGCCGAAAGAAGACAAAGGGCAGGTGATGGAGTTGCTCAAACAACTGGGCGAACTCAAGGCCGCCGGTATTCTGACCGATGAAGAATTTACTGCCAAAAAAGCAGAATTGTTGGCAAGATTATAATTTTTGATTAAAAGTCGCCGGGGCTAGCTCAGTACGTGGTTGGTTCCGGCGGACTTTTGTCCAGCCTATGCAATCCCTAGAACTTGCTGATTTGTTCCGGGCGCCCTGCAAAACCTGCGGGGCGCAATTGAAATTCTCCGCTGAAAAACAGAAACTCGCCTGTGACCATTGCGGCAACACCGAAGATATTGGGTTTACACGCAATAAATTACAGGAAAACCCGCTGGATTTCAAGGTGGAGAATCGGCAGTTGCCCAACGCGCCAACCGAAGAAAAACGGATTTTTGCCTGCCAGAATTGCGGGGCCAAAACCACGGTGAACTACGATGTGCCAACGCTGACCTGCGCCTTCTGCGGATCGAAAAACGTCAATCCTGAAGCGCAGAAGACCAGGCTGATCGAGCCGGCGGGCGTGCTGCCTTTCCGACTTTCGAAAGAGCAGGCATTGCAGCGGTTTAAAACCTGGGTCGGCGATAGCTGGCTGGCCCCCTCGGACCTGAAAGCGGGGGCGGCGCTGGACAACCTGCACGGCATGTACATTCCTTTCTGGACATTCGACGCACAGGCGCATTCGAGCTGGGAAGGCGATGCCGGATTTTATTATTACGTGCCCGTTCAGGTGCGCGATGCGAACGGCAGAACGGTGACGCAGCAACAGCAGCGGGTTCGTTGGGAATACCGCAATGGCAGACATCAGGCTTTTTATGATGACATGCTGGAGATGGCTTCGCGTAAACTAACCCAGCAGGAAAACCACGTTCAGGAAGCCAGTCGGTACGATTTAAAAGAAATTGTTGACTACGATCCTCGAATTTTACTGGGTTGGGAGGCCGAAGTCTACAGCATTGATTTGAATGAAAGTGCCCGAAAAGCGGAGGAACAGATTCAGGAGCGGGAACAAAGTGCCTGTGCCAGCCAACTGGGCGGCGACACCCAGCGGAATCTGCGGGTCCAAACGGAATTATCGAATCAGACCTTCAAGCATATCCTGTTGCCTCTCTGGATATGCTCGTATGTCTATAACGGGAAATTATACCGATTCTTAGTAAATGGTCAAACCGGCCAAATTGCAGGAGAACGGCCAAAATCAGCCTGGAAAATTGCCTTGCTCGTTCTTGCCTTCATTCTGCTGGTTTTGTTTTTTATGTACTTAGGAAAAAAATGATAAGTTTGAGTTAACCTTAGCGTTAATTTGGTAACAAAGGCGTGCTTCAACGTCAATTTCAAATACAATTTAGATAGTGCTTCAGGCAGAACGAGTTAGTAAGTATTTTGGCGATTTAATGGCCGTGCGGAGTGTCACGCTGACTGTAAAGTCGGGTGAGGTAGTTGGGTTGGTAGGGGCAAGCGGTTCCGGAAAAAGTACGTTACTGAATCTAATGGCTGGTTTGCTGGATAGCGATGACGGAGGCGTGTCGTTTAATAACGAACACATACAAGGTCCTTCTGAGCGCCTGGTGGCTGGGCATCCCCAGATAAAACTCGTTCATCAGGAGTACCAGTTGATGCCCAATATTACCATCCGGGAAAACATCGTTTATTCCATTCGTTTTTACGAAAAAGAGTACCAGGAGTATCGCGTTAAGCAATTGCTGGCGCTTTGCCGGCTCGAACACGTAGCGAATCGCCTGCCAAAACAGGTCTCGGGTGGCGAAAAACAACGAACGGCCATTGCCCGGGCCATTGCCGAAAAACCGGCCGATGGGGTACCAACCGCTTTGTTGCTGGATGAACCGTTTAGTCACCTTGATTCGGCTAACCGCGATCTGATCCGCGAGTTGATTCTGGATTTGGTTCGAAATGAAAAAACCGCGTGTTTGTTTGTAACGCACGATGCCGCAGATGCCCTCTCGATCTCTGATCGAATCGGTATTTTGCAAAGTGGTCGGCTGATTCAGCTGGATACGCCGCAGCAGGTGTACCGGTTTCCGCACAATGCCTATGTGGCACAACTAACGGGACTGGCCAACATCATCCGGGCAAAACACTTGCCATCAATGGGTATCCAGCATTCGTTTCACCCAAACGCGACGGTTTGCGTTCGTCCGGAACAGTTGGAAATTAATGACCGGGGATTGTTTGGGGGAATCATCCGACGGATTTTCTTCAAAGGTCATTACTCCGAGGTTCAGATCGAATTAAATCGGTATGCAAAAGTTACCGTAGTGACCGACAAGCCGGAAGGCCTGGCCGTTGGGCAGTTGGTGGGGCTAAACCTGCTGGGTGGTGTGCATTGGTTGCGGGATGGCTAAAACAGTTCTCGGTCCAGAGAGTTATAACCAAATAACAAACAACACAGCGTTATGGAAAGCATAAATCAACAATCGGACGAAGAACGGATGGCACCCTATGGCCAGCATCTGGTAGATGAAAATCACGATGATGTGGAACCGACCGGAGTAGATGATAAATCAATGGGCGAAGAAGGCAACGGCGATGACTACCTGGGAAAATCAAATTTAAAAAGAAAGAACGACGAGTAGGTTGTCATAAAACAAGTAAGATGCCTGGTGATGAGCCAGGCATTTTTTACGTCATAGCCTACCTTTGGCGCATCAATCGAAAAGCATTGGCTCGGTTATTCGTGGATGATCTTCGGTATACGATGCAGGACGGGCAGGAATCACCCTTATTTGCCGCCCTTCTGAGTAAGGCTATGATTCATTTCGCGAATACTCCGCTCTAAACTTAGGCTGACTAGGGAATCGGCTAGTGCTTTGCCAGCCAGTCGAAGTAGTCCTTTTCGACCGCATCGCCGTTGTATGTTTTCTGACTTACTTTTCCCGCCGCATCGTAGGTTAGTTTAAAGAATGTGTGGTCGTGGCTGGGATAGGCTTTCAGCGTCAAATTCTTCTTTCCGCGTCGGGCAAACTCCAGGGGAAGGATGTCGTTGGACGTTGCTCCGACGTCGGCAGTGCCGTACAGAATGCAAATTGGAATTTGGAGCGATAGTAAGTGATCAAGCCCATCGCCGTTTGAAAATGAATAGGTTGTTCGGTAATTATCACCTAGTTTTCGTTCTGTGCCGAGGGAGTCCCGGCAAATTTCCGCCCATTCCTGCTGAAGCGCTTCGATGGAACGCTGGGCCTCTTCGTGGCTAGTCTGTCCGGCAAAGGCTTTAGCCCGCTCCGCTCGGATAATCGATTGAAGGCGACCTTCCAGATTACCCGAAAACGCAATTAAATGAGTAACCTGTTTATTCTGAGAAGCTGTTTTGATCGCCACGTGATACCCTTCCGACCCACCCGTCAAAACCACCTTTGACGGATCAGCCCACGGCTGTTTTAGCACGAAATCCAACACCGCATTCGTCTGGCGGACGTAATAATCCAGGTAATTGCATTCCATGTATTTTTTGGGATACATCTCGGCTTTAGGGTTATTCAAGGTCGAAAATAGCGTGTCGACATACGCCGAATTGACAACGAGGGGTAGGCCCGGTTTGGCAATGGTGATGCTGTAATACTCGTCATGCGCATAGCAAGCGGCTGGCAACTGAATCAGTACAGGGGGCCTGTCAGTAGGCTGCTCAAACAAAGGGATCGGGAGTGAGCCTTGACGAAAAAGAAAAATAGGCTTCTTTTGAAGTAGTTTACCCGGAGGAGTTGTTACGGCAAAGGTCACCGAATCCCCATCGAAGGGAATGGTGAAAACGCTATAATTACCGATAGACCGGGGCGTAGTCTGAGCAGAAGAAGCGTAATAAACAAACGAAAAGAGAGCGGCAAAAACTAAAAATACCTTCATGGAAAAGAGCGCAAGCAACTTGGACGGTACAAAGATGCTGGCTGACTAACGAAGGTAAAAGTTAAAAAAAGTTAAGCCCTGTTTTAACGAATCTGATAGGCAACCGAAATAGACAACGTTGGTATAAACCGGCTTTCAAATTGCTTTTTGATTTCTTCATCTATTAGTGGAAGTATATTGGTTTCGGCAAACTCGCGCAGAAAAGCCGGTTCCAGACGATCCACTTTAGTATTAATTCGGGCTGAGTAAAGCACACCCAAGTCCGTGGAAATGCTTAGTCGGGGAACTTGAGGAATGTAAAAGGTGCGCCCCGCCGACAGCCCCACCTGAGAAAAATGGCCCGTCGGTGTAAGGTCCTGGTTTTCGTAGAAGTCAACAATGCCGGGTAAAATCGGACGCAGGGCTGACGTAATATTTTCGATTGTGCGGGCCTGATCTGGCGCAAACGCTTCGACGAGTCGTTTCGGGGTGCCATCCACTTTGTAATTCAGTCGCTGCCACCAGCCACTCACGCGCCATTTTCCCAGGTGCAGCCGCCCGCCTACGCCGTAGCTGATTGATGACTGCAAATTATCTCGGACGTATTTATAATCGATATCCCTGTTTTCCGGACTGAAATGAGTCAGCATCCATTTGGTATAAGGAACGGAAGGAAAGCCAACCTGCCCGAAAACGGAAAACTGGCGGATGGGCCGAACCTCTACGCCAGCAACGTGCTGGAAAGGAAGTTGTGTGCCAGCATAAATTTGGTAGGTAGCTCGAAAAGGAACCGGTGCAGGTCGGGAAATGGAATCGAATTGAGCCGAAGCGGGCTGAGCCAACCAGGTCAGAAAGCAAATTACAGAGAGAATCCGCGTCATTAGATTTAAGAACCAGCCTATAATTCCAGTCTGGCCGGGAGGCAAATTCATCAGAAACGATTTCTAAAACAAGCTATGCGGAGTGGAAACCCGCTTTTTTCTGCTGAGTGGCCAACAAATAGCAATTCAACCAAGCTTTTTGGCAATTCAGGAGGCTGTCTGGTCGATTGAGTAAGCCCCATTTTGGGAAAAAGGGCCTCATCCATTTTGTTTGTATTCATAAATAAAACAAACAACAACTACTGAACCGCTTCGGCGTAAATAATCATGAAAAAACAGTGTTTTGCGCTTTTAGCGTTCCTATTTCTTTGCATGGCTTGTACTGATAAAGGAGGTAAAGTTGACCCCGAAAACCCAGATAATTCTGGTAGCATAGGTGGTGGAACCGGTGGGGGAGGTGGAAAAATCCCTTCCTCGGTCGTTGGTAAGTGGTCATACGGTGTATTTTCGCCAAGTAACTTCTGGGGATATGACGGAGTCTACAAAGGAAATGCCTACGAGCAGGCGCTGGTCTTTGTGTTCAATGCCAACGGAACGTACGAACAATACGTGATCAACTCGGTCATGGCCTATAACTGCCGAACCGAAGCCTACACCTATTTTAAGGGAAGCGTAAAAGTCAACGAAGCAAACCACACCCTCACCATAACGCCAACGGAAGGTCGGCAACGGGGTTATTATTCCTGCGCTCCTAAAAGCAATATTGATCGGCCTGCAAAAGCCAGTGAGATGAAACAGGAAACGTTCACGTATCAGGTTGACGGTAAGGCCGGAATCAAACTGTCTGATGCTGAAGCCCCCAATGGAGTTTATTTGAAAGCCATTGCTTGGTAACAGAAATATAAAGTGTCTAAAACAAAAAGCCCCGGAAGTTTTTCCGGGGCTTTTTGTTTTCGTATTATTCCTGGAAAAGATCAAGTGCTTCCCGGTTAAAAATACTTCGGGGATCGGGGGTTCCACCCGCCAGGATAGCGACTACATTCTGAACCGTATAAATGCACATCAGCCGGTAGGTTGTAGCCGTCAAGCTGCCTACGTGGGGCGTAATGATGGTTTTCGGATGTTTGGCAAGCTGGTTGTCGGGGGCGGGTGGCTCCTGGCTCAACACATCCGCTCCGAAGCCGCCGATGGTGCCTTCATCCAGCGCCTGCAACAGAGCCGCTTCGTCAATCAACGCACCCCGGGCGGTGTTAATCAGGATGGCATTGGGCTTCATCAGACTTAGTTCTCTGGTACTTAAAATCTGGTCTGTCTCGTCCGTTAATGGCAAATGAACGCTGATAATGTCGGCCTGTTGGAGGACCGCTTCGAAGGAAAGCGATTGATACAGAAGCAGATCCGTGCTTTGTTTGTCCCAGTAAACGATGTTCATGCCAAAAGCCTCGCCCAAACGGGCTACTCGCTTCCCAATATTTCCCATGCCCAAAATACCCAGCGTTTTGCCGGATAGCTCATCGCCCGAAAACTGATTTCGCCAGTTCCAGGCTCCGGCTTTCACCTGCAACGCCGATTCGTAGGTATTTCGCATGAGCATGAGCATCAGCGTCAGCGCGTGTTCGGCAATGGTGCCCGCATTGGAGCCAGGCGCATTCACCACTTTCACGCCCCGTTCGGTCGCCGCCTGAACATCCACATTATCCAAACCGACACCGCAGCGAGCCACTACTTCCAGGGCTGGGCAGGCATCCAGTAAAGCCGGGTTGATCTGGCCTTTTCCACGAGTGATGACAGCATGAATTTCTTCTGTTTCAAGAATGTCAGCCAGTGACCGCGCTTCGTAAGCGGGTATCACACGGGTATTCTCGTCCAGCAAACTCAAGGCTTCGTCGGCGATGGTTTCCAGCAGTAAGACCGTTTTTTTCATGAATTGCTGCTGTGGTACAAGGTCGCGTTGTCGGAGCGTTCACCCCGGAAATCGTTGCGATTGGAGACGTATAAACCATCGGCATATAACTCATCTTCCAGAATGGCCGGATCAACTTCACTACCCGGTTTAGACGAAATTTCGACCAGATTGCCCGACGGGTCGCGAACGAACATCTGCATGGCGCCATCCGGTAGTTTGCGCACTTTCCCCCAGGGACTTACGTCCACAACGCCCAGCTCTTTCATGCGGTAAAAAAGGCTGTTGAAATCATCGACTTGCACACAAATATGACCCCGGAACGAAGGCGTATCTTCCCACTCAGAAATATGAAGTTGCTGCTCTTCGTTGAATTTGAAGAACATAACGGGATAATCGAAATTAAAAGCGGGCAAAGCTTCCAACCCTAATTCGTTGGCATAAAATTCTCCGGCTTTTTCCAGGTTGTTAACAATGAGGGTAACGTGATTGATTTTTAAAGCGCGTGCCATAGTGTTAAGGGTTTACTGTTTATACTCGTTCACAAAATCCCAATTGGGCGTCAACCCTAAACCGGGACCAGTGGGAACATCGATAAAACCATCTTTTACTGTAATCTGCTCCTGAACCAGTTCATACATCATGGGGTTTCCACCCAGCGAAAATTCAATGATGGTGGCCGCTGGTGAGGCAAACGCCACGTGCAGCCCCGCCATGAACGAAAAGGCTGATCCCCAGCAGTGCGGCGCCAGTTCGAGTTGGTAGGTACTGGCCAGGTGCCCCACGCGCATCGCTTCGGAGATACCGCCAATGATGGCCGAGTCGGGTTGTACCACATCTAGCGCCCGTACTTCGATCAAATCCCGAATGTCAAAGCTGGTGTATTCGCTTTCACCGGCAGCAATGGGAATCGATGTAGAAGCCCGCACCTCCGCCGTTCCGTGCCGATTGTCCGGGCTTATGGGTTCTTCAAACCAGTAGAGGTTGCAGTCTTCAACGCCCCGACAAAACTGTTTTGCTTCCGGTACGCTGAAGGTACCGTGGGCGTCGGTCATTAATTTGATGTTATCGCCGAGGGCTTCGCGAGCCGCCCGCACGCGCGCAATGCTGCTCTGAACCGTGTCGTCCATGACGCCCACGCGCATTTTTACGCCGCTAAACCCTTTGGATACATAGCCATTTAACTGCTCGCCGATGCGGTCAACCCCCGCCCAGCCGCCGCTCGCGTAAGCGGGCATCTGGTCCCGGCACGCGCCACCCAGTAATTCCAGCACGGGTACGTTCAGCGCCTTTGCTTTCAGGTCCCACAGGGCCGTATCAATGCCACTCATGGCCGAAATGGTCAGTCCCCGACGCCCCAGAATCGGGAATTTCCGACCGCGTTTTAAGGCGTAGTGGTCGCGGGTTCCGTTGTACAGGTGTTCCCAGATGCGGGAGATGTGCCGGGCATCTTTCCCAATCAGGAGCGGTTTTAGCTCCTGTTCAATGCAATGAACAATGGAGGAGCAAACGCCCGATGACCCAACGGCGGCTTTGGCTTCTCCAAATCCCTGTAGGCCGTCTTCGGTGGTGACCACCACCAGCGTCATATCAAAATCGGTTAGCAGACCGTAATCCGAAGCGTGTTGTTTTTCTTTTGGGATCGGGCAGCGCAGCCAGAAAGCTTCTACGTTACTAATTTTCATGGAGGAATTCAGGTTTGTTTGTGTCTGGTTTCGGCTGATTACTCAAAAACCGCCAGACCGCTTATTTAATCAGGGCTGAAAGCGTATCGATTGATTTTTGGGTGAGCATGGTATAAAACTCCTCCGTGACGGATGAGCTTCCGTGGTCTTCCAGAAACTTCTTCTGTTCGGGACTTAGCCCCTGCGGGTTTTCGTCGATGGAGTTGGGGTAAGGGTTGGCCGGAGTGCGGTCCAGGGGCGAGCAGAACTCCACCGAAAGGACTTCATCGTAGCCCACTTCGTGGAGGGTTTCAATGATTTTCGGCCAGTTTAGCGTCCCCATGCCCGGAGCCATGCGGTTGCTGTCGGCTACGTGGAAGCCAACCAGACGTCCTTTGGCCCGACGAATCGCATCGAACAGGTTTTCTTCTTCAATATTCATGTGAAACGTATCCAGACAGACGCCGCAATTAGGCCCAACCGCCTCGGCCAGTGCCAGCGCCTGGTCGCCGCGATTCACGAAATAGGTCTCGAAGCGGTTGATGGGTTCGATGCCCAGCAAAATTCCGGAAGCCTCGGCGTAGTCATAAATTTCTTTCATCGCCTCTACGGCCCATTTCCATTCTTCGTCTGGTCTGCCGTCGGGGACAATTTTTCCAACTGTTCCCGGAACCACCGAAACCATGTGGCCGTCCAGTTCTTTGACCATGCGCACCACATCTTTGACGTATTGAATGGATTTGGCCCGTTGTGCTTCGTCCTTAGCCAGCAGATTGCGATCTTCCAGCATCAGCGTAACAGACCCCCAGCAGCCTAAGCCGTTTTCTTTCAATAACTTCCCGACAACTTTGGTGTCGTAGTGCTCGGGACTTCCGGCAATTTCCAGTTTGTTATAACCTAATTTGGCAATCCTCCGGATGGTCGTTTCGATGGGTTCGGCGCGCATCCAGTTATGAATTGAAAGCTCCATAAATACTGAATTGGATAATGGGGATTAAGGTGTAAATAGGGTATAAGGCGGGGACTCACCTTGATACGTTGTCCGATCTTATAAACATAAAGACAGATCGACGTAATTTATACTTCTTTTACGGAAGGCCGAGTGCCGCTTCTAAATTGATTTGGGGCTTTTTTGGGTAGTATTCTGGGACGAATGTCTTTTATCGAAAGAATGAATGACTACTGATTCAGGCCTAAGTGATACAATATGAAAACAAAACGCAGAGCTTTTCTCCAACAAACAACGAGTCTATTGGGCATGGCCGGTTTATTGACGCTGACCAAAGCCGGGGCGCAGGCCGCGCCGAATGCAGACCAGCAGGCAGCCAAGCCTTTAGTGGTGTTTGTAACCGGAGATCACGAGTACAGCAGCGAGCTTACCCTGCCGCTGCTGGCCGCCGAACTGGAAAAGAACTACGGAATGCGCACAAAAGTCCTGACATCGGTGCCGGACTATAAGGGGGAAAAAGATATTCCGGGCCTGGAAATTCTGCGCGAAGCCGATCTGGCCGTGTTTTACCTGCGCTGGCGTCTGCTTCCCAAAGAACAATTGCAATACATTGACGAGTACCTGAAATCGGGTAAGCCCGTGATGGGTTTCCGAACCACCACCCACGCCTTCAATTATCCCGACGGCGACGACCGCAAGTCCTGGAATGCGTTCGGAGAATATGCCTTTGGTAGTCCTCCGGGTTGGGGCGGAGCGGCCAAGCACACGCACTACGGCCACGAAAGCACAACCGATGTCAGCATTATCCCCGCCGCAGCCAAGAATCCCATCCTGATCGGCGTTGCACCTACCTTTCATGCCGCCTCCTGGCTCTACCACGTGCTGCCCGATTACCCGGCGAAAGGGTCTACGCCCTTGTTGATGGGTAAGGCCGTTAATCCCAACAACAAAAACGCGGTTGATAATCCCGTGGCCTGGACCTGGAAAAACCAGTGGGGCGGTAAAGCCTTTATGACCACGCTGGGGCACCCCGAGGATTTCAACGTGGAGTCATTTCAGCGGCTGGTTATAAACGCGATCCATTGGGAATTAGGCAAGCCCGTTCCTAAAAAATGGAAAGGTAAAATCGATATCAACGTGCCCTACGGCCATCCTAACAAATCCTGATCACCACAATGTCTAAACCCAGGAAGCGCAGTCTCATTGGCGTGCTGATCGCCTTTGGATTGGCACTCATCGCCTTCAGTGCTTTTCAGTCGAGTCAATCCGAATCATTAACCATTAAGCTAGGGTCCCGCATCGTTTTACTCGGTAATAATCTGGGATCAAGGATGATGAATTACGGTTCTTTCGAGACCGAAATGCAAGTTCGGTATCCCCAGCATTCGCTGGTCATTCGCAACATGTGCGATGGCGGGGACACCCCCGGTTTCCGCCCCCACGCCAGCCGCAATTTGCCCTGGGCGTTTCCCGGAGCCGAAAAGTTTTATGAAGGAACCGAATTAGCCACCAATTCGCAAAGTGAAGGGCATTTTGACAACCCCGACCAGTGGCTTACCCGCCTGAAAGCCGATGTAATTGTTGCTTTTTTCGGCTATAACGAATCCTTCAATGGAAAAGCCGGTCTGGAAAAATACAAAGCTGAATTGGATGCTTTTATCAAATGGACACTGAGCCAGAAATATAACGGAACCGCTGCGCCCCAACTGGTCCTTGTATCGCCCATCGCCTTTGAGGATTTGTCCGGTAAATACGATCTTCCGAACGGCAAAAAAGAAAACGAAAATCTGGCGTTGTATGCAAAAGCGATGAAAGAGGTTGTCGAAAAAAACAACCAGAGCGCTGGATCCGTGCTTTTTGTAGATGCGTTTGCTCCTTCGCAGCAATGGTATGCAGACAGTAAAGAAGACCTGACCATTGATGGTTCGCAGCTTAATGCCGCGGGGTATCAAAAAATGGGCGTTTTGCTGGCCGATCAGATTTTTGGGAAAACGCCTGCCAAGACCGAAAAGAACCGGCAGCTCGTCGATGCCGCCGTTTTGGAAAAAAACTGGATGTGGCATAACGATTACAAAATTCCGAATGGCGTGCATGCCTACGGTCGTCGGTACAACCCGTTTGGACCAGACAATTACCCCGCCGAAATTGAGAAGATTCGCCAGATGACCGACATCCGTGACCAGGCGATCTGGCTGGCGGCTGACAAAGGTCAGAAGATGGATGTGGCCGCTGCCGATAAAAACACCAAGCAGCTTCCCCCGGTAAAAACGAATTTCAATCCCGAGAAAAATGGTAGCCTGACCTACCTCTATGGCCAGGATGCGCTGAACAAGCTAAAAGTCGCTCCCGGCTATAAGATTGAGCTTTTTGCGTCGGAGGAGCAATTCCCGGATCTGGCCAAGCCCATGCAAATGTCGTTTGACAACAAAGGGCGGCTCTGGATTGCGACGATGCCAAGTTATCCGCACTACAAACCCGGCGATGTTAAGCCCAACGATAAAATCATCATTCTGGAAGATACCAATGGGGACGGAAAGGCCGATAAACAAACGGTTTTTGCCGATGGCCTGCATTTGCCCGTTGGCTTCGAAATTGCGCCGGAAGGCGTTTACGTTTCGCAGGGAACCAACCTTAAATTTTTCCAGGATACCAACGGCGACGATAAGGCCGATAAAGTGGAGATTCTGCTGAGCGGCTTCGATGATCACGATACGCACCACAATAGTCACGCGTTTACGGTCGATCCGTCGGGAGCAATTTATTCGGGCGAAGGCGTGTTTTTGCACACGGACGTGGAGACTTCGTACGGTCCCGTCCGGGCAACCAACGGCGGTTTTTACCGCTACAGTCCGCAGCTTCGTAAATTGGAACGGACGGCCCAGCTTTCCATCCCGAATCCCTGGGGAATTGCTTTCGACGAATGGGGACAACCTTTCTTTGCCGAGACCTCTAGCCCCGATGTGCGCTGGATGATGCCGGGTTCGGTTTTTCCCCGCTACGGTGAGGCAACCCATAAATCCGTTCAGTTGGTTGAAGAAGCCCACCGCGTGCGTCCAACTTCGGGTCTGGAATTTATTTCGAGTCGCCATTTCCCCGACGAAGTGCAGGGCGATTTCCTAATCAACAATACCATTGGTTTTTTGGGGACGAAAGAGCATTCGCTCGTAGATGATGGGACCGGCTATAAAAGTCGCCACCGGGCCGATCTGATCGTGAGTGAAGACCGGAATTTTCGGCCTGTCGATATGGAGTTTGCTCCCGATGGTTCGCTTTACGTCATCGACTGGCACAACATCCTGATTGGTCACATGCAGCACAACGCCCGCGATCCGCTGCGGGATCATTCGCATGGGCGGGTATATCGGGTTACGTACCCGGCGCGTCCACTGGTGAAACCAGCCAAAGTTGACGGAGCGAGCATTGAAGAATTGCTGGATAACCTAAAGTTACCGGAATACCGGACTCGTTACCGCACCCGTCGCGAACTTCGGGGACGGAATACAGTGGAAGTATTAGCCAAACTAAACACCTGGATCGCCAAACTGGACAAAAACGATCCGCGTTACGAACACCATATGCTGGAAGGCCTGTGGGTAAGCTGGGGGATGAACAAAGTAGACCAGAAGCTACTGCGGCAAATGCTGAAAGCAAAGGATTTTCACGCGCGGGCGGCGGCGGTTCAGGTGGTGCGTTATACGGGGCATCAGGTGCCCGATCAGGCTAATTTGCTGATGCAGGCCGTTCGGGATGAAAACAGCCGGGTTCGTCTGGCCGCTATCGTGGCTTCCTCCTGGATCGGAAAAGAAAAAGGACTGCCTATCCTGGAAGAAGCCAAAAAGATGCCGCTAGACGACTGGATGATTCACGCCTACGAAACGGCGGTGGCGCACTTGAACGATAAGCCGGTTAAAAAAGAGAAAGAGGTTGCCGTAAAAACTAGTCTGAAAGGAAAGGAACTCGAACTCTTCACGCTGGGAAAAACCATTTATAACAAAGAAGGCTATTGCGTTACGTGTCACCAGGCAGACGGAAAAGGCTTGGTCTCCTCTGGATTCCCGCCGCTGGCCAGTACGACGTGGGTAACCGGCAACGAAGATCGGTTAATCAAGATTGTACTAAAAGGGTTATTGGGGCCACTCGAAGTTAACGGGAAAAAATACCCCGGTCAGGTGCCAATGACGCCTTTTGGTGGCTTGCTCAACGACAACGAAGTAGCCGCCGTACTGACCTACGTGCGCAATTCATTCGGCAACCAGGCGGCCGCCATTCAGGCCGATCAGGTGAAAAAAGTCCGGGCTGCCACTGAAAGCAAGAAGGATTTTTATTCGTCGGAGCAGCTTCTGAAAGCCCATCCGATGGAGAAATAAAAAGGAGATAATCTGTAATAAAAACCCCGCGACAGCTTACGGTCGCGGGGTTTTTGTTGGTATCGTCTTGGCGAAAAAGTCTACAAACTTAGATAAGCAGAGACCTTAACGGCGAAGCGCGTCACGTTTGGATTGTCGCGGTACGTGAGCCGGTGCAGCGCATCGACCCGAAAAAGCTTGAAAATATTGTCGATGCCGTAGCCCACTTCCACATACGGCGTGCGACCCAACGCCCGGAAGCCTTCCACGGAGCGGCCCGCTTCGTCGGTGGTGGGAATGAGCAGTGTGTTTTTCTCACTAACACTACCCGCAAATACTTTGGCGGTCACCAGCGTACGCCACTTCAGCCGCCGAATGGCCGGTAGCCGGTTGAAAAACAGGCCTTCGAAATTGTGTTCAAATTTCAGCGATACATAGCGGTCGCTGACAAACTCGAAGAAATTCATCAGGTTATAGGCGTTGTAAAGGTAAAAGAACGTCTCGTTGCCCAGCGGTGTATACAAGAGCGGATAGGGAATGGTCGAAGGAATATAGCCAGCATTCACGTTGTAAAACGTCCGTCCCAACACCCCCACGCGAAAAGAGTGCCGCCAGTCGGCGGAGAAGCGGTGGTAGTTGAAATCTCCGTGAAAAACGTGGCTCATGCCCAGGTTATACCGAAAGGTAAATACAGGTTTATTGGTGGCCGTGATGTTGTAGCGTTCATTATCGTTCTGGACCATCAATTCGCCCGGTGCGTAGCGTGTTTCCAGCGTCAATTCGGTAGTCTGGTAACTGGTTCGAACGTCTGTTTCGGGACTAATAACAGGCTCCGTACGGTAGGCAAATGGGAAAAGCGGCTGAAAGCTTCTGTTTTGTAGGGCAATAGTCTGCGTGAAGCCACTGCCTAACTCGCGTCGAATGTAAGTCGAATAGCTCTCCTGATAATAGGGTCGGCGGTAGATGCCAAATCGGCTGTAGGCCAGCAAAAGCGAATTGTTGTTCAGGTTTTCGGCATTAATACCCAACTGCTCCAGATCGTTACTATACCGAACACCGGCAATGGTATAAGGCTTTTTAGAGAGCACATAGTCGATATTGAGGCCATATTTAAACTGCTCGTCGCGGGTGCCATAAGCGAGGTAACCGCTTAATAGCCAGCGGCGGCTAAAACCCGTGTTGGTACGTAAACCAATTCGAAACCGGTTGCCCTCAAAAGAATTGTTGGCGTACGTGTACAAAATAGGCCCAAAATCAAGATGGAGCTTACCCAGCGGCTGGTAACCGTTAAAACTAAGTTGAAGCAGTTTAGCCGTTGTTTTCAAAAAAGGCGTATTCCGAACCGAATCAACCACATCAAAGGCGTGCATTTCTTCGGCGGTGACCGAAGCCGGGCGAATGTCGTTCCAGAACTTCGGGTCTTTTTCCTTGTAATTGTCGGCCAGTTCCAGAGCGGGTTCGTAAAACTTGGCTTCTTTGGGTTGATTAACGACGATTTCCTGGGCAGCAATAAAAAAGCGAACGAGGGCTCCCGGCGCATTAGGCGATACCTCGGCCATATCGATGCTGATTTGCGTCAGCGTTGGCAGGCGATGCCCCGTTTCGGTAGCCTCGTATTCCTGTTCGATCCGTAGTTCATCCACAAAATTAATGTTGGCGCGCCCATCAATTTTAGACTCAATCTGAACGAGTGAAAACTGTGTTGTATCGACCCAGACTGTGCCTGTGAAAGCCAAATCCGTTTGCCGTTTGGGCTCAAAATCAATCTGAAAGCAAGTCGATTCGCCCACTTTCAGCGTGTCCATCAGGTGAAATTCGTAATACGTTTGCCAGGCAGAGCCCAGGGGGGAGGGGATGTCCTTCCGCAGGACCGTCAGGAAGTTGTTGTAGAAATTATATTGCTGAAAAGACGCACCCGTAAACTGAGAAACCAGACTGCCATCGTTGATTCCTACGGCAGCAATGCGGGTTCTACGAATAATTTCTTTGGACTTGTTCGGATTATGAAGCTCGTAGTAATCTGAATAGTTTTCGGACACAAAAACCGGAACGGCGGGCAGCCCATTGTCGTCAGTTACGGCAGGGAGCCGACTTAGTAAGCGCCCGACGGGACCCGGGCGGCGGCCCTTTTTGCGTTTTTTAGCGAAATTATTGATATAGGCCTCAATCTTGGTGTAATTCTCGTACTGGAAGGCTTTGAGTTTACTGGGGTCGTATTGGTCACTGCGGCGGCGGGTCTCCCGAATAATGCGGTAGGCTGGATCACCACCTTTGGCATACACTTTAAATTCTTGTAAAGTGGCGGCAGAGTTTTTCAGGGAAATATCAAGGGTCTGGACAGAGGTTTGACCAAGAGCGGCTTTTGTGGTTTGATAACCCAGGCTGGAAACCACCAGCGAATCAGTGAGTTGGGGCGTTTTGAAGGAATAGCGTCCATCGGCATCAGAGGTAGTTCCTATGGCTTTGCCTTTCAGAGCAATGCTGGCAAATGGAATTCCTTCGTTAGTAACTGCGTCGGTAATGCGTCCTGAGAGAGTGTATATATTCTGGGCAAACAGCAGGTTCGCCAGAAGACAGAATACGATACTTAGTCCACCTGATAAAGCAGGTATAGCATGTTTCATGGAGTTAGTTGATGTATCAACCATAAGCTAACGCTAAAAAAGTCAATCTGGTTTACTTTCTTTGAATAATTCCAGACAGGATGTCTATAATTGCTAATAGAGCCTATAAAATGTAGGTTAATTGCAATTTTGATTTCTACCTCTAGCTCAAAGGACTAGCGTTGGAGCCTCTTGAAAAGAACGGGAAGATGGCTTCTGCCCTTAAGGATGATGCTGGAAAAGACCAGACTGTTGCTAAATCATTGTAACTTGGCATCTGATTTTGTTTCAGGTATACTTTTTTCATGAATACCACCGCTGCCAAGCCTTACTTAACGCCCCGTCAGTCGCTCGAAAATACAGTTAGCCGAATGGCCGTCGGGCGTGCGCAACTGGAGATTTTTAAAAACCAACTACGTTTTTTGCTTGGTGAGGTAGAAGAGAACAGCGCACCAGAAACTGTGAAGGCAGCGCTTGTTGGCTTCTTCAGCGAAAACGGGTTTGGTACGGAATACCTGATTGGAACTGACAAAAAAGCCCGGATTGACCTTCACGCATCACAGGCAGAAGACGGGCGGCCCGGAGCTATCATAAGCGTTAAGACACCGGCTGATCTGGCCGAAATGCCCACCTTGTTTAGCCTCAACGTACGGGCGATGCATGAACTGGTTTTGCATTACCTGAATGAACGAATCCTAGGCGACAACACGAATTTAAAGCGACTAGCCATTACCAACGGCCACGAATGGTTTCTGTTCGAGGCGGCAGATTTCGAGCGTTTGTTTGGGTCATCGACCATGCTGGCGCGGCATTTCCGGCAGTGGCACGAGGGGAAAAAAAGCCGCCAGACACCCGAGTTTTTTTACGACGAGCTAGTAAAACCATACCTTCGTAACCTAAAGAACGAACAGATTCCGTTCACCTACTTCAACCTGAAGGAATACGAAAATCGGCTGACCAGCAACGGTATACGCGCTGAAGATGAACCGTTGATTCCGCTTCTGAAAGTGCTGTCGCCCACGCATCTGCTTAACCTTGAGTCTGAGGGTATAACTTCATTCTGCGCTCCGTTTTACCACGAACTGCTACACATCATCGGTCTGGAAGAAGTGAAGGAGTCCGGCAAAGTGATCATTCGGCGGTGTCAGCAGCCTGTAGAAGGGTCTTTGCTGGAGCGAACGATTTTGAAGCTGTACGAAGGCAACTATATAAATCTGCCGGGGGACCGAGCTGAGGAAACAAATGCTGCGGATTTGGTCTTTTCCGCAGCGCTGGAGCTTTGTCTGACCTGGGTTAACCGAATCCTCTTTCTGAAATTGCTGGAAGCGCAAATTGTCAGCTACCACAATGGCGATTCCTACAAGCATTTTCTGCGCTGCGACCGCATACCCAACTATGAGGCGCTCAATAATTTGTTTTTTCAGGTGCTGGCCTGTCTGCCTGAAGAACGCTCGGCCACGGTCCAAAAAGGCTTTGGATTTGTGCCTTACCTGAATAGCTCTTTATTCGAAGTGAGTGAGCTGGAAGCGCAGACCATTCAGATCAGTCAGTTGGGAAATGAGGCGGTTATGCCTTTTTACGCAGAGACGGTGCTACGGGATGGGCAGGGTCGTCCCGTGACGGGTTCGGCTTCCACTTTGCATTATCTGCTTGACTTTCTGAATGCCTATCACTTTAGTCCGGAAAGCCGCGAAGAGATCCAGGACGAGGCAAAAACACGCATCAATGCAGCGGGGCTGGGACTGATTTTTGAGAAGCTGAACGGCTTCCAGCAAGGCTCGTTCTACACGCCGGGCTTTATGCCTCTGTACATGTGCCAGACAGTACTGCGGCGAACGGTTGTTGAGAAATATAACGAACAGATAGCGGAAAAAGAGCACGCTGTTGCTGACTTTGCTGATTTAAAAAAACACTTAGGTAGTAGTGATATTTCAGCTCGCCAACGCGTGAATGACCTCATCAACAACCTGCACATCTGCGATCCGGCGGTCGGTTCGGGGCGTTTTCTGGTGGCAGCCCTAAACGAACTGATTGCGATCAAGGCCGATCTAGGCGTGCTGAGTTACCACGACAATGGCGAGCCAGTCGCAGAATACGACATTACGCTTGAAAATGAGGAGCTATATGTTACGGAGCGGGATACTGGCAAGCCGTTTGCCTACCACCTGGATCGGCAGAACCAGCGCCCGATTCCGGCACTTCAGCGCATGCAGGAAACCTTGTTTTATGAGAAACAGACACTGCTGGAAA
Source organism: Tellurirhabdus bombi (assembly GCF_021484805.1). Lineage (NCBI taxonomy): Bacteria > Pseudomonadati > Bacteroidota > Cytophagia > Cytophagales > Spirosomataceae > Larkinella > Larkinella bombi. The sequence goes on along the minus strand of NZ_CP090557.1, from coordinate 3,959,482 downwards.
ACTGCCTTTTTGGTGTCGATATTAATACAAATGCCGTTAAAAGTTGCCGACTGCGTTTGTGGATTGAGCTGCTGAAAAATACCTTTTATGAGGTAAAACTGAAGCTTGAGGAACCGCGAACGGACGTCGCCTTAACGCCGGGTACGCCACTTTGCATTCTGCATTTGAAGACGCTTCCAAACCTGGATATAAACATCAAACAAGGCAATAGTTTGGTAAGCCGATTTAAGTTAGGAGAGGATTTGACGGACGTTTTTCGGCAGCAGCAGTTTAGTCACGAACTCTACATCAGAACGGTTCAAGCGTATAAAAATACAACGTCCAAAGCGGCTAAGGCTGAGATGCTGGATTTTATCCAACGCATTAAGGAACAGTTTCGCACGACTGTTTCCTTGCGGGACCCACGGCGTAAAAAGCTGGCTGAATTTCGGGGCCAACTGACGCTGCTGGAACATAACGTAGATCTTTTTGGCAATGAAATTCGCTCAGGGGAAAACATTGCGCTCGAAAAAGAACGCATTCGTCAGCGGTTGGATCTGGTGGAAGAAGAGCTAAAAGCCGACGCCAAGGCGGCGCATTACCGCTCCGCGTTTGAGTGGCGCTTTGAATTTCCGGAAGTACTGGATGAGCAAGGAAACTTTATCGGTTTTGACGTTGTAATTGGCCATCCGCCGTTCGCGCGGGCTACCGAATTGGTAGCTCTGAAATTGCATCTGGCCCGCCATTTTAACGTGTATGCCAGCGCGGCTGACCTGGCCGTGTATTTTGTGGAATGTGGTCTGTCATTGCTAAAACAAGGCGGGCATTTTTCGGCCATTATACCAGCGGATAGCATTCGGGTAGGGGCCGGTAAAGCTTTGCGGCGGTGGCTTCAGAACTGGCAAATTACTGAGGTACATGATTTTGGCAATCTGCCTGTATTTGGGCGAGGTCTCCGGTCGCCGCTTATTTTGTCGGTGCAGAAAACCACGCGAAATGCTGCCGCAGTTGTCTCGCAAGTTCAAAGCTTGTCCGTTCAGGATTTGAAAACACACCTAACGACGCACGGGCTGACGCTGTTACCCGAATTTATGGGAGATGAAGCCTGGCAATTTGTGCCCGAAAAACAGCAGCAACTGTGGACTAAAATACGGAACAAAGGCGTTTTGCTCAAAGATTTAACCGACGTATCGACTGAATGGCGTTTTGGCTGGGACGTAGGCGATCAGGAAGAGGCAAGCGAAGAAAGCTATTATTGGCAGGCGCTGCTTCAGTCCAAACCCACCCGCTATTACCTGTCGTTGCTTGGACTGAACCAACTAAAAGCTACTGCGAAGATAATTGGCCTTATCCCGATTCCGCAATTACTCCCAGAAAATCAACAGCCTTTTATTCAGCGCGTAAAAGCCGTATTGAACGCTAAGCGGCAGAACCCGGAGACGGATATTTCAGCGTTGGAGAACGAAATCGACCGGTTAGTTTACCATGTGTATGAGTTAACTGATGAGGAAATTGCCACCGTCGAAGCAAATACTTAGTTTGTACTTTGAACAAAGCCAATAAGGGCTGGTTTTAATACGCAATGTCTCCCATTAAATCTGAAAAAATATACGTATTTTGGTAACATCTACGTTTAAATAGGAGCTTAATGCACTGAGTTAACGCGTTTAAAATCTAGCTTTTTATGATCCGCTCGACGATATTTTTGTTAGTTCTGGTTTTTGCTTTTTCCTGCAAGTCAAAAAACAAGGATGATGTCAACCCCCGTGAACAATACGTTGGTACCTATGATGTAGCTTACACGGCATCAACGCTTGTGGGCACTTTACCCTTCAATCCTAATGAACGCGGTAATGGACAAGTTGTGGTGTCGGCGGGTAATGCTGCTGACGAACTTAAGTTTGATATTTCGTTTCCGGCTTACACAGAAACAATCATGGCCAAATTATCGGGCGGTACCTTTGTCTGGGAGAAGCAGAAGGATATTCTGAAAGTTGGCGCTGGCAGCTACGACGCTGATTATTCGGCATCGGGTGAATTTAGAGGAGCCAACCTGATCATCAATGCGCGAGCGGAAACCACTACGCCAGACGGTACCAAGATTGTTAAAACAAGCACTTTCAACGGAATAAAAAAATAAGGTTTAGCGGGTAAGGTTTGAACTTTGAGCTTAGATTGAAGAACTTTAAACTTTAAATCTCAAATCTTTCCCATTAAACCCCTTTGCCGTGGCTGTACATACGGATCATATTCGACTTCTGTTTGGACTTAAACTGAAACAACTACGGCTTGATAGAGGATTGTCAATCAGTGAATTGGCTCAAGCTTCCGGGCTGTCAGTTTCTTATTTTACCGAGATCGAAAAAGGGCGTAAGTACCCTAAAACCGATAAGATTGCCGCCATTGCCGCCGCGATGGGCGTTGACTACGATACGCTGGTTTCGCTGAAACTAAGCAAAAAGCTGGAGCCAATTTCCGATTTACTGCGCTCTAAATTTCTGACCGAAATTCCGCTCGAACTTTTTGGCATCGATCCGTCTGACTTGCTGGAGTTGCTGGCTGAAGCGCCCGCCAAAGTGAGTGCGATGATTTCGACCTTCATGGAAATTGGCCGTAGCTACAACATGAGCGTTGAGCGTATCTACATGTCCGTGCTGCGTTCTTACCAGGAAATGCACGACAATTATTTCGAAGACATTGAAGCCGAAGCAGATCGGTTTCTGGAACAATATGCCTCTGGAAATACGCCCGTCGATGAATCCTTGTTAACGAGCCTTTTGCGGTCGAATTATAACTACAAAATAGAACGCTTCGACCGGGCGTCTCGCCCTGATCTGGCACCCTTGCGGTCTTTCTTTCGGCCCGAGTCGAGTACGCTGTATCTGAATGGGCATCTATCGGAGGAGCAGCGGCTGTTTATCCTGGCGCGTGAGGTTGGCTTTCGGTTTCTGAATCTTAAAAATCGTCCATTAACGTATGCGTACGTAGAGGCTGATTCCTGGGAACAGATCTTAAACAACTACAAGGCTTCTTATTTCGCTGGGGCCATCTTGATTCGCCGCACCATGCTAATCGAGCGACTTCAGGAGCTTTTCAACCGGGAAAGCTGGAGCAACGACGGCTTTCTGGAACTAATTCAGTCGTGCCGGGCTACTCCAGAGCGCTTTTTCTATCGATTGAGTAACTTATTACCCCGGTATTTTGGCATTGATCAGCTGTTCTTCTACCGGATCAATAATACAAGCGGAAAGACAAGCTACCATTTAACAAAAGAAATGCACCTTTCACGCCACCAGGGCCCGAAAGGCATTGTTGATGAGCATTTCTGCCGTCGCTGGATTGCGCTTACTATTCTGCAGGAACTATCGTTTACGCAGCAGCATAAAAATTTCGGAGGAGCCTTGTGCCGGGCTCAGCTCTCCACCTACGCCGACTCGGAGCAGACCTATTTTATCGTGTCGGTAGCGCAGCCGTACCAGCCTCACCAACAAGAGAATATGAGTGTATCCATGTGTTTCAAAATGACGGATACACTACGGACCAAGATGCGCTTTTTGAACCCCTTATCGCCTGAAATCCCCATTCGGATTGTGAATGAAACCTGTGAGCGCTGCGGTATTTTCGACTGTCGGGAACGTGTGGCAGCCCCAATAATTTTGCAACGAAAACGCCAGCTCGAAGCCATGAAGCTTGCTTTGGAAGGACTAAAATAAGCCTTTGAAATCGGTTACAATACTCATTCTACTTGCGAAGCGAAGAAGCCCGAATCTGTAGCTCAGACCGTAAAACGATGGTATTTGTGCTAGTCATGCTCATGGTGCCATTTAAATGGTTAATTAAGCACTGTACCGCCATTTCGCCCATTTCCTGACCAGGGTAGTGAATGGTAGTCAGTTTGGGTTCAACTACCTGAGAAACAGGATCATTATTAAAGCCAACTACGGCAATATCTTGCGGAATGGATAGACCTACCTGCTTTAATTCGCCCATGCAGCTAACGGCGCACAAGTCATTGGTAACAAATAGTCCATCGGGTTTTTCATCCAGGGCCTCGATCCGGCGGGCCGCTTGCAGACCAGCTTCGCGGCTGAGGTCAGTGACGAGCAGCAACGAATCATCAAAAACTAGGTTATGGTCCATCAATGCCAGTTTATAGCCTTTTAAACGGTCGGCGTAAACATTTCGCTTTAGATTTCCGGTAACGTGCATGATGCGACGGCATCCCTGTTCAATGAGATGTTCGGTGGCTTCGTAACCAGCCCGAACGTTATCAATAATAATGTTTGTGCAATTCTTATGGGCAGCTACCCGGTCAAAAAATAATAGCGGAATTTGCTTTCTGACGAATTTATCAAAGTGATCAATGCTGTCTGTATCGTAGGCAAGGGAGACTAGTAAACCGTCTACCCGGCTGTTGAACATGGTTTCTGCATTGGCTATTTCTTTCTTGACAGACTCTAACGACTGGCTGATAATCAGGTTGTAACCCGCTTCGTTAGCTACCTTTTCCATGCCTGCCAGAACATAGGACATGAAGTTACTATTTAGGCGAGGAACAATAACACCAATGGTATTGGTCCGTTGGCGGCGGAGATTACTAGCGAACGTATTCGAACGGTAGCCCATCTCTTTGGCCGCCGTCGTAATGATATTCTTTGTGTTGCTATTTATTGCCGGATGGTCATTCAGTGCCCTGCTAACAGTAGCGGGAGAGAGATTGAGCAACTTGGCAATATCATAAATCGTAATTTCTTTCTCCATGAGGTTAGTAACTCGAAAAGCGGTGTCGTAAGATAAAAGCAATTCTTTGAATAAACTGCTGCAATCGGTTTCTGAAAGTCGGAAACTTATTCAACAATTTCTCTAATTATAATAAATAATTTTACAAGCTACTACTATTCAGGTACTTGAGTAAAAGATTTGATTTTTACTTAAGAAAGAATCAGTATAGGAAAATTGAATAACCTGTTTCTAGGGACTAATAGAGACAAACTCTATTAAGCTTATCCGACGATATTTCTCCAAAACAGTACATTTCGACTGTAAAATTTAACTATTCTAAAAAATATATACTGCAACCGATTGCATTGTATAAAAAAAAGTAGGATTTTTAGGCTCCAAAGGGAAAAAGCCAGATCTAGGAGGCCATTACTGCCTGCTACTCATTTCAGACTGGCTTGATCTTCGGTAAAATCAGTGAAAACCTATAACTAACTGATAATTAAAACGATGATTCTTAATTTTTACTTCACAAAGCCATTCTGCGTACAGCGTGCAAGTGCTCCGCCAATGGTTAACATTCTCTTGAGGCAGCTTCGACTCTTACTGTCGGTCGTGTTGCTCTTGTTAGGTAGCTTATTCAGCGCTCAGGCACAGAACGCAGCTGTGCATGGCACGGTAACGGATGACCAGGGTGGGGGACTACCCGGCGTAAGCATTCTGTTAAAGGGAACGCAAACGGGAACCGTAACGGATGTTAATGGTCGCTACTCCATTAATGTGCCCAATAGCGGCGGTACGCTGGTTTTTTCGTTCATAGGTTATGTGAGCCAGGAGGTACCGGTTAGTGGCCAGTCAACCATCAATGTCAAGATGGCTACGGACATTAAATCACTCAATGAAGTGGTTGTAGTCGGTTATGGTACGCAGCGGAAAAGCGACATTACCGGCTCTGTTGCTTCAGTTGGTTCCGAAGCTTTGCGGGAAGTGCCCGTAGCCAACCTACAGCAGGCCTTACAAGGCCGGGCGGCGGGTCTGGAGGTACAGCAGATCGGTTCCAAGCCGGGTGCTGGTGCCCAGATTCGTATTCGGGGCGAGCGCTCCATCAATGGGTCCAACGACCCGCTAATCGTTTTAGACGGGATTCCGTTCGAAGGCGGAAACCTGAACGACATTAATCCAAATGAAGTAGAATCCGTTGAGGTTCTGAAAGATGCATCGGCAACAGCCATTTACGGATCGCGGGGTGCCAACGGTATTATCTTGGTAACTACGAAACGGGGCAAAGCGGGTCCGGCCCGTCTGACTGTCAATTCATACTATGGCGTTAGCTCCGTGGCGCGGAAATATCCAGTATATAGTCCCGAGCAGTACCGGGCCTTGCGGGACATTTCACCGTTTAACGGGGGCTATTTTCAGCAGGAATTGGAATCGATTGCAACTGGCCGTTCAACGGACTGGCAGGACTTGATGTACAAAAATGGGTACATTACCGACAACAGCGTTGGCTTATCGGGCGGAACGCAGGACAGCCAGTTCTCATTGGCAGGTGGTTATTTTAAACAAACTACCGTGTTGCCAGGACAGGATTTTACGCGCTTCTCGCTACGGGCAACCATTGACTCAAAGGTTGGGAAGCGGTTGCGTATAGGCCTGAACACACTCAATACGTTAGGCATAACGAACGGCGATCAGTTTGTGAATCCCATGTTTCCAATTTTGGCATTAAGTCCGCTGATGCCGGCCTACGATGCCGATGGCAATATTGTTCGGTCGCCTGCTGGTAACGTGGATGACCAGGCTGGAACCTACAGTCCATTATTGCTTAACAACAACGATAACAACTGGGTTGACCGGAAACGCCGCCTACGCACCTTTAACAGCGTTTATGGTGAATATCAGATCATTGATGGGTTGAAATACCGCTTGAATATCGGTCTGGACTACCGCCAGGAACAACAGGCGCAGTTTCAGGGAGCAGATAGCTACTTCCGGGTTCGTACCGGTAATACGGCCAGCGTTAACAACATCGAAGGATATGGTTACACCATTGAAAACCTGTTGACCTACGAAAAAACCATTGCCAAAAAGCACCGGATCAATCTGACTGGATTGTATAGCCGACAAACGGATCGTACGTATAACAGCTACGCGAAGGTGGATTCCATCGACCAGGATTTTATTCAGTTCTACAACCTGGGGCAGTCCAAACAATCCTCGACAAACCGGCCAACGCTGAGTGGTTCAGAATCGACCTGGGGGTTGATTTCCTATATGTTCCGGGCGAACTACGCTTACGACGACAAGTACCTGATCACGCTAACGGGTCGCCGGGATGGGTCTTCGCGGCTGGCGCAGAAATGGCACAACTACCCGGCTATATCACTGGGCTGGAACATTGCAAACGAAGCCTTCATGAGCCCCGTCAAAGTGATTACGAACCTGAAATTACGGGCGGGTTGGGGTGAAACATCGAACCAGGCTGTTGCGCCTTACTCATCGTTGGGTGGTGTAACCAATACGATCGCAAACGGTAGCACAAACGTTCCTATTTTGTACAATTACGGTCGGGATATTCAAAGCGGTTACTACGTCAATGCGGCGCCAAACACAGCGCTGGATTGGGAATATACACGTACCACAAATGTCGGGCTTGACTTTGGTTTCTGGGGTAACCGCCTGACGGGGTCAGTGGACTGGTACAGCGCGCAAACCCGTAACATTCTCTACGGTCTGGCGCTGCCATCTTCATCGGGAATTCCGGGTAACTTCACGACCAACATTGGTCGGATGGAGAACAAAGGTTTGGAAGTAGCCCTGAGCAGTGTAAACGTTAAAACATCGTCGGGTTTTACCTGGTCAACGGATCTGAACTTCTTCTTTAACCGCAACAAACTGCTTGGTTTACAGGATGGTTTCGTTCGGAACATTCCCAACGGATTGCACGTAGGTTACCCGATTAACGCCATTTACGACTACAAAAAGCTAGGCATCTGGCAAATTAACGAATCCGAAGAAGCCGCCAGATACGGTCAGGTTCCGGGGCAAATTAAAGTGCAGGATGTTAGCGGTCCGGAAGGTAAACCCGATGGCAAGATTGATGCAGACTACGACCGGACGATCATCGGTAGCGGACAAGCCAAGATTCAGGGTGGTCTGACCAATCGGTTTTCTTACAAAGGATTTGATTTCTCGTTTGTGGCTTACGCCCGCATTGGCGGAACCCTGGTGAGCGGCATTCACCAGCCTTTGGCGGGTTACCTGACCATCGACGATGGCCGCCGCAACCAGTTGGCCGTTGACTACTGGACCCCAACCAACCCAACGAATGACTTCCCGATGCCTTCGTCGCAAATTAACCCGCCAAATGCCAGCACGGCCTGGACAACGCTGGGTTATTACGATGCCTCGTTTGTCAAAATCAGAAGCATGAACCTGGGGTATACCTTCGATAAGAAAATCCTGGATCGTCTGAAAACCAATTCCATTCGCGTATACGTGCAGGCGCTGAACCCATTCCTGTTGTTCTCGCCCTACGTGAAAGCGGGAGGCATTGACCCCGAGCCAACCGGAACCGGAACCAGCGGATTTATCCAAAGTGGCGGTAACCTGCCAAACCGTGCGTTGACCATTTCGTTAAGCACGCCACCAACTCGGTCGTTTATTTTTGGTGTCAATCTTAGCTTTTAATTCAAGAACCCATACGGAATATGAAAATGAATTATAAATCCTCTATCGTTCGTCCACTAAGCGTAGTCCTGATGGCTGTCGCCTTGCTGGTCTTACCTATGAGCTGTAAAGACGATATACTGGAAGAAAAACCATACACCGTTTTTACACCGGATTATTTTAAATCAGCTACTGGTCTACAAAGTGCCGTGACAGCGGCTTACGCGGGCCTTCGTTATGACTTCGGTCCCATCGGAGCGCTGGATATTGCCAACATGGGCACCGACGAGTGGACAATGGGCGACCAGAGTCTAAGCGGCGACGCCTACCAGGAAGGTACCTACGGACTCACGGCGAGTGACGGAGCTATTCAAACGCCCTGGAACCGTAATTTCTGGCACATTAACTTGTGTAACGCGGTGATCGATTTTGCCCCCAATGTTCAGATGAATGAAGCGGCCAAGACCGTTCTCGTTGCGGAGGCGCGGTACCTGCGGGCGCAATATTACCTGTTGCTGGTTCAGCAGTTTGGCGCGGTTCCGGTAAACCTGGGTTCCGGTGATTTGAAATTCAACTCGACTCCGACGACGGAGTTCTTTCGTCTCCCCGTCAACGAGGTGCTGACCAAAGATTACCAGACCATGATTGAGGATTTAACTTTTGCCAGCGCTAATTTGCCCGTAACTCGTCCGGCGGGGGCTTTCAAGCTCTCCCAGGCGGCAGCGCTCCATTTGCTGGCGAAAGTGTATCTGTTTCGGGGTTATTCGCCGGTGAAGCAAGGAGATGATTTCCAGAAAGCTTACGATAATGCTAAGAAGCTAATCGACGGCCAGGGAACGTACGGAACAGCACTCCAGCAGGATTTTGGTAAGGTAATGGAAGAAGGCAACGACTACAATTCGGAGATTCTTTTCTCAGTTGAACGGATGCCATTGAACAACGCCGCCAATGAGTCACCCAGCCCAGGCACGGATTTTGCCAATAAGGTGAACATTGCGAACAACATGTTTAACCCAAATTACCAGCAGGCTGTGCCGAGCAACTACCCGAATGCTGCCCTGGCGGGAAAAACCATTTTCACGACGCGGGTGCTGCAATACGGTCGGCCCCTGCGCCACTTTGCTCCGACGAAATGGCTGCTCGAATCAGCTTTTGCGGACCGTACCAACGACAGCCGTTTTGATAATTCGTTTCGGATGGTCTGGAAAGCTGATACGTACGACGCAGCAGGAACGGATGCCTACAAAACCTACGTGGCTAGCCTGGCTACCATGGGGCTGGCTATCGGTGACACGGCGATCTATCTGACGCAAACCGACCGCATGGCCGACTCGCTCAAAGCCCTGACCGGAACACGGAAGAAGAATTACTTCATTGTCGGACCATCGCAGTTCTTCCTGCCTTCAAACCGCGCCCTGAATCTTTACCCGAACCTGAAGAAATACGACGCTAAACAACGCGCCAATTTCCAGGATGCTTCGGGCCGTCCGTTCCCGGTGAGCAAGCTGTCTGAAACGTATTTGACGTTAGCGGAAGCAGCAATGCAAACCGGCAAAGCAACCGAAGCCGTTGACCTGATCAATGTATTGAAAAGACGGGCCGCTTACCGTCCCGGTCTGAGTGCAGCACAGATCAACGCCCGGTATGAGCGGATTAGAGTAACATCGCCCTCACAGGTTACGCTCGACTTTATCATGGATGAGCGCGCGCGCGAACTGTGCGGAGAAAGCCTGCGCTGGCCGGATCTGGCCGTTCGTGGTTTGCTGGTAAGCCGCCTGAAAACGCGCAATCCGGATGCCGCACCAAAAGTGCAGGATTTCCACATGCTGCGCCCTATTCCGCAGAGCCAACTCGACGCCTTACAGGATCCGAACAAGGCACAATACCAAAATCCAGGCTATTAATTAATGAGCGAATGAGCGAATTGTGAATGAGTGAATAAAACCGGCTAGCGGTAGCATTCAGCTTTATTATTCACTCAGTCGCTCATTCACAATTCAACATTATCCATGAAGAACCATCTCAAACATATACTAGTACTGGGCTTGAGTGCCGGGATTTTCGCCTGTCAGCCCGACGAGGTTAATACCCTGAATCTGGGAAATTTCTCGGATACGAATGGAGAACTGAAAAACGCAGCTAGTTTTCCCGTGGGCTTAGCCATTGATTATACGCCGTTTGTGAACGATGCCAAATACCGGGAAACGGTGCTGCGCGAGGCAAAATCCATTACGGTTGGCTACCACATGAAGCACGGTGCCCTGGTTAATAACAACGGCGCGATTGACTTTAGCAAGGCGGATCAGATTTACAACCTGGCATCAGCGGCTGGCGTGGAAGTGTTCGGCCATACGCTGGGCTGGCACGCAAACCAGAACGCCACCTATTTGAAAACGCTTACGGCGGGGTCCAGCTCAACGGGCGCTACCAACCTGGCAACCAACGGTGATTTCGAGCAGGGAACGGGCGGTAGCTTTACGGGCTGGTCGGTACTGAACGGAGCGGCCTCCATCACGGGCGGCACCACGGCCGAATCACGCGGCGGCCAGCGTTCGCTGAAAGCCACCGTTGCCGCCAGCGGAAATCCCTGGAGTGTGCAGGTGGCCAGTCCCGCGATGGCTACGCCGGTTGGCAAACAATTTCGGATTTCGTTCTGGATAAAAGCGCAGAATGCAAATGGCAAAATGCGCCTCTCGACAACGCCGAATCCGCAGTACAGCGCCGATTACACGATTGGCACCGAGTGGGCACAATTTAGCTGGACAATCACGTCCAATGCCGAAGCAACGCAGGTTGTTTTCGATTTGGGAAGTACGGCCAATACCTACTTCATCGACGATGTAACGGTGACCGATCCGAGTGTGGCACCACCGGCTACGGGCGCTGAAATTGCCAAAGCGGTGGATAATGCGTTGAATGATTTTATCACGAAAACGGTCACGCATTACAAAGGTAAAATCAACGCCTGGGATGTGGTAAACGAGCCGATGGCGGATGGAAACGGAGCCTTGCGGACCAATAGCAACACCACGGTGCCCGCCGGTACAACCGACTTTTTCTTCTGGTCGCAGTACCTGGGCCGCAACTGGGGCTTGAAAGCTTTCCAGTATGCGGCGGCGGCAGATCCGGCGGCTGAGCTATACATCAATGACTATAATCTCGAATCAAACGGCGTTAAGCTGGATTCCTTGATCGGGTATGTAAACGAGTTGAAAGGCAAAGGCGCAAAAATAGCCGGTATCGGTACCCAGATGCACATTTCGGTCAATACCTCCTACGCGGGAATTGATAACGCCTTCAAAAAGCTAGCGGCTACCGGCCTGAAAGTTCGGATTTCAGAGCTGGATGTGCGGGCTAATCCACTGGATAAAGGCGATTTCAATCCGGCATCGAATCCGCAAGCGCTGGCTTATCAGGCAGTGATGTACAAATATGTAGTTGACTCTTACATGAAGCACGTACCGGCGGCGCAACGGGCAGGCATCACCATTTGGGGCGTAACCGATGCCGATAGCTGGATTGTCGTGAACCAGAAAAAGCTCGATTTTCCGCTGCTATTCAATGCGAATTATGAGAAGAAACCAGCCTATTCTGCGGTTCTGCAAGGATTAAAAGGCCAGTAAAAATTGAGAATCAGCAAAAGCGGGAACAAATGACAGTTCCCGCTTTTCGTATATAACGCTATCGACTTATGTCCCGAAAATACGCCTGGCTTGCTTTATTTCTGTTAACCTTTCCGGCATTTTCACAATCTCGTACCACCATTCCGCATTTGAAGAAGCAAGGCGATGCAACGCAGCTCATTGTGCAGGGCAGTCCCTTCCTGATGTTGGGTGGTGAGCTGGGCAATTCCAGCGCGTCAGATCTTGGCTATATGAAACCCATCTGGCCCCGGCTGGCTCAAATGCATGTCAACACGGTGCTGGCTCCGATCTATTGGGAGTTAATGGAGCCGCAGGAAGGCAACTTTGATTTTACGCTGGTAGATGGCCTGATTAAAGAAGCCCGCGAACATCGGATGAAAGTGGTGTTTCTCTGGTTCGGTAGCTGGAAAAACAGCATGTCGTGCTACGTGCCTGCCTGGGTAAAAACCAATACGCAGCGCTTTCCCCGGGCGCAAAACCGGAAAGGGCAGGGCCAGGAAATTCTGACGCCGTTTAACAAAGAAAATCTGGAAGCCGATAAGAAAGCGTTTGTTGCCCTGATGCGGCACATTCGGGAAACCGACGAGCGCCAGCAGACGGTAATAATGATCCAGGTGGAAAATGAAATCGGTATGTTGCCCGACGCCCGCGACCATTCTCCCGCTGCTAATGCTGCTTTCCGGCAGTCTGTTCCAAAAGGGTTGATGCAGTATTTACAAACGCATAAAAATGAGTTGGCGCCGGCCGTTCGGGACGCCTGGAAAAGCACCGGTTTTAAACCGAGCGGTACCTGGGAAGAGGTTTTTGGCAAAAGTTTGGCTACGGATGAACTGTTTATTGCCTGGTTTTTTGCTCAATATACCAACGAAATAACGGAAGCCGGTAAGCAGATTTATGCCTTGCCGATGTTTGTCAATGCAGCCCTTAATCGCCCGAATGTCAAGCCCGGGGATTATCCCAGCGGCGGACCCTTGCCCCACATTATCGACGTCTGGAAGGCAGGTGCTCCGGCCATTGATTTTCTGTCACCGGATTTTTACAACCCCGATTTCAAGCATTGGAACGACCAATATACCCGCAAAGACAATCCACTTTTTATCCCGGAAATCCGGTTTGAGCCGTCGGTAGCGGCAAAAGTGTTTTACGCCATTGGCCATTATCAGGGCATAGGATTTTCGCCGTTTTCCATTGAATCGACCGACAAACCGGCTGATGAGCCCATTGCTAAAAGCTATCGCGTGCTAGAGCAACTTAGCCCCGTTGTCCTGGCTCATCAGGGCAAAAAGAAGATGGAAGGCGTGTTATTCGACAAGAAAACGGCGGTTGATACAGTCAAATTGGGCGGGTATATCTTTACCGTAAAGCACGATTATACGCTGGGTTGGTCGCCCAAAGCAAAGGACGACGAGTGGCCACAAACGGGCAGCCTGATCATTCAGACGGGTGAGAATGAATTTACAGCGGCTGGTACAGGCATTGTCATTACGTGTACCTCCGACCGCAAAGAAGCGCCGCTAGCAGGCATCCTGCGTGCGGATGAAGGCACCTATGTCGATGGGAAATGGGTGCCGGGCCGCCGTCTAAATGGCGATCAGGACCACCAGGGGCGGCACATCCGAATTCCCGCTGGAGAGTATGGAATTCAGAAATTCGCATTATATCGCTATAAGTAAAATGCGTTTCTTCGCAGATTATTCCTTATGTATAACGCTCTATGAAATTGCTCCGCTCTCTTATTGGGATTCTGTTTGGTATGATTTACAGTGCGCTGGCTACCGGTCAGGGCACAACTTCTGACGAGTTAAAATTGTGGTTTACGCATCCCGCCGCCACCTGGAACGAAGCGCTTCCGGTGGGAAACGGACGATTGGGCGCAATGGTATTTGGCGGCGTAACAACCGAGCGATTGCAACTCAATGAATCGTCGGTCTGGACCGGAAAAAAAGCCGATTTTGTCAATCCGGCGGCCAAAGGGGCGTTGCCAAAAATTCGCCAATTGCTCTTTGCGGGAAAATACGCTGAAGCGAAAGATCTGGCGGAGAAAACCATGATGGGGGATAAAAAAGATTATGCCACCTATCAAACGCTGGGCGACCTGAACCTGCAATTGACGCACCCGAAAGGCGATATTACAGATTATCGGCGCGACCTGGATCTGGAAACCGCCGTGGCCAGCGTGCGTTATCGGGTTGGGTCGGTTGCTTTTCAGCGGGAAATTTTTTCCAGCGCGCCGGATCAAGCCCTGGTTGTTCGGTTAACGGCCAGTAAACCCGGTTCCCTGAGCTTTAACCTGTCGTTAAGCCGGCCCGGCAACAAGGCTAAACTAGAGGTGAAAAACGGCGAAATCACGATGAGTGAGCACGTTGGCGATGGCGTCGGCGTTCGCATGGTGGCGCGGTTAAAAGTCCTGAATGATGGCGGCGAAGTCACGGTCAACGACCAGGCCATTTCCGTCGGTAAAGCCAACGCTGTAACGCTCTTGCTGACAGCGGCGACGGATTACCGCAACAGCGATCCCGTGGCAACAGCAAACACCCAACTGGCCGCCGCCGAAAAACGTACGTTCGAAGCGATCAAGAAAGACCATATTGCCGATTACCAGCGCTATTTCAAACGGGTTGACCTGGACTTAGGCCGCACCAACGCGGTTTATTTTCCAACAGACGCCCGGCTGACAGCTTTGCAAAACGGCAATACCGACCCGCAACTAATTAAATTATATTACCAGTTTGGTCGCTATCTGCTCATCAGCAGTTCCCGCCCCGGCGGATTGCCCGCTAACCTGCAAGGCATTTGGGCTGATGGGCTGACCCCGCCCTGGAGTGCTGATTACCACATTAATATCAACATCCAGATGAATTACTGGCTGGCTGAAGCCACGAATTTATCGGAAATGCACGAGCCTTTTTTTGATTTTCTGGGGGATTTACGAGAGGATGGCCGCAAGACCGCCCGCGACATGTACGGCATTTCGGGCACGGTAGCGCACTTTACAACCGATCCGTGGCATTTTACCGAACCCTACGGACAAACGCAATGGGCCATGTGGCCAATGGGCCTTGCCTGGAGCGCCCAGCATGTGTGGGAGCATTACCTGTTTACGGGCGATGAAACCCACCTGCGAAACGTAGCTTACCCCATTCTGAAAGAAGCCGCCGAATTTTGTGCCAACTGGCTGGTCGAAAATCCGGCCACGAAACAATTGGTGTCGGGGCCGTCTATTTCGCCGGAAAACACCTTCAAAACCAAGACCGGCGAAGTAGCCACGATGGTGATGGGGCCGACGATGGACCACATGATTATTCGTGATCTGCTGAGCAACACCATCGAAGCCAGCCAGAAGCTAAACATTGACGCGGCGTTTCGGCGGCGGCTGACCAATACGCTGTCTCGACTGGCTCCGACCCGCATCGGTAGCGACGGGCGAATCATGGAATGGACCGAAGAATTTGAAGAGGCGGAACCGGGCCACCGGCATATTTCGCACCTGTTTGGTCTGCACCCCGGTCGGCAGATTACGAAGCAGAAAAGTCCGGAGCTCCTGACCGCCGCGCGTAAAACCATCGATCATCGCCTGAAAAACGGCGGTGGCCACACGGGTTGGAGCCGCGCCTGGATCGTAAACTTCTTTGCGCGTTTGCAGGATGGCGAAGCAGCTCACGACAATTTGGTGGCACTCTTACGTAAATCGACCTTACCGAACCTATTTGATAATCACCCGCCTTTCCAGATCGACGGCAATTTCGGCGCTCCGGCGGGGATTACCGAAATGCTGCTGCAAAGTCACGCGGACGAAATTCAGTTGCTTCCGGCGCTGCCAAAAGCGTGGCCCACGGGACGCATCAGCGGGCTTTGTGCACGCGGCGGTTTCGAGGTGGCGATGGAATGGGAAGGCGGTCGCCTGAAACAGGCCACGATTCTGTCAAAACTGGGGAATGCCGGACAGGTGCGTTATGGCGATCAGGTGATTACGCTGCCCGCCCGGAAAGGAGCCACAGTCGTCCTCGATGGAACGCTGAAAGAGATAAGCAGTAAAAATTAATTGAAAGCCAATCTTTTAGAAAACCTGAACAAGAAAATAAATAGCGTACGAATGGGAATGTTACAAACAATGCGCTGGTTCGGCCCCAATGATCCGGTTTCGCTGATGGATATTCGGCAGGCCGGTTGTGCGGGCGTGGTGACGGCGCTGCACCAGATTCCGGTAGGCGAGGTCTGGTCAATTGACGAAATTAAAACGCGGATTCAACTCGTGGAAGCGGCCAATGAACGCTATACGCCCTTGCACTGGGCGGTGGTGGAAAGCCTGCCCGTACACGAAGACATTAAGAAAGGACGTCCAACGCGGGAGGTTTACATCGAAAATTACAAGCAATCGCTGCGTAATCTGGCGGCTTGCGGCATCCGAACGGTCTGCTACAACTTCATGCCGGTGCTGGACTGGTCGCGAACGAACCTGAATTACGAAATGCCGGATGGTTCGCGCGCATTGCGGTTTGTCTGGGAAGATTTTGCGGTATTCGACCTCTGTATTTTGAAACGACCGGGTGCGGAAGAAGACTACGAGTCGGAAGTTATTGAATCGGCGCGTCGGAAGTTTACGGAAATGACGCCGGAGCGAATTACAGAACTCTCCTCCATCGTGCTGTTGGGCCTGCCCGGTTCGGAAGAAGCGTTTACGTTCGAAACATTTCAGCAACTACTGGACGAATACAAAGCTATTGGCGACCAAACGCTGCGCGAAAACCTGTACTACTTCGTGCGGCAGGTAGCGCCACTGGCGCAGGAACTCGGCGTCAACCTGTGCATTCACCCCGACGATCCGCCGCGTCCGCTCTTGGGTTTGCCGCGCATTGTCAGTACGGAGGCCGATTTGACCCAGTTAATGGCCGCGTGTGATGTGACGGCCAACGGCATTACATTCTGCACCGGATCATTGGGGATTCGGGCGGATAACGACCTGCCGGGCATGATCCGGCGTTTCGGCAACCGGATTCATTTTATTCATCTGCGCACGACCAAGCGGGAAGGCAATCCCTGGATTTTCCACGAAGCAGACCACCTCGCGGGCGATGTCGATATGTATGCCGTGGTGAAAGAAATCGTGCTGGAGCAGCAGCGGCGAGAAAAGGCTGGCGAAGGCGAAACATCCATTCCCATGCGCCCCGATCACGGTCACCAGATGCTCGACGATCTGCATAAGAAAACCTATCCGGGGTACTCGGCCATTGGCCGGTTGCGCGGACTGGCCGAATTACGCGGGCTGGAAATGGGCATAATTCGCTCGTTGGCCGAAAAAGAAACGAGAGTTACCGAACTTATCGCAAAGGATCTATGAAGTATATACAATGGGGTAAATGGCTATTCCTGATTCTGCTGACGGCGACTAATGTCCGGGCGGACGACGGCTATCGGTTGTGGCTTAAGTATGATTTACTAAAGGATGTCGCCAAACGGCAGGCATATGCCCGTTCTGCGCAGTTTATCGTGGTGAGCGGAAATAGTCCGGTATTAAAAACAGCCGCCACAGAATTACAGGCTGGTTTACAGGGTTTAACCGGAAAGTCAGTGCCGATTATCGCCAATGCGGGGAACAGAACGGGCGGCATTGTGCTGACTGTTGGCGCTGATGCAAACCTGGTGGATGACGGCTACCGCATTAGCAAAAAAGGAGCTGCCGGCAATCTGATCATTTCTGGTAAAACGGCCAACGGCGTGCTTTATGGAGCGTTTGCCCTGCTGCGGAAGATGCAGATGCTAGAGCCCATCGAGACGCTTTCGCTGACGAGTAACCCCAGAATTCGTTACCGGCTGCTGAACCACTGGGACAACGCAAACGGAACCATCGAACGCGGTTACGCGGGAGAATCGCTTTGGAAATGGTATGCTTTACCGGAAACCATCGATCCACGTTACCAGGATTATGCGCGGGCCAATGCGTCGCTGGGCATTAACGGGACGGTCGTCAATAACGTCAATGCCACAGCTCGTTTCCTGACCAACGAATACCTGGAAAAAGTAGCGGCTCTGGCCAAGGCGTTCCGGCCCTACGGCATCCGGGTGTATCTGTCCATTTATTTTCCTGCCCCAAAAACCATTGGGGGCTTGTCCACTGCCGATCCGCTGGACCCGCAGGTTCGGAAATGGTGGGCCGATAAAACCAAAGAAATTTACAAGCTAATCCCTGATTTTGGGGGCTTTCTGGTAAAAGCCAACTCGGAGGGCGAGCCTGGTCCGCAGGATTATGGCCGGAGTCATGCCGACGGCGCAAACATGCTGGCGGAGGCGCTGGCCCCCTACGATGGAATTGTAATGTGGCGGGCTTTTGTGTATAAAGCCGATCCCAACGGCGACCGGTTCAAGGCGGCCCACGAAGAGTTTATGCCGTACGATGGGAAGTTTGACAAGAAAGTGATTGTGCAGGTGAAAAACGGCCCGATAGACTTTCAACCGCGTGAGCCTTTCTCTCCGCTGTTTGGCGCTATGACCAAAACGCCTTTGTCGGTGGAATTTCAGATTACGCAGGAATACCTCGGTTTCGCGACGCATCTGGTCTACGAAGCACCTATTTTTAAGGAATGTCTGGAGGCTGATACGTACGTAAAAGGCAAGGGGTCAACGGTGGCAAAAGTAATTGATGGGAGCTTGCACCAGTACAGCATGTCGGCCATTGCGGGAGTCGCCAACACGGGTTCCGACCGCAACTGGACCGGTCACCCGCTGGCGCAGGCCAACTGGTACGCCTTCGGACGACTGGCATGGGACCACACACTCACGTCTGAAGCCATTGCGGGCGAGTGGGTTAAGCAAACGCTAACCAAAGAGCCGCAGGCCGTAGAACGCATCACCGACATGTTGATGAGATCGCGGGAGATTTACGTGAATTACAACACGCCGTTAGGTTTGTCGCGACCCTGGACTGGCGTACACTTTGCGCCGGAACCCTGGCAGAACAAAAGCTCCCGCCCTGATTGGACCGCCATCTACTACCACCGTGCCGACTCCGTGGGACTCGGCTTTGATCGGACGGCCAAGGGCAGCAATGCGCTGGCACAGTATGCTCCTGAAGTCCGCAAAATGTGGGGAAATCCGGCAACCTGCCCATTACCGTATCTGCTTTGGTTCCATCATGTACCCTGGACGCAAAAGCTCAGTACGGGCCGCACGCTCTGGGACGAACTTTGCACGCGTTTTTACACCGGTGCTGATTCCGTGAAGTGGATGCAACAGCAGTGGGCGCAGGTGAAGCCAGCCGTTGATCCGGTCCTTTTTGCCGATGTGGCGGGGCGTTTGGAGACGCAACACAAAGAGGCGATTTGGTGGCGGGATGCGTGGGTATTATACCTGCAACCTTTTGCGCGGCAGCCCATTCCAGCGCCATTCAAGAAGCCGGAACGCAGTTTAGAAGATGTTAAACGATTAGTCGATATTTATCAATTAAGATAATGAACCAAGTAGAATCAGTGCAGGAAAATGGACAATACCAGGAAGAACAAGCCTACGCAACGGTTTTTTCGCTGGCGGGTAAGGTTGCTTTAATAACGGGTGGCGGCAGTGGAATTGGGTTGGATATTGCCCGTTGTATGGTGGATGCGGGAGCCACGGTGGTTATCACGGGGCGGCGGGAGGAGCCGCTACGCGAGGCCGTTGAGCAACTGGGTAAGTTAGCGCATTACATCGTCAATGACATAACTGAACGCGCTTCGCTGGATGGTTTGGTGGCACAGATTGAAACAACATACGGACCGGTTGATATTCTCGTGAATAATGCCGGGGTGAATCTCAAAAAACCAGCCTTGGAAGTCTCCGACGAGGAATTTGACCGGATTGTGCATACGAACCTAAACGCCGTGTTCAGCCTGACTCGGGCGTGTGCGCAGCGCATGATGGCCCGAAAGCAAGGCTCTATTCTAATGATTTCGTCGATGGCGGCCTATTACGGCATCGACCGGGTGGCGGCCTACGCAGCGTCGAAGTCGGGTGTCGAGGGTATGGTAAAAGTGCTGGCCTCCGAGTTTTCCGGCAATGGGGTTCGGGTCAACGCGATTGCACCCGGCTTTATTGAAACGGCCATGAGTAAGAAAGCGATGGGCGGAGATCCCGAGCGCCGCGACCGGGCCATGCGCCGGACGCCGATGGGCGTTTTTGGTCGTCCGGCGGATATCGGCTGGGCGGCGGTGTTTCTTTCCTCGGACGCGGCCCGTTACATCACCGGGGTGTCGCTGCCGGTTGATGGAGGTAATTCGATTGGCTTCTAGAACTGATTTAATTTGTTCTAAAGCACGCCCATTATTGCGTTTTAAGCTGAAGAGGAGATAATACCAAACCCTTCTAAGCAAATTATAAGGAGTTACTTAAACGACTCTAAGAATCGGAGGGCAGTTTTGTGATCAGGATAGAGGTTGTCTAAGACCTGTAATCATGATGTCGAAAATGCAAACTTACTCTTCAGGAAAAACAAAACGCAAACCGGCTCAAAAAGCCACCAGGAAAGCGTCGCGAACAGACCGTCCAGATTGGACCGTAGTCGTAACCGTTTTGATGATCGTACTTACGCTGATTTTTGGATGAAGGGCTGAAATCAGCCCTTCATCGTTTATGCCACAGGCTTATTTAAAAGCGGCAATTCCAGTAATATCATAGCCCAGAATCAACAAATGAATCTCGTGGGTTCCTTCGTACGTAACCACTGATTCGAGATTCATCATGTGGCGCATGATCGGATATTCGCCCGTAATACCCATGCCGCCGTGAATCTGGCGGGCTTCACGGGCAATGTTCAACGCCATTTCCACATTGGCGCGTTTGGCCATTGAAATTTGGGCCGTAGTCGCTTTGTCCTCGTTTTTTAGCATACCGAGTCGCCAGCAAAGCAACTGGGCTTTGGTAATTTCGGTTAACATCTCGGCCAGCTTCTTCTGGGTCAACTGAAACGAAGCGATGGTTTTCCCGAACTGCGAGCGTTCCAGCGCATAGTGCCTGGCTGATTCATAGCAGTCCATCGCCGCGCCGACTGCCCCCCAGGCAATGCCGTAGCGGGCTTGGTCAAGGCAGGCCAGCGGGCTTTTCAGGCCATTGGAGCCGGGAAGCATATTTTCTTTTGGAACCTTCACATCCTGAAAGACCAATTCACCCGTGGCGCTGGTTCGGAGCGACCATTTGTTGTGAATCTCGGCGGTGGAAAAGCCTTCCATACCGCGCTCAACAATTAGGCCCCGGATGCTACCCTGTTCGTTTTTGGCCCAGACAATGGCAATGTCGGCAATGGGAGCGTTCGTAATCCAGAGTTTTGAGCCATTCAGCAGGTAATAATCGCTGCGTTCAATGAAGTTCGACTGGAGGCCACCGGGGTTAGAACCATGGTCCGGCTCGGTGAGGCCGAAGCAGCCGACTAATTCGCCTTTAGCCAGTCCGGGCAGGTATTTTTGCTTCTGCTCTTCGGTCCCGTAAGCGAAAATAGGCCACATCACCAGCGAGCTTTGCACCGAAACGGTGGAGCGCATCCCGGAATCGCCCCGTTCAATCTCCTGCATCATCAGACCATAGGAAATATAATCCAGACCTCCTCCGCCAAATTCGAGCGGCAACGTTGGGCCAAAAGCACCAATCTGCCCGAATTTCGGAATAATATTAGCGGGAAAGGTGGCGTTTTGCGCGTGGTCTTCAATGCAGGGAATAATTTCCCGATTGACAAAATCACGGATGGACGCCCGAACTAATTTGTGCTCCTGACTCAGCAGGTCGTCGATCCCGTAAAAATCCGGGGCTTCAAACGTCGAAGGTTGGTGGCGTGGTTGCATAGTCATATCGAACGAACCCAATAAAGAGCCAAGATGTTCATCATTTAGTAGATTTCAAAATACCGCGATCAAGAGCTCGGTTTTAGCCTGTGAACCATTTTAAGGGTAAAATATAGTAGCTTTGTTTTGAATCCAATTTGTTAACTTATAATTAACTGGCAACCCGGAATCTCTCGCTGTTATAGAGAACCGCTTTATGATTCATTCTATTTCTTTGACTTTAGATCCTGAGCTAGCCCTTGAAGAATCGGCTTTTGAGCAGGAAGTTATACGGCATTTGCGGCTATCGGCTGATAATCAGCCCGTTGTTCGGAAATTGCGGCAATCGGTTGATGCCCGGGGGCGGCAGGTGAAAGTGCATGTAGACGCCGAAGTGTATGTTGGTGAGGAGCCGCGTCCGCGCATTGCTTACCGAAAAGAATACCCGGATGTTAGCCGGGCCGCCCAGGCTATTGTCGTCGGAGCCGGACCGGCCGGACTGTTTGCGGCTTTGCGGCTGGTGGAATTGGGCATAAAACCCATTTTGCTGGAACGCGGGAGTGATGTTCGGGAACGGCGGCGCGATCTGGCGGCTATCAACAAAGACCATATTGTTAATCCAGAGTCGAATTACTGTTTTGGGGAAGGTGGCGCGGGGACGTATTCGGACGGCAAACTTTACACGCGTTCCAAAAAGCGGGGCGATGTCCGGCGCGTTCTGGAAATTCTGGTGGCTCACGGCGCGACCGAACAAATTCTGGTGGATGCCCATCCGCACATTGGAACCAACAAATTACCGAATGTAGTAGCCGATCTGCGCGAAAGTATTCTCAAGGCGGGCGGAGAGGTTCATTTTGATACCAAAGTAGTTGATTTTATCCTCTCCCAGCATGAGATTAGAGGCGTAATCACGTCCACCGGAAAAGAAATAACCGGACTTGGCGTTATTTTGGCTACGGGACATTCGGCGCGTGATATTTTTGAGTTATTGCACCGGAAAAGTATTTTAATCGAATACAAGCCTTTTGCCATGGGCGTTCGGATTGAACACCAGCAGGCACTCATTGACCGGTTGCAGTACCACCGCCCCGACCGGGGTGACTATCTGCCGGCGGCGTCCTATAGTCTGGTCACCCAGACACGCCACAAAGGGGCGGAGCGGGGCGTTTTTTCGTTTTGCATGTGTCCCGGCGGGTTTATCGTTCCAGCGGCTACGGCTCCGGGTGAGCTGGTGGTCAACGGCATGTCTCCGTCGCGGCGGGATTCCAAGTTTGCCAACTCTGGTTTGGTGGTTGCGGTGCACGAAAATGATCTCAAGCCCTATCGGGAATTTGGTCCTCTGGCGGGCTTGCGCTACCAGCAGGCGGTTGAGCAGCGGGCTTGCCGAATGGCTGGAAATTCGCAGGCGGCACCGGCCCAGCGCGTGGGTGATTTCACGAATGGCCGTTTTTCAAATAGCCTTTTGCCCACTTCATACCAGCCCGGATTGGTATCGGCAGACATGGCCGAGGTGCTGCCCGAGGCCATTGCCGTTCCCTTAAAATTAGGGTTGCAGCAATTTGGCCGGACAATGCGTGGATATGTCACAAATGATGCGCAAATTATCGGTGCCGAAAGCCGGACTTCATCGCCCGTACGCATACCTCGTCATCCGCAAACGCTGGAGCACCCGGTTGTGCAACGCCTGTTCCCTTGCGGAGAAGGCGCGGGCTATGCCGGAGGCATTGTTTCTGCGGCGATGGACGGCGAGAAATGCGCGGAACAATTGGTTGCCGAATACGGGATAGCCCTTGGCGCTTCCCAACGAATGCGTTAAAGCCAGATGCGATTACCGGACTGTTATCTGGTGATCCGAGACGAGACGAAAATGATGATCGACCTTACATTTCATGCGTTTAAATCAGCCTTAAGCCAACGCTTGCAGGAACCGCTGCCGGGTATTGAAGCTCACCAGAAAATGGCGTCAACATCCCGGATGCGGGCGATGCTCAAACCCAACGAGCGAACCCGTCGGAGCGCGGTATTGATTGTTTTTTATCCGTATCAGGATTCCATTTTCCTGCCCCTGATTCTGCGTCCGATTTACGACGGAGTTCATGCCGGGCAAATGGCTTTTCCGGGCGGGCGCATGGAACGTACCGATGAAAACCTGACCCGAACGGCTTTGCGGGAGGCTCAGGAAGAAATCGGCATTCGGGCATCGGATGTGCAGGTGTTAGGTCATTTAACAGAATTATACATTCCACCGAGTAATTTTTACGTATTGCCGGTCGTGGGCATTTTGCCTTATAAACCTGAATTTTATCCCGATCCCCGCGAAGTTGATCAGGTGGTGGAAGTTCGGCTGGACGAATTGATGGATGATGCCATCATTGGCCGGAGCTTTATTGAAGTACGTGGTGCCAGCATCGACGCGCCTCATTATCAGATCCAGGGCTTTAAGGTTTGGGGGGCAACCGCCATGATGATTAGTGAGTTGCTGACGGTGATTTATTCCGCTCAGAATATCAGTAGTTGAGGATTAGCAACTGATTCAACCTTTATGGTTACAAAAAGGGCTTCCAAACTGTTTTGGAAGCCCTTTTTTCTACATTCGCTCAAACAAAACATCGGCGAAATAGCCTTTGCAATCTGTTAGCCAGGAGTCGATGCGGAAGTTGGTCGCTTCGGCAAGACGCTCAATGCCTTCGCGGGTGAATTTGCGAGAAATTTCGGTATGAATTATTTCGCCGTAATCAAACGAATACGTTTCGTCGAGGGCTTCGATACGCACCTGCTGGGCCTTCTGGCTGACCAGATAGCTACGTGCTTCGCCCGTTTCGGGGTTGTAGCTTTCGTAATGGTCCCAGGCCGACAGGTCAAAATTCGCGTCCAGCTCGCGATTAAGCCGACGCAATAAGTTGAGGTTGAAAGCACGGGTTAAGCCCTGCGAATCGTTGTAAGCCGCCTGAATGACAGCCGGGTGTTTTTGTAAGTCAACGCCGGTAAGAACCAGATCGCCGGGGCGCAGGCGCTGGCTCAATTGGTGGTAAAACTCCAGGGCTTCGTCTTCCGAAAAATTACCAATATTCGATCCCAGAAACAGCACGACCTTCCGCGTGTAGGAAGCAGCTGATAGCTTCGACAATCCCCGGAAATAGTCATTGTGCATGGATTCGACGGCCATATCGGGCCACTGCAACCGGAGCGAAGTCGCCAAGCCATTCAGGGCGTCTTCCGAAATATCAATCGGGATATACGTAAATTCGGCCTGCTGTTCCCAGAAATGACGCAGCAATACTTTGGTTTTCAGGCCATCGCCAGCGCCCAACTCAACGAGTTCAAACGCGTTGGTGCCGCGCAGAAAACGCTGAAGTAACTGCGCTTTATTTTCGTTGACAATTTCAAATTCGCAGCGAGTCAGGTAATACTCCGGCAAGTGCATGATCGCCTGAAAAATGCGGCTTCCTTCAGCATCGTAAAAGAGCCGGGAAGGCAGTTGTTTAGGCGTTTGGGCCAGTCCGGTTCGGACATCGTCCAGCAAAAGAGCGTCTACGGATTCAGGCGTATGTAGGGATTGATCCATAAGGGTTATTGTATGGTGTGCTAAATCATGTACCGTCCAATGAATGAACTTGCTGAAAGATTCAGGTACATGAATACGTAATTAAACAATCGTCCGGATTCCAGTGAATTGCCAGCGTTTGTCGGTTTGGAAAAAATTGCGGTATGTAGGGCGTGAATGGCCCTTCGGGGTGGCTACGGATGCACCGCGCAGCACCATCTGATTCACCATAAATTTACCATTGTATTCGCCCACGGCCCCCTCGGCGGTCTGAAAACCTGGGTAAGGCAGGTAGGCCGAGCCAGTCCATTCCCAGCGCTGGCCCCAGTCGAAACAATTGGCCTTGGCGGCAACTTCCCACTCCGCTTCTGTGGGCAGGCGCGTGCCTTTCCAGCGGGCGAAGGCGTCGGCTTCGTAGTAGCTGACGTGACAAACCGGCTCCTCGAGGGCCACCGGTTGAAGCCCATTGAAGCTATACTGCCACCATTCTCCATCGATGCTATGCCAGTAGAGCGGGGCTTGGATCTGCTGCGTGTTTACCCAATCCCAGCCTTCAGCCAGCCAGTAGCGGAAATTACGGTAGCCGCCCGCTTCGATGAACGCCAGGTATTCGCCGTTAGTAACCAGAGTAGGGCTTACGGTGTATTCATTCAGGTAGACTTTATGAGCCCCCAATTCATTATCAAAATGAAAGCCATTGCCTTCATAACCCACCGTGTAGACGCCTTCCGAAAGAGTTGTTGATTTTGATGCCGATTTATCCTGACGAACAGGTTCATTCGACAGACTGAAGTCAAAAACGGGTAGCAATGGATTGTGTCCCAGAATGTATTTAATGTCGGTAATCAGTAACTCCTGGTGCTGCTGCTCGTGGTTAAGTCCTAGAATCACCAAGGCTTCCAGTTCAGGCGAAAGGTCATTATGCTCCAGAAACGCGATCATGTGCTCATCCACGTACTGCCGATAGCGGTAGACCTCTTCGACGGTGGGGCGGGTCAGGTTACCCCGATTGGTACGCAGAACCCGTTTGCCGACCGTCTCATAATAGCTATTAAAAACAAAGCTATAATCATCGTGAAGCGCTTGGTAACCAGGCTTGTGTGGTGCTAAAATGAACTGTTCCCAAAACCAGGTTATATGCCCTAAATGCCACTTGGGTGGACTCACATCAATGATGGGTTGAACGACGTAATCTTCAATCTGGAGGGGATGGCAGATCGCTTCGGAATACTGCCTGACGTTTCGATAACTCTCGGCCAGGGTAGAATTTACGGCTAATTCAGGCTTTTCGGTAATCATAACTAAAGACTAGTAAGGCATTATTTGTTGATCTACGTAACACCAGAGCCATTGCTCCCCGGGTTCGGCAGAGGCAATAACCGGGTGCTCCGTTTGCTGAAAATGCTTCGTCGCGTGCTGGTTGGGGGAAGAGTCGCAGCAATGCGTTTGCCCGCAGGTCTGGCAAGTACGCAGGTGCACCCATTGACTGCCCGTTTTCACGCATTCGACGCAGACAGCGGTACCAGCTCCGGGAACCGTAATTTCTTCGAGCGCCCTAAGATGATCGCAGATTTTAGGTTGAAGTGTAGACATCGATTTAGGTTTCTGCTAAATATTTATGAACAAAACTAACCGCCATAGCGCCTTCACCAACGGCAGAAGCAACGCGGTTCATAGCTCCCGCCCGGACATCGCCCGCCGCGAAAATTCCGACGCTACAGGTTTCGAGTGGGTAAGGCTCCCGATCCAGTTTCCAGGTTCGTTTGAAATCGTCGTACTGATTTAGTCCGTTACCGGTTTCAATGAAGCCGCGCTCATTTTTAATAATGCTCATGTGAATCCAGTCCGTAAACGGCTTAGTACCAATGAAAACGAACAAACCGCTGGCAGGGACTTTTTGCTCTTCGCTGGTGCGGGTATGCCGGATAACGAGGCATTCTAGCTTGTCTTCGCCCAATGCTTCGACTACTTCCGTATTGGACAATACATTAATATTAGGTGTATTGTTTATCTGATCGATCAAATATTGGGACATGGTAGCGCTTAGATCGTCCCGGCGAATCAGGATATTGACTTCCGAAGCCATGCGGGAAAGGTACATCGCGCCCTGGCCCGCTGAGTTGCCGCCCCCCACCACGTAGACGGGTTTGTCCTTAAACGCAACCGCTTCGACGGTGGCGGCGCCGTAGTAGACGCCTGCTCCGGTGAAGCGGTGGATGCTCTCGTTGTCCAGTTTGTGGTACGAAACGCCCGTGCAAAGTAGGATGCTCCGGGCAATTACCTCGCTGTCGTCGCTCATGGCAATGTGCTTGTATTGGCCCTGCGAACGAATGGCCACAACCTCTTGAGGCGCAAGAAATTCCACGCCGAAACGGGTTGCCTGCGTGATGGCCCGCCGG
Source organism: Tellurirhabdus bombi (assembly GCF_021484805.1). Lineage (NCBI taxonomy): Bacteria > Pseudomonadati > Bacteroidota > Cytophagia > Cytophagales > Spirosomataceae > Larkinella > Larkinella bombi. The sequence continues at coordinate 3,931,749 of NZ_CP090557.1, read as the reverse complement.
GTGAGTTCAGCGCCGCTGAGGCCGTTGGGAAACCCGAGGTAGTTTTCAATTCGCGAGCTGGTTCCTGCCTGGCCGCCGGGAGCCCGTTTGTCGATCAGAATGGTTCGGAGCCCTTCGGAACCACCGTAAACCGCCGCCGCCAGACCCGCTGGACCCGCGCCGATGATGGCCAGATCGTACAAATCCTGCCGCGCTTTGGGGGCCAATCCTAATTTTGAGCCCAAGTCGGGGAGGCTGGGTTGCTTCATGATGGTGCCATCGTCCAGAACCACTACGGGCAAATCCACCAGCTCCAGGTTATAAACTTTCAGTAATTCCTGCGCTTTGGGCGACGTTTCAATGTCCAGCCATTGATAAGGAAACAGGTTTCCAGCCAGAAAATCTTTTAAATCATGGGTATGCGAAGAGAATTGGTAGCCAATGAGTTGCAGCCCTTCAAACTCTGGTCGGTAGCGCATTTGCCAATCCGATAGCAGTTCATCCAGAACTGGATAAAGCTTTTCTTCCGGAGGGTTCCAGGGTTTGTTCAGGTAATAATCCAGTTGAACATCGTTAATGGCCCGAACGGCTGCTTCAATGTCGGAATAGGCAGTGAGTAAAACGGTTTTTGCGCTGGGAAACACTTTTCGGGCCTGCACCAGAAAATCAACGCCCAGCATTTCCGGCATGCGCTGATCAGAGACAAAAAGGGCAACTTCGTCTTTTTTCTTTTTTATTTCAGCCAGCGTATCCAGCGCCTCTTGGGCCGATGTGGTGGCAATAACCCGGTAATCTTTGCGGTAATGCTGCCGGAGGTCGCGCCGGATGGCTTGTAAAACGTTTTCGTCGTCGTCAATGGCGATGATGAAGGGGGTACGCATAGAGTTAAAAAAAGTTAAGCATAAGTGATGAAGAATCGCACAAGTGGTCGGGAAAGCCCGCCAACTTACAGCGAAGTTTTTGATTCAATAGGTAGGCATACTTTAAATTCCGTTCGCCCGGCTTCAGAATTGACATAAATCTGTCCATGATGGTGGTGAATAATGCCCTGAACGATGTCCAGTCCCAGACCGGTACCTTTGCCAATGGCTTTGGTTGTGAAAAAAGGATCAAATATCTGGTCCATGATTTCTGCCGGAATCCCAGCGCCATCGTCAATAATTCGGGTTAGGATAAATTCCCGGTCTACTTCAGCCGAGACCTGCAAGGTACCTCCTTCACTCATGGCATCAATGGCATTGTCAATCAAATTGGTCCATAATTGATTCAGTTCACTAGGCCAGGCCTGAATTTGGGGCAAATCTTCCGGAATGGTTACCTTCACGCTGATGTTTTTGGCTTTGATTTTGTGCTTCAACAGGGTCAGGGTGCTATTAAGCCCTTCAGCCAGAAAAACGCAATCCTGCCCAATGCCACGATCCATGTGGGTGTAAGACTTAATCGCGCCGATCAGTGTAGCAATGCGTTGCGAAGCTTCCGTTATTTCAGTAACTAGATTTTCGGTAATGAGGTTATTGACCAGCCAGCCTAAAACGGCTGCCAATCCGCCCTCGTTGGTTTGTTTTTCGAGCGCTTCGAGGTCATCGGTAGTAAAGCCAAATTCCGTCAAGGTTTCGGACAGTTCGGCAGCTTTATCAATGGCGTGGTCGTCGAGCCAGTCGGTTAAATCATCTTCCGTACAGGCTTGTTCCAGCAGGGTGAGGCTTTTTTTACTCTGCTGATTTTGCACCCGATTGAATAATACGGCACTAATGGCGTCGGTTTGGTCATCCGTCAGCTTCAGCGCCATGATGCCTTTGAACTGTTCGGGCGTAGCGTGAAGATGGTCTTTGAGGGTATCCACACTGCGGACAATGGCGGCCACCGGATTATTGAGTTCGTGCGCCAGCCCCGCCGATAGCCGACCCAGAGAAATCATTTTATCGTTTTGCTGCCGCATCTTGGTGAACTCCCGAACGCGGGCCGTCATCTGCTGAACCAGTACTTCCGTCAGTTCATAATGGCTCATGGTCAGCTCCCGGAAGCGGTCGCGGTGCAGCGTTAGAACGGTGGTCGGCTCCAGCGTTTGCCAGTAGCTAACCGACGTTTTCATGCGCGAAAAAGGCAGAACTCCCGTAATGCTGCCCGACTCCGATGTATTGACTTCCTGCTTTTGGCCAGCCTGAAGGAGGTAAAGTAAAATGCGCCCTTTCAGAATAATAAACAGATGGTCTGTTGGGTCATTCGGGCTATAAATAATGGTATCAGGCGGATAATCAATGCATTCGGATTGATCAACCAACCAGGTTAATTGTTCAGTAGGTACGGTTTCAAAAATCCGGTCTTGCCGGAGCGAATCAAGGCAGTCCATCATAACTAAGTTGCAGGTTTCTTGCTGTAAGTTAGCAAGGATTACTTTCGTTTGCTATACAACTATAATTTGCAGTTTTAGCTAGACAAAATCCTATTTTTTCTATAATTTAGCAGATCCTTCTAACGTTTAGAAAACAGGCTATTCAAGTTATTTCAACATTTGAACTTCAATTGTCACTATTTTGGTAACGTTCCCGGTAACGATTGCATAAAAAAAAACAGCCTTTTTCTTTTTGCTCATCTATCCATTGAATAATTTTTAAACAATTTCTTCTTGTGCAAATCCAGTTTTGGTGAGTGGATTCGTGGAATAGTTCTAACAAATATTTTTATTTCCCAGTGGTGAAAGCTTATACAACCTTAACCGTCCGTTGTTTATGTTAAAAAATCTATCGAAAACCTGCGTATTGTGTCTTCTATCCCTCTCGGGGTACGCTCAGAGCAGTGGTTCTGGACAAGTAATCTTGGTCAGAAATGAAGTGGGGCAAGCGCATTTGGTTACCAAGCCGGCCGGGAGCAATGGCCTTGCCGAGGCTGCCGTTTTTACCATCAGCGGTAAGATTAAGGATGAAAATAATGAAGGCTTGCCCGGTGTTAGCATTATTCTGAAAGGCACCTCAACTGGAACAACTTCGGGGGTAGATGGTTCCTACAAGCTCACGATTCCGGACGGGAATGGGATTTTGGTCTTTTCGTTTGTTGGATACGAGAGCCAGGATGTACCGGTTAGTAATCGTTCCATCCTCGATATAAAAATGACCACCGATACCAAGGCTTTGCAGGAAGTTGTGGTGGTTGGTTACGGAACGATGAAGAAAAGTGATGTGACAGGCGCCATTGCTTCGGTAAAAACCAAAGACCTCACGGCTATTCCGACCACCAATGCGCTGCGTTCGTTGCAGGGAAAAGTAGCTGGTCTGGACGTAACCCAAAGCTCCGGGCAGCCAGGAGCCAGCGTGGGCATCGTTCTCCGCGGGAACCGTTCGTTGCGGGCTGACAACCAGCCGCTGGTATTGGTAGACGGGATTCAGTATGGTTCTTACGTGGATATCAACCCGACGGATATTGAATCGGTGGAAGTTCTGAAGGACGTTGCTTCGACAGCGATTTACGGAACACGCGGTGCCAACGGGGTAATCATCATTACGACTAAAAAAGGCAGTTCGACCGGAAGAAGCAGCCTGTCGTTTAATGCGTACGTGTCAAGCTACCAGCGAGGGAAATACCCACGCATGATGAACGGCGATGAATACGCCCAGCTCAAGCGCGAAGCGTACCGGACAACCAATAACAACGTGTACCGGGAAGACAAGGACATTTTCCAGGTGACGGAATATGAATACATCCAACGGCGGCAATACGAAGATTGGCAGAGCTATGTTTTCCACAACGGCTTGCTGCAAAACTACGAGCTGAACTTGAGCGGCGGTAACGAAAAGACCGCATTCTCGGTGTCGGGCGGCTATCAGCGCGACCAGGGTTTGTTACTGAACGATGTATTTCGACGCGTTAATGGTAAAATCAGTATTGATCATAAATTATCTAAAGTATTTCGGGTAGGAGCCAGCGCGATTTATACCTACAAAAATCAGGACAAGCGCGATAACCCGCTGAACATGGCCAATAAAATCCTGCCGATTGCCAAGGCTTTCGACGATAACGGTCAACTGATTCTGAATCCGGCACCGGGCTACAGCGCCCAGTTTACGCCCTTGGCCGATGAGCAACCGGGCGTTTTTGAAAACAACATTGTCGACAAACGCCTCTTTACATCGGCTTATCTGGACGTGCAGATTCAACCGGACCTGTTGTTCAAATCGACGATTGGTTTGGATATCAGAGATTACCGCAACGGTTACTACAAAGGGTACAACACCGTCGCCAACGTTGGTCGGAACTCCAATTCAGGGGTAAGCATCAACAATACAATGAATTATACCTGGGAAAATACGCTGAACTATAACAAAACGTTCGGTGAGCACGGTTTTCAGGGCTTATTGGGAACAAGCTCGCTGGGAACAAATTATGAAGAGTTTAATGCTTCCGGTAACAACCAGGCTTCTCCAATCACTACGTTCTATGATCTAAACTCCAACACCATATCGAGAGCCATTGGCAGCCGACTGCGTCAGACGCGCCTGGCTTCGTTCTTTGGCCGCGTAAATTATAAGTTTAAGGATCGGTACATTTTCCAGGCTTCCTTGCGGACGGATGGTTCGTCTGTACTGGCGCAGGGACATAAGTGGGGTTATTTCCCGGCGGTATCCGGTGCGTGGCGGATTATCGAAGAGCCATTCATGAAAGACATTGTGGCGGTTGATAACCTGAAATTGCGGGTAAGCTGGGGTAAATCTGGAAACAGCGCCATCGATCCTTACGCAACCCTGGGAGGACTGACCAATTCGGCGTATGCTTTTGGAACAACCGCTGCTTTCGGGTACTGGCCGAGTGTGATTCCGAACCCTAATTTGACCTGGGAAACGACCGCAACCTGGAATGCCGGTTTGGATTTTGGTTTCCTGCGGAACCGGATTTCTGGTAGCATTGATGTTTACTTGGCGCGCACCAGCGACTTACTCCTGCCAAGCTTGTTGCCACCGGCTACGGGGTATACCGAAGTGTTGGAAAACATTGGTCAGACGCAAAACAAAGGAATTGAGCTGTCCATGACAACGCAGAATGTCGCCGCTCGCGGTTTCAGATGGTCAACAGACTGGACGTTCTCCCTGAACCGGGAAAAAATCGTTGCCCTGAACAACGGTGTTACGCGGAATGAAGCCAATAGCTGGTTCGTTGGTTCACCAACCAGAGTATTCTACGATTACAAAAAAATCGGAATCTGGCAATTGGGCGAAGAAGCCGCTGCAACCGAAATGGGTGGTTATAAGCCTGGTGACGTGAAAGTAGCTGACCTGAATGGAAACGGAAAAATCGATCCAGGTGATCGTACTACATTCTCGCGGGTTCCAAAATTCTCGTTTGGCCTTAACAACAGCTTCGAATACAAAAACTTCGATTTGTCCGTGTTTGTGTATGGTCGCTTTGGGCAGTTTATCAACTACGAAAACAACACCGCTTACAAACCAAGCGCCCTGGAAAACTCCTCCAATGTGGATTACTGGACACCGGAAAACCCAACCAACGCGTTCCCTCGTCCGAACAGTGGTTACTCCACCAACAACTACCTTTTCCAATCAACGCTGGGCTATGTGGACGGTTCGTTCCTGAAAATCCGGGATGTATCGCTGGGATATAATTTGCCGCAGGCCATATCCAAGAAGCTGAGTGTAGGCCGGGTACGTGTCTATGGAACGCTGCAGAACTACTTTGTCTTCAGCGGCATTAAAGACTACGATCCAGAACGCGATGGTGCACTGAGCTTCCCATTGAACAAACAAATCGTTTTCGGGCTAAACGTAGGTTTCTAAACCACCGCAATCAAGGCCGTTTATTAAAAAAGATATCCGATGAAAACCAAAATATTAGCTTTATTAATGACCGTATCCGCGTTTGGATTAACGTCATGCGAAGATTACCTGAAAGAAGCCAACAAGAGCGGCTTAACCGAAGATCCGTTCTTTAAGACAGATCTGGGCATAACCAGCATTGTCAACGCTTCGTATTCGGGCACGCGCTTGTGGTACGGGAAAGAGCACCCCTTTGGGTTTACCGAAAGCGGTACCGACCTTTTCCTGCGCGGAGGAGACAACAAAGCCAACCAGATTTCGGACTACACCGTCGATTTGAACGGAGCGCAAACGAACCTGAAAGATTACTGGGGTCATTTGTACAAGTCGTTAAATGCCTGTAATACCGCTCTTTCCCTGCTGCCGAGTCCGGCCATCAGCGATGCCCTGAACAAACAATACGAAGGCGAAGTAAAAGCGCTGCGGGCCTTGTACCTGTCGATTATTACCGAGACCTGGGGCGATGTCGTGCTGTCGACGACGCCAACGATTGGGGTGGTCACAACGGCAAAACGGTCTTCGGTGGATGATTTCTACAAAGTTATTTTCTCGGATCTGGATGTTGCTATTGCCAATCTGGCCGCTAAAAAATCAACGGATGGTCGGATTACGCAGGATGTGGCCAAAGCCCTGAAAGCGCGCCTTTGCCTGACACGGGCCAGCGAAACCAAAAACGTGGCTCTGTATGCAGAAGCGGCAAAACTGGCTAAAGATCTGATCAGCAGCGGACGGTATGCACTTTTCGCGGACTACTCGGCGCTTTGGGCAATGGCCAACAGCGAAGGGGGTTCTAATTCTGAGGTGGTGTATTATGTCAACTATACCAATGACGACACCATGAATGGCGATTATGATGCGGCTGCCGGCAAAGGAAACAACGGTCACCTGTATTACATCATGGTGTATGACAAACAGCCGGGTATGGAACGCTCCGTGGCCTATGGTCGTCCTTATCAGCGCTTTCTGCCGTCGGTTCACCTGCTGGATTTGTTCAACGAATCCGTTGACCAGCGTTACCGGGGTAGCTTCCAGACCGTTTGGTTTGCCAACATGGCTGGTCTGAAAGCGGGCAGCGTGACGGGATATCCGCAGATGGCGCTGGGCGATACCTCCATGGTTTTCCTGAAAACGGCGGCCACGGCTAGCCAGACGGCACGGGCCGCGGGCCGTTACAAAATCTTTGACCGCAACGCGATGTATCGGGCCGATGGTTCGCCGCTGCTTCGGTCGCAGTTCATTCAGCTGAAAAAATTCATGGACCCGACGCGTCTGACGGCTAACCAGGAGTGGAGTTCACGGGATGCATTTGTGATTCGGATTGCGGAGCTTTACCTGATTGCTGCTGAGGGGCTGATGGCAACTAATCCGACGGAAGCGGTTCAGTTTATCAACACGCTGCGTACCAAACGGGCTATTGCAGGTCGGGAGGAGCAAATGAAAATCACCGCTGCTGACCTGAACATCGACTTTATTCTGGATGAGCGGGCACGGGAATTAGCCGGAGAGCAGATTCGCTGGTACGACCTGAAACGCACAGGCAAGCTGGTAGAATACGTGCAAAAATACAATCCTGACGCCAAAGGAAACGTGAAGGATTTCCACCTGGTTCGCCCGATTCCGCAAGTGCAATTGGATGCAGTAACCAACAAAGATGAGTTCAAACAAAATCCAGGCTACAATTAATGAAAATGCCCCAACCTCACATGGAAGTTGGGGCATTTTTGCGAATAGACCATCCTTATCAGTCAATCAAATAAGATGAATTTGACGCGTATGTCTTTAATCCGGTATGTATCGCTCATACCGGTTTTTCTTTTTTGGAGCAGTCCGGGCCAGGCGCAGGATAACTCAAACGCGCTTTCCTGGAAAATGAATACGGCCTACAATGCCTACCTGATGCGTGATGTACACCAGCAATTTGCTGATCGGAAAAAAGCGCTCACCCAGGCCATGGCTTCGAAGCAGGCCATAACGCAATACCGCGACAAAGCCAGGGAGCGCTACCGCAAGCTGCTGGGGAACTTCGGCCAGAAAACGGATTTACGGAGCCAGGTTGTGGGCACTACCCAGTATGACGGGTTTCGGATTGAGCGGATTATTTTCGAAAGTGTCCCGAATCGGCACGTAACGGCCAACCTATACATCCCGACGGGCAAAGGTCCTTTTCCGGCGACGCTGATTTTGTCGGGACACGGCATGTCCGGGAAAGTATCCGATCAGAAAACGGCGTTGGCTTTCGTGCTTAATGGCATCGCTGCACTGGCGGTTGACCCCATCGGGCAAGGAGAGCGCGTTCAGTTAGCGGACAGCGTCGGGAAGGCGCTCACGCGCGGATCGACCACGGAGCATACCTTGCTCAATGTAGGCTCCAATCTGGTTGGAATGAGTGTGGCCGCGTATGAATACTGGGATAACATGCGGGCGCTGGATTACCTGGAAACGCGGCAGGACGTGGATAAAAATCGTCTGGGGTGCATTGGCAGTTCGGGCGGGGGAACGCAAACAACGTACCTGATCGGGTTGGATGATCGCATCAAGATAGCTTCCGTTTGCAGTTATGTTTCGCAGCGGGAGCGGACCCTTGAGCTGAGCGGCCCTTCGGATGGCTGCCAGCACATTCCGTATGAGGGCAGAGAGCATCTGGAAATCGGTGATTTTCTGGTCATGTTTGCGCCAAAGCCCCTGCTGATTATGTCAGGCTATTACGATTTTGTGGATTATTGGAGTGCGGCCCGCGTCTTTGATGAATTGAAAGGCGTATACGGCGTGTTCGGTGAAAAAGAGAAAGTGGGCATGTTCTCGCTGGAAGGTGGACACGGGATGCCTAAACCCAAACGAGAAGCCGCCGTTACCTGGTTCAGAACCTGGTTTTTCAACGATAAAAAGCCGGTCAAAGAAAAGGACATGCCGCCCTTAGCGGAAAAGGACTTGCTTTGTACCACTACGGGTCAATGCCTTACAGCTTTCGCCCAGGAAGTAAGCATTCCTGAAGCCAATTACGAAATGGTGCAGCGCACAGCTTTGCAACGAGCAGATTTTGGTAAAAAAGGAAAAGGCGAAGTTCGGGCTAAAGTGATGGAATTGCTGGGCATTGAGCTGCCGAAAGAGAGCGTTGTTGTCGAAGCCACGGGCTCTGCTTCCGCCCGAAATTATACCCTGAAGAAATACCAGCTTATTCGGGAAGGACAAATGCCGGTGCCTTGCCTGGTGCTTTATCCCGAAGCGGTGAAGCCGAATAGCAAGCTGGTTGTGCTGCTGAACGAGAACGGGAAAAGTGAAGTGATGGCGAGTGAAAAAATGCTGGAAAGTTTTGTGAACCGGGGCGAAATCCTCGTGCTGGCCGACCTCAGAGGGTTTGGGGAAACCAGCGATCCCGCCGAATTGAACGACACCAAATACTGGAACCGGGAATACCGAAACGCCATGATTAGCCTGCATACCGGAAAGCCCATCATGGGGCAGCGCGTGATCGATCTGTTTTCGGTACTGGATTTTATTAACGCAGACGCCAATCTGAAAAACCACACGGTTAAAGTGGTCGCTAACGGGGCGTATGGTCCGGCCGTGGTGCACGCGGCTTACCTGGATCAACGCATTGGCGAGGCGGAGATTTCACGTTCCATTAAAACGTTTGCGCAGCTTGTTCAGCAACCCATGCAGCGGGATGCTTACAGCCATGTTCTGTATGGTGTATTAGGGTATTATGATTTACCCGATCTGGTCCGGCAGGCAGGTAGCCAACGCGTTCGGTTTGTCGACTAAGCCGCTGAACGATTGTAACCGATTACTTCGGCAGGGGCAGCGTTTTCGGCTACCGCCTGAACAATGGTCTCTGCCGGAAATTCCCCCACGAAATCTTTGTCGACGTAACTGAATGCAATGCGTTGGTCTGGTGTGAGGACAAAAAGAGCGGGGAAGGGAACATCTTCGGTGATGCCCGCAATGCGATCCCAGACCGGCTCACTAGTGGAGTAAACGCCGAAGCGCTCGGCAATGGCTTGATCAATATCCTGCGCTACAGAAAAAGAAAGGGACTGCTTCCGGGCAAAGTCTGCCAAGACGTCTACCGAATCCGTTGTCAGAACCAGCAAATTGCCGCCCGCCTGCTGGATGCGGACATGCAGGTTTTTCAAGTGGTTCAGGTAGCGGTCTGCGTAGGCATTCCAGCCGGGGCTAAAGAAGCTAACCACCAGCGGAGAGTTTTGAAGTAAATCCTTTACCTGGATCGATTGCAGGTATGTTGTTTCTGCTGGTAGATGCTGCCAGATTCCCTGCTTCCGATTCAGGCTGAATGCGGGCGCCTTATCACGGTGCTTAAGCGGGGCAATGGGCACAATTTTCCGGAAAGTCTGGGGAATTATATATAGATCTGAATCTTCGATGGTGGTATCAATGAAAGAAAGCATAGTTAATATATTGATTTAGTAGATTAGTCAAGAAAATAAAAAAAGCCTAGAACGGAACGACCAATCTCAGCAACCAGACAGAGCGCTACGACAACAGCAAACCGGTCCTGTTAGCACTGACCTGTGAAGGGCAGGAGCAAAACGGGAGCCTCGATGAATGGTCTTATTTGGTAACATTACTATACTAGGTCAATAGAATTTGTGTAAATGTAGAAGACTTTATTATTTACTCCAAATTTTTCTTTTTGTTTTTTGAGATCGGTAAAAAAACCGCATCAACCGAATTTCTTTGGCGGCATAAGTTGTTCTTATTTTGCAAGTGATAGGTTATTGACGGAAACTAGGAAACCATGCCTTGAATTCTGCATTTTAAGGGCATTTTGCCAGTTTTTCTCCTAAAAAATGCGTATCTTTATGCAATACAAGCGCAAGGAAAAAGCTTCCTTTGCCGAAATGTTTTACTTATGTCAGTAGCCGTAACCGCAACCAATGAGCGAAATTCTGGAGCCCACTGATTCCAACGAACAAAACAACAACGAAGAAAACCTGCACCACCAGATTGTCGTTTCTGGGCTATACGAAAACTGGTTTCTGGAATACGCTTCGTACGTAATTCTGGAACGTGCCGTCCCGGCGGTAGAAGATGGATTGAAGCCGGTTCAGCGTCGAATCCTGCACGCCCTGCGGGAGATGGACGATGGGCGTTTTAATAAAGTGGCCAACGTAATTGGAGCCACCATGCAGTACCACCCCCACGGTGACGCGTCCATTGGCGACGCGCTGGTATCGATGGGGCAGAAGAATTTGCTGTTTGATACCCAGGGAAACTGGGGTGATATTCTGACCGGTGACGGTGCAGCAGCCCCGCGTTACATCGAGGTGCGCTTGTCGAAGTTTGGGAATGAAGTTGTCTTTAATCCACAAACAACGGAATGGCAACTTTCCTACGACGGACGCAAGCGGGAGCCGGTGACACTGCCGGTGAAGTTTCCGCTGCTGCTGGCCTTAGGTGTGGAAGGAATTGCGGTGGGTCTGTCAACGAAAGTACTGCCGCACAACTTTATTGAACTGCTGGAAGCTTCCATCAATATTTTAAAGGATAAACCCTTTGAATTGTATCCTGACTTCCCGACGGGCGGCCAGATGGACGCCAGCAACTACAACGACGGATCACGGGGCGGAAAAGTCCGCGTACGGGCTAAGATTGAAGAACTGGACAAGAAAACACTGGTCATTCGTGAGATTCCATTTGGCACCACGACAACCTCTGTTAAGGACTCGATCATTAAAGCCAACGATGACGGGAAGATCAAGGTCAAAAAGGTAGAGGATCTTACCTCAAGAGAGGTAGAAATTCACGTTCACCTGGCTCCTGGTGTATCGCCCGATATTACGATTGACGCGCTTTACGCCTTCACCGAATGTGAGGTTTCTATTTCGCCGAATGCCTGCGTGATCATTGGCGATCGTCCCCACTTTGTGAATGTCTCGAAAATTCTGGAGGTCTGTACGCACCAGACAGTACAATTGCTGGAACAAGAGCTGCAAATTCGCAAAGGAGAACTGATGGAGAAGTTGCTCTACAGTTCGCTGGAGAAGATTTTTATCGAGAACCGCATTTACCGCAAGATTGAAGAGTGTGAAACCTTCGAGGCGGTCCTGGAAACCATTGGTAAAGGACTCGAAAAATACAAGAAGCAGTTTTACCGGGCCATTACACAGGATGATTTGATTCGCCTGACTGAAATCCGGATTAAACGAATTTCGAAATACGACGCTTTTAAAGCCGACGAGCTGATGAAGCGTTTGCAGGAAGAGCTGGGCGAAGTAGAGGAGAATCTGGCTAACCTGACTCGGTACGCCATCGCTTACTTTAAAGACCTGCTGAAGAAATACAGCAAAGGCCGCGAACGGAAAACCGAAATCCGGGCATTTAACACCATTGCTGCTAACGTGGTAGCCGCCGCGAATGCGAAGCTCTACGTTGACCGCGAAGGTGGATTTATAGGCTCGGGCCTGAAAAAAGACGAGTACGTTTCCGATTGCTCGGACATTGATGATGTGATTGTGTTCCGGCGGGATGGCAAATGCCTGGTTACTAAAATACAGGATAAGGTTTTTGTCGGGAAAGACATTATCTATTGCTCTGTATTCAAGAAAGCTGACGAACGCAAAGTCTACAACTTGGTTTACCTGGATGGTAAGTCAGGGCTGTCGATGGCGAAGCGATTTAACGTCACCGCCGTTACCCGCGACCGGGAATATGACCTGACGATGGGCAATCCGAAATCGAAAATACTTTGGTTTACGGCCAATGACAACGGAGAGGCGGAGGTAATCACCGTTAGCCTGACCGCCCAGAGCGCCGCCAAAGTGAAACAGTTTGATTTTAATTTTGCAACGGTTGGCATAAAAAACCGGTCTGCACAAGGAAACATCCTGACAAAGTACAGCGTCCGGAAGATTGTGCAGAAATCGGGTGGTGTTTCGACGCTGGGCGGTGTGGATATCTGGTACGACGAACACCTGGGTCGGTTGAACCGGGATGAGCGGGGCCGTTATCTCGGAAACTTCAGCAACAGCGATACCATTCTGGTGGCGTATAAAAATGGGCAGTATGAGTTGACCAATTACAGCCTGACCAACCACTACGAACCGAACGAAATTGATGTGCTCGAAAAGTTCGATCCGGAAAAGGTGGTATCGGCGGTGTATTACGAAGCAACGCAGAAGGCCTGGTACGTGAAGCGGTTCCGGGTTGAGACGACCACCATAGACAAGAAGTTTAGTTTTATTGGCGAAACGAAAGGATCAAAAGCCCTGGCGGTATCGACCCAAAAATTTCCGCGCATCGAAATTGCCTACCAGGTAAAAGATCGTGGACCAGTAGAGAAGATGATTCTGGAGCCAGAAGGCTTTATCGATGTGCGGGGTTGGAAAGCCCTTGGCAATAAACTACCTTTTGCGCGGGTAAAAGAAGTAAAGATTCTGGCTCCCAAAGTCGTAGAAGAAGTTGCCACAACGCAGGCCCTGCCGATCAGTTCGGTTTCCGAGGATGCGGACATCGAAGAGGTGAGCAATGAACCGGAATCGACAGAAGCAGAAGTTACTGCTGTAAAGCAATTAAATCTATTTTCGTAGATGAATCCGATGGAGTATACAACCACTCGTAAATCCGGAGGCCACAAGCGAAATACCAAACGTCTCCTGCCCTTGATGCGCCTGAAACGGCTTGTCAAGGCAGGATTTCTGTTGTTGTTTCTGGGCTTGTTGCTGATCCTGCTTTGCAATTTGTGGGTTGTGTCCTCCACGCGGAAGCAAATTTACTTTAACATCAATCGATTGCCCTCCAACGATGTAGCGTTGGTACTGGGAACGAGCAAAACGGTAGCCAACGGCCGGGAAAACCTGTTTTTTCGTTACCGGATGGAAGCAACAGCCCGCTTGTTCAAAGAAGGTAAAATCAAGTATATTATCCTGAGCGGAAACAACGATTCGGAGTATTACAACGAGCCGGTGGATATGAAAAAGGCTTTGTTGAAACTAGGCATTCCAGAAGAAGTGATGACGCTGGATTACGCCGGATTCCGGACGTTTGATTCCGTTATTCGTTGCAAGGAAGTCTTTAATCAGGATAATATTACCATTGTCTCTCAAAATTTCCACAATGCCCGTGCGCTCTACATCGGGAATTACGAAGGAATCGAAGCCGTTGCCTTCGCTGCTCAGGATGTACCTGATGGCTACTCGATCCGCACGCTGATCCGTGAATACCTGGCCCGTCCGCTGGCCATGTTGGACGTGCATATTCTGCGTCCGCAGCCTGAATTGGTAAATCACGAGATCAAGCGCACAAAACACAACCAGTAACTTTCTTTATGACCGATATCAATTCAATAAAAGACGAGCAGTGGGCAACTTTTTTCGGTGATCAGGATGATTATTACCTCAATGTGGTGGACGAAGTGAAGGCGGGCAAAATCGTTGTTTTTAACGTCTACGCTTTCTTCTTTGGATTATGCTGGATGCTGTACCGGCGCATGTATTTAGTCTGTGCCTTGGCCATTGGGGTTCTGTATGTAGAGAATTGGGTGGAAGAGCTTGTGTTTGCCCTTTATTTTCCGTCTGTGACCGACGAAATCCGAACGGTCGTTAGTAATCTGGTTTGGGCCAGCGCCGTTGGGTGCTTTGCCAACTGGTTTTATATCCAGCACGCCCGGCGGCAAATCAGCAAAGTTTTGGCCCAGCAACAGGAAACTGAACAAACACTGGTTGAAATAGAAGCGAAAGGGGGAATCAGCTGGATGCCAATTATTATTATTCTTTCCCTTGTTTTGTTCTCCTTACTTATGTTGCGGTTTGGTGCCTGAGCTGCTTAATCTATTAGCGGTGTTGCTTTTTGGCTGCGCTATTCTTTACTTGCTACGCAGAAACAGGAAAGCTCCTTTGCCTGTTTACGGTAAAGAAATCACTATCTAACCATTTACATCATGGCCATTAAACGCAATGCAACCGCCCGCTGGGAAGGTTCAGGTAAAGACGGAAAAGGAACACTGACCACGGCAAGTACCGTTCTGAATGAGTCGCAGTATTCATTCAATACACGTTTTGCCGAGGGCGTTGGAACAAACCCAGAAGAATTGGTTGCTGCCGCGCATGCCGGTTGCTTTTCCATGAAGCTGGCTTTCAACTTACAGGGAGCGGGCTTCACCGCAGATTCCATTGAGACAAAAGGCGTTGTGACGCTGGATACAGACAGCGGAAGCATTTCTGGCTCTCATTTGACGGTTAAAGCCAGTGTACCGGGAATTTCCAAAGATCAGTTTGACGAATTAGTGGCTGATGCCGAGAAAAACTGTCCTATTTCGAAGCTGTTTAATACCAACATTACGGTTGATGCCGAGTTAAACAGTTAAGAGTAAGGATAGGCTTTTAAGGGAAGGGAACAATTTTCGTCGTTTGGAAGCCTATCCTTTTTCGCTTGCGACACGGGCACAGCTGGTTTATTCCGCCTGAAAAGCTTGCAAACTGCGTTTCTTTTCCTACTTTTGCACTTCATTCAGCGTTCAGCACAGAGAGGTGTCCGAGTGGTTGAAGGAGCACGCCTGGAAAGTGTGTATACGTCTAAAGCGTATCGAGAGTTCGAATCTCTTCCTCTCTGCAATATTTTCGATAACCGACTCATTACGAGTGGGTTATTTTTATTTTAAGGGCTTTTAGTTTGCAAAAGGTTTCAACATTAGTCGTCAATTCGCTCCACTTTAAAGTTAAAATCAGGAAATTTCGTTTGAAGGCCTTGGCGTATTGCTTCGGCTTCCGCTTGCGTAAACGTCTTGTCGGATTCAATGCCTTCAACCGCTTTTTCAATTAAGCCTGCTCCTTCAGTTCCTTTGGCATCCTCAACCTGATACCAACCTTCCAGCAAGTCCTGCATAAATACTCCATATCGTGCCATGCGTCTGATAATTTTAGGGATATGGGTACTAAACCAAATCGCTCAAAATTTGATTGATACCCCACTGTATTTGTTTATGGTATGGCCCGCTAAACGAATACGCTAACAGACACGCAACAAAATAGCCCCATCGATCGATGGGGCCTGGAAAGGTAAAAGAACGGATGGCTTACGATTTCCGAAGCCAGGCTTTCCGAGTGGCTAACTGCTCCGGACTCGGGTTTTCGATAAAGCTTAACTGGTTGTACTTTTTAGCTACCGATGGCATTACCCGTGTTTTTAGGGTTACAGGCTGAACAACTCCCTGCCCATTTTTACGGGAAACTACAATGGCCAGCTCATCGCCTTCTTTGACAGTCTGCATCCACTCTTTCCGGAAATCGCCGTAAGTAGAACTGGTAACTGAAGCCCCATTGATGGATAAAATGACATCGCCTTTTTGATAGCCTAATTGTTGGCCAACGGTGTTCATCTGGTTGGTACTAGCCACTTCCAGGCGCTCATTATCGATTTCCTGAAGCAGCACATTGCCCATCGTAAATACATTGACCGCTTTTTCCTCCTCCAGCTTCACGCCAACCAGATTGAAAACCTCGTGGAGCGGCAAAGGCTGGGAGCCCGCTACATGTTCATTTAGAAACGCTTTGATTTCGGTCGGGGCGATTTTCCCGATTTCGTCAAACAGTTGGTCGTCCGTAAATGGTTTTTGAACCCCAAACTGCTTCGATAAATCCTGAACCAGATCAATCAGACCCGCTTTTCCGCCCGATAGCTGGCGCAGTTTAATATCCAGGCACAAACCGATCAGCGCGCCCTTCTGGTAGACGTTGCCGTATTGCGGAGCGTATTTTTTCAGGACATTAGCACTCATCTGGGTGAAGGACAGCCGATCATTATACTGTTGCCGGGAGCTGGTAATCTTCGTGCTAAGTACGTTTAGAAGTTGCTCCGGCGTGGTGAGGTCATACCGCGTTTGCACCAGATGCGCGTGGTATTCGGTGGTGCCTTCGTAAAGCCACAAGTGCTGCGACATTTGAGGGCGATTAAAATCAAAATTATGAATTTGTTCGGAGTGAATGCTAAGCGGCGTCAGGATATGAAAAAACTCGTGGGCGGCAATATCGCGGAAGTAAGCGCCGAATGCTTCCGGTTCGTATTCCTGAAAATAATACACCGAAGAGTAAGAATGCTCCAAAGCACCTTCGCTACCGGACAGGCTGGGTTTGTCGGATAAATACACCAGAAAAGCGTATTTATTAACCGGCAGATTACCGCCTAAATACTGACCCTGCGCCTGCAAAAGAGGGCCCACGTGCTGGGCTAAAAAATGTGCAGACACTTTTTTAGTGGGCGAATACACCGAGATCAAAACGTCGGTATTACCTACCCGCACTACGGCAGTATCGGGCACACAATACATAATCGGACTGTCCACCAGATGGTTGTACGATTCGGTAACAAATCGATCCGTGCTCTGGCTGTCATCCTGATCGATCAGGGGTGTACTCCCGTAAAAGGCAGTCGGGTGCGTAATGGTTACTTCGTATTTCCGCTTTTCCATATTCGGGAAATAACCCATTAAGCCGTGGTTATTCAGCACGAAGTTCGTGTCCTGTTCAATGTTCACGCCTGCCGGCTCGAACACGGCTTTATTGCGTTTATCAACGGCGTCAAACGTGTCATTAACCAGGTACGTTATCTTATACAATTTATTGGCTTTCGCTATTTTCCAGCTATTTACGTTCACCTGAACCACTGGGAGCGATTGGCCATCCCGATCGAGAGCTACCAGGTTTTCAATAAAGCGGCCATAATCATCTTCAGAATAGGTGCCAGGAACAATTTTCGGAATGTTGTACGTAATGTCGTTGTTTTTCACTTCGGGTGTGATCAACTCAACCCGGATTTTATCCTTTTGAACGTTCGTTAAATCGATAAAAAATTGATACGAATCAGTTTGCTTTATGCCATCGGTGGCAAATAAAGTCCAGGAAATGAGGTAAAGAAAGAAGAAAGGGACCGCTGTTTTTTTGATTTTCATGTTTGTGGTTAAAGCTCGCTTACGTTTTGAGCCGTTTAATTTAGGTTATTTTTAATTGTCTACCCACTCGCCCGGTTGTTTTCCTGGTTGACTTTGGCGATTCGTCGTTTAATCACTCTGATCCAATAAGCTCTGGTAAGTGGATTGCGAAGAACGGTGTTGTCAGGGAGTGAATGCTCCCCTAAAATGAGGGATTATAGCAAGCGGGTTTCGAGTGCCAGCAGAGTTGTTCCCTATTATTTTGCTAAAAGGCACACTTTTAATGAGTACTTAACTTGAGTATATCTGTTTTAAGTATATTTGCTTATGTAATAAGGCATCGAGCCTAAAACACTTAGTACTTCTTGATTATCTTCCGTTTTACGAAAATAAGTGCATTGAGCCGCTATTTGGTATTTTGTAAGTAGGCCTCGCTTACTCTTTATCAATTACAAAAATTGCGTTTTACTACTCAATCTTTATAAACCGTTTTCTGTCAGGGTGCTTAATGACCCATAATCTGCCTGTTTTATTTTCTGTTATGATTTTAACCTTACTCACGGATGAAAATGATTGCTACCTATTTACGCTGGGGACATTATGATATGGTTCCCTGTCTGGATGAAATAGAAGGATTCAAGACACTTTCCTTTTTAACTGCGCATACTGAATTTTACCACCCGGTTTGTGTCTACGACCCTCTGACAAACAAGATGTTATGGCATCCGGAAAATCCTTACCGGCAGCTACAGGAAAATGATCCGGCACTGCGTCGTTTTTTGCTCATTTCGCAGCAAAACCAATGGCGGACCGAATTGGCTTTCTGTTAAGTAGAAGAGCTAAAAAAGCCCGGACGCAACGCAACCGGGCTTTCAAGATGCAATTATTTAAGTTCGCACGTGATGCGGTGCGCATCGAATATACACTGCTTTACGCTTATTTCCATGTTTCGGCTGCTTTTGGCGCGCAAAAAAGAGGAAAAAGCGTTGTTTGCTTTATCTCGTAAGTGTTGTGCGACGTAGTGGCTCTGCTACAGAAGTTTTACGGTAATCTTATTGTAATAGAAGACGGATTGTGCCTCGAAGCCGGAGTCCGTCCCAACAATCACCCAAAGCTCCCCATTTGCGTTAGTTTTTGCCGTGAAGGGTTTTTCTAGGTTGTTGCGCTTAACGAGCGTATAGACTTCCACATCATCGCCCGCACCTACATTTCCGATGGTAATCATGTCTTTGCCGTCGGAGGCCTGGTTGCCTTTGTCGATGTTCATTCGGTAATGATCGTCATTTTCCCGCACTTTTTTAGGCTCAGTACCAGATGCTCCTACTTTGACATACACGGAGCTGCCCGGCGATCCGCCAACGCCAAAACTATTGGTCGGGTAGTTTGACGCAAACTCAACCTCAAACGCCAGTTTGTAGTCCGTATTGGGGCGCAGGCCGGTGACCCGCTTTTTTAAATACATGAATAAATCATCGCTGCGGTTATAACCAGATACCATCAACGATTTTTTGGTGGTATCTAAAGGAGCTGGTAGCGCTTTGAGCTCATGTTTGAAATCGGCAACCGTATCCTGATGGACAGCCGAGAAATCAGCATAACCTACTTTCCAGTCTTCCAGGCTGGTTTTAAAGTCCGAATTAATCAGGGTATCGCCGGGGCCAGGTTCGACAACAGAATCACTTGTTTCACAGGAAGATAAGGCTGCCACGAACAAGGCAGGAACAAACCATTTTAGTTGCTTAATCATTTTTAGTTAGGTTTACTTTTTAATCAGAAGTGTGGTAGCTACCCGTTAGAAGACCCGCTAAAATAAAGTAGGGTTGTAATGGGCAGGTCAACAAAATGGGTTACAACGGTTATAGCAAGCACCCTTTGGGCATAGCATTAAAGCCCGAACGCGCTGATTATCTTTACACAACGGTGGCGCGCTGGTCTGTTGTTGAAGAGGCTAACTCAACTATTTTAAAGCTGATTTTTTTGATTGACCAGATAATAGAAGAGAATTTTAATTAGTAAGGGATGTGATACCTTTGCTTTTTTAGAAAAGCAATGATCAACAATATTTTTGAAAGTAAAGTACTTTGGGCGCAAATCGACGGTAACATGCACCTACGGCATTCCGCCTACGCCGATTTAGCGGCCCAGGCCCGGGTTGAGTTTCTGGAAGCGGCTGGTCTGAGTCTGGGTGTCGTGGCCGGTCTGAAAATTGGCCCTATCCTTTTCCGGGAAGAATTGATTTATCTGCGGGAGGTTCGCCTGAACGAGGTAATTAAAATTGTTACCCTGGTGACAAAAGCGCGCCCCGATTACTCCCGTTGGTCTTTTCGGCACGAATTGTACCGGACCGATAGCATTAAAGCGGCCATCATTAACGTAGACGGTGCCTGGCTGGATTTGCAACACCGCAAACTGACCGGTCTGCCAGAAATGTACTTGAATCAGGTTGCAGATTTACCCAAAGCCGAGGATTATCAGGAAGAGCCCCTAAAAGAATAACTTCAGCAAAAAGCCATTATAGAACCGCTCTAGTGGCTTTTTAATGAGTCGGCAGCACTTTTTGTTTGTCGGCTCTTCGCTGGCAACCAGTTCTCTGCCCAGGTATTGGATCTGTTGCACCGACCTCTCGATAATGCCACTGGCGGCTTAAGAAGTTGGCTTTGCCTACCTTAGCTGCTTGACCGGAAAAGTTTGCAGCGAATAGCTGGCTTCTTGAATAGGGGAGTCAAGTTGCTACCGTTATCATTTAATTGAGCCAAAAAGTATACGAAAAAGCAACATCAGGGAAAAAGTTGCTTACTGATTGGTGAACAAGAGAAGAAGTTACCTGTATATTTGTTACCAAAATAGCTGCTTTACCAATCTTTGAGCGGGCTTCAACTGCCCGCATCCCCAATGAGCGATAAACTCCGGATTGCCATGGTCGACGACGATCCTCATTTCTTGGATTTGTTTGAACGGGCTATGTATATGTATCAACCTCCGGTAGAAATTATCCGCTATACGTCAGGCGTTGATATTATTCTGTCATTGATTCAAATGGAGGTGGCCAATCGCCCCCACATTATTTTAATGGATTTGGTTTTGCCTGGCTGGAATGGAATTGAAGTAGCACAATCAATTCGAGAGCGCTCGGGATTCAAAAGCATGCCCATCCTGCTGCTTACCTGTTCCGAAAAACCGCAGGAAGTGCAGCGGGCCATCGATGGCGGACTGAATGCGTTTATTACCAAGCCTTTTTCCTATCAGGAAATGAAGGTACTCGTAAAGCGGATTTATGATTACTGGTTTATGTTTGGCGGCCTGCCAAGTCTTAATTAATGGTTTTCAATTAGCTTCCATAACTGTTTTTACAAAGTATTTTCCTGCCGAATTGAAAGCTATTTTATTCAAAATCAAGGGATACTGAAAACTATAAAACCACCCTCACGAGTGGTTTTATAAAATAAACAAGTGTGTCCTGCTTATTCTTCAATCTTGGCGGAAGCAGGCTTACGGCCGCGTTTTTTAGGCTCGCCTTCTTTCTTGACACGTTCCTGCTGCTCGGTTAGTGCCAGCTCAAATGCGCGAGCTGAATCTTCGTAATCGAATGATTTAACCGAGAAAATAAACAGTGTTGTTGTATAATCAAGGTTTAAATTCTTGAGGATTCCCTGCAGGGGAATGGTATAACTACGGCCAATTTTGACCAGTTCAAAAACATCCGCGCTATCATCTGTAGCCGGAACCAGGTACAGTGATTTAACTTTTCTTTTTCCTTCTTCAACGCCAACTCGGAAACGAGTTGTTTCAGGATTTACATCTAATTTTTCAATTGTTTTAATCGGAAAAATCAGTCGGCCAGTTAGCGAAATCGAAGCGGTTGGAGCGGCTTCCTTTTGCTCTTTGGCAGGTTTCGGTTTTGTTTCTTCGTTGTCCTGCGGAGAGAAGAAACGAATTTTTTTCTCTTTCATTGATTAAATGTTCTTGTAAGATTTAAATAGGTGTTGGTCTTCAAAGCGTTCATACATGCTGAACGATTACAAAACTATTGAAATAAAATTAAGTAAGTCAATAAAAACTTTTATAATGCCCTAAAGCAGTCAAGTTTTTATAAATCAATGTGAATTAGTAAATGAAAAAAATGGTGTATTCACATTAATTAAATGCCTCTTGAACGATCACTTAAATGCCAATAAAATACATTGATGTATGTACTATCATGCTTAAATGCATAATAGAAAAAGAGTAATGAAATGCGGCTTAATTCAAATCATGATTAAGAAAAACCTGAATACCAATAGTCGCTTGGCCTTGCAAAATACTAGCCGTTTGATAACCAGCGAATCCGTACTGTTACCTGTAACAAGAGCAGCGACTTGACTATAACAGAAAAAAGGTAGCCACGGATAGGGGGAAAGTCACTTTTCCGTGTCGTATAGTAAATGGCAGTGTGTTCAAATCAAAAGAATTGTAGCTTTGCGAGAGAAAAATTCAAAGCAAGCTCGTGCAAATTGCAGACCAGGACATTGTAGCAGCCATACGACAAGGTGACGAGTCGCTGTTCGAAAAAGTATTTCGGCAGTATTACTCGGTGCTCTGTCAGTACGCGAATACATTTCTGAAAGACTGGGATGATGCGGAGGAAACGGTACAGGCAGTTTTTCTAACTATCTGGGAAAAGCGGGAAAATCTAGACATTCAGGTTTCGCTCAAATCCTATCTCTACCGGGCGGTGCATAACCGTTGCCTGAACCGGTTGCGGCACGTAGCCGTGCAGGCCGAATACCAGCAGCAGGCAGCTTATGATGGCATTCAATCGGCAGAAACGCCCACCCAGACGCTAATTGCGGATGAGTTGTCGGTGCGCCTCCAGGAAGCCATCCAGCAACTGCCTACGCAATGTCGGCTTATTTTTGAAATGAGTCGTTTTGAAGAATTAAAATACCAGGAAATTGCTG
Source organism: Tellurirhabdus bombi (assembly GCF_021484805.1). Classification (NCBI taxonomy): domain Bacteria; kingdom Pseudomonadati; phylum Bacteroidota; class Cytophagia; order Cytophagales; family Spirosomataceae; genus Larkinella; species Larkinella bombi. The sequence goes on along the minus strand of NZ_CP090557.1, from coordinate 3,909,133 downwards.
ATCGTCTTGGACTTTCTATCAAAACGGTAGAAAATCAAATTGGAAAAGCGTTGCGTATTTTGCGAACGGAACTAGCCGATTATTTACCCTTATTGATCCTTGAATTGGGTTTGAATAGCTTAGCTGATTTCTTTTGATTTATTGTTAAGAATTTGATTTAAGAACTAGTGAACCAAAAGAGCCAATTGCCAGCTCGTCAAGTTCCTACCGTGTAGTATGGCCGAAGAACCCGAAAACCGAATAGATGACAGCCTGCTGGGTAAATTCCTGGCGGGTGAATCCGACGCGAATGAGTCGGAGCGGGTTCGTCATTGGCTTACCGAAAGCAATGAACAGCAGGAGTTTAGCCGCTTCGAGCGAATTTGGGAGACGGCCGGACAATTAAAACACAAGGCATCGGATACGCCAGCGCCCGTAGATACAGATGCTGCCTGGGCAAAAATGAAAGGGCGTATGAAAGCGCCGGCTGAAACAGAGAAACCAGTCGGGATAAAGCTTGACTTGCAGCCTGAAAGAAAGGAAGAACCCACGATTGAAGCCCAAATTCGGCCGCTACCAACGCGGCCCCGTTCGACCTGGACCGCCTACTGGCGGGTGGCAGCGGCGGTGGTTTTGCTGATGAGCCTTGGATGGTTTGGCTGGCGGGAACTCCGGCAGCAACAAACCCCGGACTTGGTGGCGCAGGTAGCCGTAAAGAGTAAAAACAAAACGGTTGAGCGCCTGCTGCCGGATGGGACCAAGGTTTTCCTCAATAAAGACAGCCGCATCGATTATCCTGAGCGGTTTGCCGCCGACAGCCGGGAGGTTGTGTTAACGGGTGAAGCCTTTTTCGAGGTAAAACCCGATGCCGCCCGGCCTTTCCGAATTAAAGCGGGGCAGGCAACCATTCAGGTGTTGGGAACGTCGTTTAGTGTAAGGGCTTACACCAAGGATGTGGAAGTCGCGGTGAAGACGGGAAAAGTGCAGTTTGCCGTTAAAAAGCAGCAGATCTTTTTAACCAAAAATGAACAGGCCCGTTACGATGTTGCCAAAGATACCATCCAAAGAGCCCCTCGTTTTGATCCTAATTTATTTGCCTATAAAACCGGTCAGTTGCTGTTTGAAAACGAGCGGCTGGAAGATATTGTCCGCACGCTCAGTACAGTATACCGAACGGATATTCGACTAAGTAACGCAAAATTAGCTAATTGCCGCCTCACGGTTGGCTTTGACCACAACCAGTCAATTGATTCGGTGCTGACAATTACGGCTGAACCATTAAGGCTTGCATGGCGGCATGAAGGGCAACAATATTACCTGTACGGAGAAGAATGCCGGGAATAAAGCGTAGGGACTAAGTCATCCCCTGCGCATTGCCCAAACCAACAAAGCTACATGAATCCCCACCGTATCCTTATACTTGTTTTTGCCACCTTATTACTTGGTAGCAAATCCACTTTTGCCGACATTCCGCCCCTGGATCGACTCATCACGGTCGATATACGGAATGAACGAATTGATGTTGCCTTGAAGTCGATTGCCCGCGAGGGGAAATTTTTCTTTTCGTATAGTCCCGTTATTTTTAATGAAGGCACATTGGTTACCTTTCGGACGCCGGGCGGTGGCTTACCCGTGCGGTCAGTTTTGACGCACCTCTTCAAAGGAAGCATTGAGTATAAATTCAGAGGAAATCACGTGATTTTGCGGCGGGCCGCCGTCCCGGACCCGGAACCGAAAAGTTTCATCTTGGATGGCTACATCGTTGATCGGCAGACGGGTAACCGGATTCCGCAGGCCAGTATCTACGAGAAAACTTCGCTGGCTTCCACCGTCAGTAATCCATACGGATATTTTCGTTTGAAGCTACCCGCCGAAGTACCGGCGGTGCAGCTTGAAGTACGGAAGAAATATTACTACGGAGAGACCGTCACCTTAGCGGCAAAAAAATCACAGTCAGTTGATATTCGGTTAGTTGCATCGCCTTTGCAAACCGCTTCGATACAAACGTTGCCGGTACGCGTGCGGCAGGATACCACCCGCCCGGTGATAAACATACCGAGTACGCCACCCGTGGTTGCGGTGGTGACCGATACAAATCCGATTCCTGCGGCTAGCTCATCCACCAACAAAATTGATTGGAACCAGGCTAAACAGGAATTGCAGCGCAGTAAAGAGCAATTTATGAGTTGGGTTTTGTCTAAAAGGCAGGCCATTCACGAAGCGAACATGGGCGGTGATACCCTGTACCGGGATCTTCAGGTATCCTTCGTGCCTTTCATCGGAACCAATCATACCTTGAGTGCCCGGGTTATTAACCGGGTATCGTACAACATTCTTGCGGGCTATTCATTAGGAATGACTGGGGTCGAAATTGGGGGCGTATTGAATATCGATCAGGGTAGGGCCAGCGGCGTGCAGGTGGCGGGCTTTTCGAATCTGGTAGGTGGGCTGTCAGATGGCGTTCAGGTGGCGGGCTTCGTTAATTTAGATGGCCAAGGTTTCCGGGGCGTTCAGGCCGCTGGCTTCGGAAACACAATCGGAGGTTCTGTAACCGGGGTGCAGGCGGCGGGTTTTTATAACTTGGTACTGGGCGATCTAACGAGCAGTGTGCAAGTGGCGGGCTTCACAAACATGGTAAATGGCGATGCGCGTGGTAATTTTCAGGCTGCTGGTTTCCTCAACGTGGCGGGGCATGATATGGAAGGTTTCCAACTGGCTGGTTTTGGGAATGTCGTTGCGGAGCAAATGAAGGGAACGCAACTAGCGGGCTTTTTCAACGTAGTGGGAAATGATTTAACCGGAACGCAGATCGCGGGTTTCTTCAACCGCGCCGGTCGGGTTAGCCGGGGGCGGCAGTTGGGCTTCATCAATATTTCTCAATCATCCGAAAAGGCCCCGCTTGGCTTTTTTAGTTACGTAAAAGAGGGTTACCGACGTTTGGAAGTGTCGTTCGATGAGCTAAATACCGCCAACATTGCTTTTAAAACAGGGCACCAGCGATTCTATAATATTTTTACCGCGGGTGTTAATCGAATGCAGCCCAATGAAGTGCGCTGGAGTGCTGGCTATGGCTTTGGCCGGGCGTTTGATTTCGGTCGTGGTTGGATGCTCAATACCGATCTGATAGGGATTTACCACCTGCCCGGCGGAGGTCTCTTTGAGAAGGCAGGTAATTCACAAATTCGGTTTGCCGTTGCGTTGGAGAAAAAATTAACGCGGCATCTGGCCCTGACGTTTGGTCCCACGGCTAATGCCTATTATAGCGAACGAATTTATCCAAAACCAACGATTCGCCCCGTTGAGGTCCCTATCTTCGACTCCCAGTTAATGGGCGATTATGGTCGCCTGGATAGCTGGCTGGGCTTTTCAGTTGGTATTCGAATTTGTAACCATTAATTGAATGAGCGAAAGAATGAATGAGCGCATAAGGTGCGTAATTTCAATGTTTTATGCTTGGAAATGACCTGACTTAACTTTGCTCAACTACTTCAGTAATCAGGCAAAATTATCCACAGGGTCAACGGACCGAAAGTCGGCCAGTCATTCGCTCTTTCTCTCAATCACTCTTTCGCTCATTGGCTTAATCGGCTTGTCATTTACAGGCTCATTTCGCCACAAATGGGCTCGGCCAGTCGTTTCCGAATGGTCGCGGAGTCCGATTCTTGGGCAAGCACAAACATGAGTTTCGTAATGGCTGCTTCAACGGTGCAGTCAGCGCCGCTCACCACCCCGATTTGGTCAAGATGCTTGCTGGTTTGGTAACGTCCCTGCGTGACGCGACCCCCATCGCATTGCGACACATTGAAGATAATCATCCCTCGATCAACGGCCCGTTTTAGACCATCCAGGAACCAGGCATCTGTAGGCGCGTTGCCCGCTCCAAAGGATTCCAGGACAATTCCTCGCAGTGTCGGCAATTCCAGAATAGCCTGTACAACCGGCTGGCTAATGCCCGGAAATAAGGGCAAAACCATTACCCGCGCCTCCATCCGATGGTGAAGAGTCAGCTTGACATCGGGTTGGTAAGGCGTAATGAAAGGTGTATTGTATTCAATCCGAACGCCTGCCATTGCCAGATGCGGGTAGTTTTCAGAGTGAAAGGCGTTAAAGTGCACACTTTCTTTCTTTTTGGCCCGATTACCCCGCAAAAGCATCGAATTAAAATAAATGCAGACTTCGGGCACAAGCGGCTGACCATTTTCCTGCGCAGCGGCAATCTCAAGGGCTGTGATGAAGTTTTCGCGGGCATCGGTTCGAGCTACGCCAATGGGCAATTGAGCACCGGTAAGAATGACCGGTTTGTTCAAGCCTTCGAGCATAAAACTCAGGGCCGAAGCCGTATAAGCCATCGTGTCCGTTCCGTGGAGAATGACAAAACTGTCGTATTCATCGTAATTATCCCGAATGATATGTCCCAACTGGCTCCAAACGGCTGGCTGCATGTTCGAGGAGTCAATCAGGTGATCCAGAATAATCACGGTCAGTTCAAAATCCAGGCGTCGAATTTCGGGAACGTGATCGAGGACTTGCTCAAAATTAAATGGAACAAGCTGATCATTATTTCGGTCGTAAACCATACCTAAAGTGCCTCCAGTGTAGATCACGAGCACCGAGGAGCGAGGCGTATTGGGCAAAACAGGATTAATGTGAACAGTACGGTAACTCACGGGATTAATGGTTGGATACAGGGAAATTTTTCAGAAAAGAAAAGGCGTTGGCCGTGGTTGCGTCGGCTACTTCTGCCAAGGTGACTTGCTTTAAATCCGCAACTCGCTGGGCGATAAGTTTAATGTAGGCGGGTTCGTTGCGTTTCCCGCGATAGGGAACCGGGGCCAGATACGGCGCGTCCGTTTCCAGAACCAAATGCGCCAAATCGACGTGAGGAAGCACTTTGTCCAGACCGCCGTTCTTAAACGTTGAAACGCCACCAATACCCAGTTTAAAGCCCAGATCGATAGCTCGTTGCGCCTCATCCAGCGTACCAATAAAGCAGTGGAAAATGCCAGTCAAATCTGGTAAGGCTAGTTTTTCGATCAGGTCAGCCGCTTCGGTAAAGGCATTTCGGTCGTGACCGGAACGGCTATGAATGGAAATGGGGAGCTTGTAGTGAGAAGCCCATTGCAACTGCGTCCGAAAGGCTTCGAACTGCCGATCAACGTGCGTGAGGTCCCAGTAAAAATCCAGCCCAATCTCGCCAACAGCCATGAACGGGTAGCGACTCAGCCAGCTCTCAACGGCCGCCAGTTCGGCCTCAACCGTTTCGGTTACGTAGCAGGGGTGTAAGCCCATCATCGGCAAACAGCGGTCGGGGTAGCGTTCGGCCAAAGCCATCATGCTGTCAATCGTTTCGCGGGCGCAGTTAGGCATCCAAATCTGGCGGATTCCGGCTTCGTCGGCCTTGACCAAAAGAGCGTCGAAATCGTCGGTAAACTGCGGATCGTAAATATGGGCGTGGGTGTCGATTAAAGTCATTGAGTCAATCATCGTAAGTTCAGGCGGGGGCCGTAAACGGTAAAAGTTCAAAACGATAGCCTTTTTGGGAGAAATGATCCAACACGCGAGGTAGGGCAAATTCCATGTTCCGGCGGGCTTTCAGACTATCGTGAAAAAGCAGAATGGAGCCGGGTTCGGTATACTGAATGGTCTTTTTTAGAACGGTTTCGGGCGTCAGATTGGGCGAAAAATCACCGGATAAGACGTCCCACATAATGATTTCGTGCGTTTTTAGCACCTCCCGCGCTTGGCTGCGTTTAATACGCCCATAAGGTGGCCGCATCAGGTTGGTCGCATTATGGAGTTGCTGCTGACACTGGGCAAAATTTTCCAGATAAACCGCATCTTCTGTTTTCCAGCCATTCAAGTGATTAAACGTATGATTGCCGATCGCGTTTCCACTGGACACGACTTTCTGATAAATGAAAGGATGTTTCCGAACATTATCACCGATGCAGAAAAAGGTAGCCTTGGCCCGATATTGATGAAGCGTTTCCAGAACTGACTCGGTAACATCCGGGATAGGGCCATCATCGAAAGTCAGGTAAATGACGGGCTCCTGGGTGCGAACACGCCAGCGAAAACGCGGATAAGCTACCCGAAGCAGAAAATTTGATTTGTGTAAAAACATAGCTAGCGCAGCAAAACCCGGTTGCCCGTTATTCAAGATACCGTTCCGGCCATACGCTGCCGATCCGGTCTAATTTAGCTCGCGATCTTTCCAGCGAAAACCCTTTTTTTGAGCAGCCAGGCCAAAAAAAACCACGTAGAGCGAATAAACAAACTGCGTGGGGAGTATCCAGCCTACCGCCTTTCGTTTTTGCAAAAATACCAGAACCTGTCCCAAAAACAGCCATTCGGGCGCGACTTTCAACAAGAAGAGCAAGAATGCCTGAAAACCAGTCAGGCTACCCAGGAAAAAAAGAAGTGGAGTCGCTAAAAAAGCAGCGTTGGCCGAAAAAATAAACACCGCCAACACCGAAGGAAGGTAACTTTCGTAGGCACGCCATTTGCTGGCCCAGCGTTTGCGTTGGTGGTAAAAAGCCGAAAAGGATCGGTGCGGTGACGTCTGAACGATGGCCGCCGAGTTTTTTAGAAAATGTATATCGTTGGGGTGTTGCCGGGCAATTTTGTGCATCAACAACTCATCATCCCCGGAAGCAACGTGATCGACGCCGGAAAATCCACCTACTTCGCTGAACACCTTTTTTTCGTAAACCAGATTGGCTCCGTTGCACATCGTTGGCACGCCCAGCATCATCGTGCAGGCACCGGCCCCGATCAGGCTGCTGCCTTCGACGGTCTGTAAAAAATCAGAAGAAGTCTGTTCGGCGGTGAACGTAACCGGCCCGCTGATGAGTTTAGCGCCCGTTTGCTGGTAATACATAGCGATGGTTTCCAGCCAGCGTGGCCCCACGCGGCAGTCCCCGTCGGTGGTAACAATCAAATCGCCGGTGGCCTGGGCGATGCTGGCGGTGATGGCGCGTTTCTTGGGCGAGGCCGTGCGTTCGTTGGGGAGCGGGAGGAGCCGAAGCGGGTAGGAAACCTGAGAAATCAGATTTTGCGTGATTGACAAGGTATTATCGGTTGACGAATCATCGGCGACAATAACTTCAAAATAGGCTTTGGAATAGGTTTGTTGCTCTAAATCCGCCAACAGCTTAGGCAGTGTCTTTTCCTCATTCCGAACGGGGATAATGATCGTAATGGTTGGTTGGTTGACTGCCGGAGCCGGTGGAAGTGGTTTGTTTTTAATCCAGACAAGAAACAGCGTCAACGTAAAAACGGCGTAAATACCCAAAATCCCGGCTAAAATGTACAGCATACTCAGGCGTTGGTGGGTTTAAGTTTCCAAACCCCGATCAGGCCCACCAGAACGGGAATCAGGACGTTGATGAGCCAGAGGGTTAGGGTGGCCGACAGAACCTGCGGAGCCGGAACCGCCCACTGGCTGAACACGAACAGAGAGGCTGCTTCCCGAACTCCTAAATCGCTGAGCAGATTAAACGCCGGAATGATTGTTTTGCCCAGATAAACCAACCCAATGCCAGAAAACATATCGCGAAAAGAAAGCTCAATGCCAAAAAGTTGCAGGGCAAGCGCAAACTGCACCGTAAAGGTCAGGTGACGAAGCGAGGCAATCAGAAAGGCATGAATCAGCTCCGCCGAGGTGTAGTAAGCCGCCACGGACCAGTATTTTTCGTAGGGTTTTAGCCAGCGGGGAGCCGACGTCGCCAATCGCTTTCGGAACGAAGCGACCAGCAAGCCCAAAGCAAGCAGCCCCAGCAAAGGCCAGAATAAATAACGAAAAAGCGCGTTGGAAGTAGGTGCCGTGGCGTCTAATCGCAGGATAAGCAGGCTTAGAAAACCAAAAAATAAAGCCACGTAAAACTGCATTCCGCCGGCTACCAGGGAGGCACCAAGCCCTTCCCAGCGGCGAGCCGTACGCAGGGAAAGCAACCGCCCGGCCGTGTCGCCCACCTGGGAGGGCAGGGCGAAGCTCATTGACAGACCCGCCAAAACGCCCTGGTAGGCTTCCCAAAAAGAAATGCGGGCAACCCGCTGCGCCAGAATTTGCCACTTGCGCGCTTCCAGCGCCCAGTTCAGCGGAATGAGCAGCAAAAGCGCCACGCCTGAAAAACTGGCCCAGTTTGCCCGTTGCCAATACGTCAAAACCGAACGCCAGTCGTGTTGCTGGCGATGAAACGTATAGGCCACAAAGCCAACGACGCCGGTTAATATGGCAATTTTAACCCAAAAAATGATTTTTTGAGACCGTTTATGGGTTGGTAGCGAATAGAACTCCTTATCTTGCATAAAAACTTGACAACGCCGTACGACCGAACACTTATGAAAACACCCCTTGTTCCTGCCGAAAAAATCATTCTTGGTGTCGATCCCGGTACAATGGTGGCGGGCTACGGCGTCATTATGGTGCAGAACAGGCAAATGAAAATGCTCGAATGCGGCGTTATTCACCTGAGCAAATATAGCACCTACCAGCTAAAACTAGAGAAACTTTATAGCCGCACGCTGCAACTGATCGATCAATTTTCTCCCGATGAAATGTCCATTGAAGATCCATTTTTTGGGAAAAACATTCAGGCGATGCTTAAACTGGGGCGGGCTCAGGGCATTGTGATGGCGGCGGCACTTTCGCGGGGCATTCCCATTGTGGAGTACGCCCCCCGGAAAATAAAACAGTCGGTAACCGGAAATGGCAACGCGTCAAAAGAACAGGTGGCGCACATGGTAGGGCACTTGCTGCAAGTCGAGATTGAGTCCGCCTTTTTTGATGCCACCGACGCCCTGGCTATTGCGATCTGTCACCATTTCCACGAAAATGCCCTCCCTGGCGCACCGAAAACCACGAGCAGCAAGAAAAGTAAAAAAGGTGGCTGGGCTGCATTCGCCGGAGAAAACCCCGACCGGATTAGGTAACTACTGGCTGACACGAATGGCGTCGCCCGTATTACGCGTGAATCGCCCGGAATAAATCAACAGCACTGAAGCGGTAAGCATCGTGAGGGCCAGTAAATAACCCAAAAAACGTCCGTTATCGGTTTACGAAATACGTTCGAATCAACTGAATTGCTTCGCTTTCTGACTGGGCACACGGGCGACAAAACGTACCGACACCATCGACTGGCCCTTCGTACTG